>CACWIW010000089.1 GCA_902761035.1 uncultured bacterium | reverse complement strand
CGAGGCGAGAATAGTATCTCAAAAAAACGCCGATTTGTCAAGCGGGGGCGGAATTCTCTGTAGCGATTACTCAGTTCTCACCTATCTGAAATCGCCGTGGACATTTAGGTAGAAAAGCGGGAAATAGAGCAGCGCGGGGATGAAGAGAATCGAGTCAAACATGTCAAGGAAACCGCCCATGCCCGCCGGCATGAACGTAGCCGAGTCCTTCACGCCGCACGCACGCTTGAAGCGGGACTCGATCAGGTCCCCCACAGTGGCGAGCAGGGCTATCAGCGCCCCGACAGCAGCCGCAAGCGGATACGTCAGCAAGTTCCATGCGTTTACGACCGCACCCCACCCATGGTGGCGCGCTATGGCGAGAAACACGCATGCCGTCGCCGCCGAGAAGAGCATCGAACCCGCCAAGCCCTCCCATGATTTCTTGGGCGAAATCGACGGACACATCTTGTGCTTCCCGAACGCCATGCCGAACGCGAACCCGCCCGTGTCCGAGAACTTCGCCGTCGCGATGAGCGCGAACAGTGTGTATAGTCCGATGCGCGGCGCGTCCGGCGCGGCACCAAGGTCGATCACCTTCAGGAAATACGAAAACAGAAACGGCACGTAGAAGAACCCGAGCATGGTCGATGCGATTGATCCAGCAGGATTTGCGTAGCGCTGGCGGAACAGCACCCATGTACACAACGCGAAAAACGCTATGACGAACGCAAACGGCGTGAAAAAGCACACCGGCCCCGAAAGCTCGTTCGCGTCCATGTATCCCGTACAAAGGATCCACGCCGCACCTGCCAGAATACCAAGCCACGTAACCGGCTCATATCTCTTCGCAAGCTGGTAGAACTCCAGCTGCGCGAGACACGAAAGTAACAGCACAATCCCGCCAACGGCCCACATCGGACACCACAGGAATAGCGCGATGACTCCTACTCCGACGGTCAAACCCGTCAGCGTTCTTTTCAACACGTGGTTCACAGCGCGATCCGGATGGTTGATTCACGGGCAGGGCCAATGGAGAGGATGCCGAGCTTTGCGCCCGAGAGCTCCACGAGACGTTCCACGTATGCCTTCGCCTTGGGCGGAAGGTCTTCGATACGGGTGATGTTGGAGGTCTCGCACAGCCAGCCGTCCATCTCCTCGTAGATCGGCTTCACGCGCGCGAGGTCGCTCGCGGACGAGGGGATCGTGTCGATCCGCTTCCCGTCCAGCTCGTAGGCGACGCAGATCTTGATCTTGGCGATCGTGTCCAGCACGTCGAGCTTCGTGAGCGCCCAGTAGTCCACGCCGTTCACCTGCTGCGCGTAGCGCGCGATCACGGCGTCGTACCAGCCCGTGCGGCGCGGACGCTTCGTGACGGCGCCGAACTCGTGTCCGCGCTCCGCCATCGCCTTGCCGTCTGGATCCTGCATGTCCACGGCGTTGTAGAGCTCGGTCGGGAACGGTCCCTCGCCCACACGCGTCGTGTAGGCCTTCACCACGCCCACCACGCAGTCGATGTCGCGCGGGGAGAGTCCGGAGCCGATACACGCGCCACCCGAGGTCGGGTTCGAGCTCGTCACGAAGGGATACGTGCCGAAGTCGATGTCGAGCATCGTGCCCTGCGCTCCTTCGCAGAGGATGGACTTTCCAGCCGCCTTTGCGGCGTGGAGGTAGGGGACCGTGTCGATGATGTAGGGGGAGAGCTTCTCCTTCGCGACCGCGTAGATGCGCGCAAACTCGTCCGCATCGAGCTGGTAGTCCGTCACCGTGCAGCCCGGCACCTCCAGCACGTCGCCCGCATCCACGCGCTCGGCGCGGAGCATCTTCAGCTTGCGGTTCGTCTCCTCCACCTGCTCGCGCACGATATCCGTGAAGTCGTCGCGCAGCATGTCGCCGCAGCGGAGCCCTGTGCGGCTCACCTTCGCGGCGTAGGCTGGACCGATGCCGCGGCCCGTCGTGCCGATTTTCTTGCCTGGCGCGCGGGCGGCCTCTTCGGCCTTGTCGAGCGCGCGATGGTAGAGCATCACCATCTGCGTGCGGGTGGAGATGAAGAGACGCCCCTTCGGCTCAACGCCCGATTTACGCATGGCCTCGATCTCCTCGATGAGGTCGAGCGGGTTCATCACCACACCGTTGCCGATGATGCACGTCTTGCCCTCGTGCAGGATGCCGCTCGGGATGAGGCGCAGCACGCGCTTCTTGCCCTCCGCGATCACGGTGTGACCGGCGTTCGAGCCGCCCTGGTAGCGCACCACCACGTCCGCCTTATCCGTAAGGACGTCGATGACTTTCCCTTTCCCTTCATCTCCCCACTGGGAGCCGATAAGAACTGTGTTCATTTGAATCTACTTCTCCTTAAGATGCGGTCGCCCACTGGATTTTCCGGCGCCGCGCGACAATCACTTCTTGCCCGTCGGGTCAAGTTCCAGATACTTGGCCTTTGCCACCTCAGCGGCTGCCGAATCCCCTACCGCCTGCGCGAGCTCCATCTCCTTACGCCAGGCGACCAGCAGCTTCGGATTAAGCGTCCTGGCCTTCGCATAAGCAGCCCGCGCGTCGGCCAGGCGCTTAAGCGTTTCAAGCAATTCGCCCTTTTTTAACCAGAACCGCTCTGGTTTCTTGGCCGCGACCCCGATGGCCTTCTCGATGGCTGCCAACGCATCCTCCTTCCGTCCCAGTCCGAAAAGGACGTCAGCCTTTCGGGCGTATGCGTCGTCGCTGGTCGGCTTAAGGGCAATTGCCCGGTCGTAATAATCCAACGCCAACTTTACCTGACCCGTCTTCACGTACACGTCGCCGAGATACATAAGCGTACGGGGCGCATCGGGTTTGAGATCGTAGGCGAAGCGGAGGTCGATGAGGGCGACGTCGATCCGCCCGAGCTTCTCGTTTACCCGGGCGCGCCGGACGTACAGATCGGCGTTCATCGGGTCGAGCTGGATAGCGGAATTGTAGTCGCGCACGGCATCCTCGTACTTCTCCATCTCTGCATTGATGACCCCGCGCCACTTGTAGGCTTCCAGGAAACTGCTGTCGAGCGCAACAGCCTTGTCCATCCAGATTTTCGCGACAGGATAGTTGTCCTCATCGCCGTAGGTCCAGCCGATTAGGTAACAGGCCTCCTTGTAGTCCGGGTTGATGTTCAACGCCTTCAGCATGAACTCGCGTAACTTGGCGTAGTCCTTCTCCTTACCGTCCAGCCAGGTCGCCCCCAAGTTGTAGAGCGCCATGTCGAACCGTGGATCGAGTTCGAGGGCTTTTTCATAGCATGCGCGCGCGGCGGCCTTGTCCTTTCGGTAGTCGTTTGCAAGGATGCCCCTCCAGAGCCATGCCCACTTCGACTTGGGATTTAGTTCCAGCGCGCGGTCAAGCGACTTCCCGGCACCCGCCACGTCCTCTTCGTCCAATTGGACCATGGCCAGACGGACGTGGGCGAAGTCGCTCGACGGGTCAAGCTCGACTGCCTTGAGGATCGCCTCCTTGGCACGTACAGGCTCTTTCAACGCAGAAAGAATCTGCCCCTGGAGAATATAAGGTTCCGGGCGATTCGGTTCCAACCCCTGCAAGTACACGGCCTCCGCGAGCGCCTGATGCGCCTGGTCCAGCTCCTGCTTGTTGAAGGGCCTTCCAAGGTTGAGGAGTTTACGCGTGGCGGCCATTCCCTTTATGTACGACCGGAAAAAAATGTAGTCCGGGTTCTCGTTCTCAATCTCTATCGCCTTGTCCACAAACGGCAGCGCCACATCAGGATTGTTCTCGGAATAGTAGAGCCGTCGGGCGACCTCGGCGTACCTGTCCGCCATCTTGTGCAGATGACGTTTATTCAGGTACCAGCCGCCCGCCTTGAAGAAAATGACGGCAACGACACCAAGCTTGGCGAACACCTTGACCAGCTTAATGAGCTTCGCCCACTTCTCGGACACTTTCTCGGCGAGGCCAATAAACGGCTCGAAGTGGTCACGCAACTCGCGCATGTACCGCACCATCAACGCGATGGCCTCGGTGTTGGCGCCGATTCTCCTGTCCTGTTCCAAGTCGTGGTCTGACACCATGGCGCGCACGCCTCCCGTATGCCGTGTCACATACCTACTGCGGCCTTGTAGCGCGCCGCGCGCACGTCACGTCCGGAAACGGCCCCGTCAGGGCATCCAAGCTGCTGACGGTACTTCAGCACGTCCTTGCCGCGCTCCGCCGGATAGCTGGCACCGCCGTACGATCCCTTCGTCGCCTTGAAGCGCTCAAGGATATCATAGAGGGCCTTCGTGTCGTAGCCAAGCGCGTGCGACAGCTGGATGGACCGCCAATCGGCCTGACTTTCCGTCTCGATGCCGTAGCCGTTGCGGACAGACGTGAACATCTTTTCGAACACCTCGTCGACCAACTGCCTGACCTGGGCCACAAGCAGGTCCTGCGCGCTCCCCTGTTCCTTTGCGGAGCCGAGTTCCTTCAGCAAAGAAAACAACCTGAGAATCTTTTCCGTACCGACCGCGCGCATGCCATGGCGCAACTCGATGTGGCCCATTTCGTGTCCGAGAATCGCCGCCAGCTCGTCTTCGTCCTTAAGGAACTTCAGCATGCCCGTGGTCACGAACACAAAACCGCCAGGAACCGCAAATGCGTTAACTTCTTCACTGTCAAGCATCACGAAGCAGTAGCCATGGTACGGCATCGGATCGTTAGACGCCGCGACAATCGCGTGTCCGAGCTTGTTGAGGTAGACCGTGCGCGGGTCATTCTGCGGCAGAACCGGGTAGAGCGGAAGCACGCGTGCGGCAACTGCACGGCCCAGCTGGAACTCCTGAACGGGACCAATCTCGCTGTAGACAAGGCCCGACGCCGTCTTGCCTGCGGCTGAGACCAGCTTGGCGCCCTCTCCTTCCGACCGCCCGGCGGCGTCCGCCACCACCCCAAGGCCGACTGCGCCGAGCTTCTGCGTTCCCGCCAGCAACGACGTCCCGGCACTGGGCCCTTCGATCTGCAACACCTCGGGCTTCACCGGATTCCCCTGCAACCCGCCGGCGCGGATGAATTCCGCCCTCTCCGCGTCCGACATCGGCTTGTAGGCGGCGAGCACGCGCGCCACCGCTGCTGGATCAGCCTTGGCGGCCGCCTTGCCCGCACCTGCGGCGCCGCGCATCGATGTCAGCTCCACTTCGTCTTCGGATTCAGAGAACCCCCGTTTCGCAACCGTCATTCCTTCGGCAGAAATTTCCTCGGCGGGATTTTGGTTCGCGATCAGCCAATCGCGCGCGAGTCCCGGCACGGCCAGATAACCGCCGCCCTTCAGCTGCACCCAACCGGGGATCAGCTCTTCGGGGAAAAGCTTTCGGTCGCCAGTGAACGGCGGCGACACGCGCACGTCCTTCGCCACGGCGACAGGATCCTTGTAGGCCAGCGTCTTCACCGCCGGCGAGAGTTCGCTCGGCGACTGCCGCACGATCGCCCGCTCAGTCGAGACGTACCACGTCTCGCCAGGCTTGGGGCCGTTGAACTTGGGACCCGACGAACAGCCGACGATGAAGCCCGCTACGCCAATCAACACGGCTCGCATACCAAAAGTTTTCATTTTTCTTCTCCTGTCTTTTTTGGGCCGCCAGTTCATGCGCCATACTGAAAAGCCCTGTCTGGATGTGGGGAATAGTATATCACAATTTGACCGCCTTGCGCTACAGGAACGACGACGGGCTGAAGCGGGCGGGTGAAGCGAAACAAAGCTTACAGATGCCACCTCCGCCGCCCACAGCCATCACTTCTGTCCGCCCTCTTGCGGAGGCGTGAACGGAGGTTCGCCGGGGTTGCGCAGCATGTTGAACTGCTCGTAGATGTCCTCCCCGACAATACGGGAGAACCTCTGCGCCCACTGCTTGCGCTTCTCGTAGTCGTTCTTCGGACGCTCGCTCTTCGGAAGCGTCCGGTATTCCGCGAACATCTTCCTGAACGCCTCCCAGCCGTACCGCTCCTGCAGACGCAGGAAAAACTCCAGCGCCAGGAAGGGATCGGACTTCCACTGGTCGAAGGGATGCCCCGCCGCCAGCCAGGCCTCGTACTTTCTCTTGATGGACGGGCTCCCCATCCGCGTCTGGCGCGGCTTGAAGCCGCAGATCTTTTCCATGCAGTAAAGCGTGAAGAAGTTGACCGTCACCTCGACCGTCCCGTCAAACGTCCAGTCGTAGTTCTGGTGGTTGTGCCCCATTTCGTGGAAGAAGCCCCAGACGTTCTCCGCCTTCCCTTCACGGACCGTCTGCGCGTCCAGCAACAGATGCGCGCTCCCTGACGGGACCATGAGGGGATACCCGGCGTGCATGAACCCAGCGCACAGCTGCTTGTCAATGCAGAACCGCTCCGGCGAGCTCCGCTTTGCCGGAATCACCGTCAGCCAGGCGTCAAGGTCCATGATTTCGGACCAGACCCCCAGCAAGGGCAGGGGGTCTTCCATCTCGCGGATGAGGGACGACGGAACGGTGAAGACTACCTTGTCGCTCTCGATCTCCGCCATCGGCGCCGGCATGTTACGGAGCGTCTCCCGCCACGACGCGGCGATGTCGCGTCCCTTCACGAACCAGGGCGCGGGGCAGGCCGGCCCGATCTTGACCTGCACCGTCCCCGTCTTCCCTTCGGGCACCACCACGTACACCATGCCGCCGAACGGCGAAGACAGGCGCGTCTCCGTCTTGTTGAGCGGCACCTCCACGTCCACCACCGGCGCGCGGCTCCACTTCTCATGCGCCGTCACCCGACAGGTCGTGGTGCCGATCCGCAGACGCAGCCCTGCCTTCTCCATCCCCTGCGGAAGCGTGACCGTCAACGGCTCGCCCGCCACGGCGAACAGACCCGTCCCGTGCCAGCGCGGTACCGAGAGGTCCACCGCAACCGTGCGCGTCTCGCGCTGCTTTGACTCCGGCACGCCGGGATAAGTCTTCGCCGCCGGATGTGCGGGCCACACCTTCGCCGGCTCCCTCAGCCAGTCGTCCTGAAACGCGGTCAGCGCCAGCCGGTCGCGCAGCTGCTCCACACCGATCGGATGCTCGGGCGACGGAACGGGCTGCGGACGGTCTCCGCCGAACATGTCCGCGATCTGCGGCCTGTAACGCCGCTCGTCGTCCGGCAGGATCTGCCAGAACGCCGAGAGGAGGAACGACGCCTGGCGAGCCGAATGGGCGTTGGACTTCAGCGTACTCGTCCCCTGGGCCAGCTGCAACGCCTCTGCACAGCTCATCGGGAGCGTAGACCGCCCCACGGCCTTGAAGAACTTCCCCTCGACGGGCGAAGCCGAGTAGTCACCCGTGTAGAGGCCGGCCGGACCGAGCAGCGCGTTGAACGCGCTCTCCGTCTTGAACGATTTTTGATTAATCTGATACCATCCCCATCCGACCACGGAGCAGAGGACGCCGCCCCCGCGTTCGATGAACGCGCGCACCTTCGGCATGTCCTTCAAGCTATGCGACTCGGGACTGAGTAGGACCACGGCGGGCAACACGATGTCCTTCAGCTGATCGAGGCTGTTGATGGCCTCGATTTGCGAATCCTTGCATGGGGCAAGCGTGTTGCGATAACCCCTCATGCGCGCGTCATAGTAAAGCGTCTTCGGCCGCTCCACGCCACCCGCGAGCCACGTGAGCGCCGACCGCACGAACGCCGCATTCGACGGCTTCTGCATCCCCTCCTCCAAGACAAACAGCTGGTGGCTCAACGCAACAACCCGCCCATTCCCCATGCGGGTGGCAGCCGCCACCGGCACGCGCGCGTTTCCGATGCGTCCCCAGACCAGCGGGAAGGCCGGCTCGCCCGCCACCAGGATCACGCCGGGGATGCCACCTCCCACGATCTCGAGTCCCTTCGCCTTTTCAGCAATCTCCTGCTGGAATGATGCGGTACCCTGCGCCCAAACCAAGCACGTGCACATCATGCAAGCCGCGAACGTATTTATTTTTCTCATTAAGGAATCCTTCTTTTTTCCTGTGGGCGATTATTGTACCAAAATTACGCCCTGCCCGCAAAGCCAACATTTTCCAAAAGGACTGCGATTCTATGTCTTCGCTCGTCATACGGGAAATCAGCTTTTCATCTCAAAAACGAGTTCGCCGCCATTCAGGACATCCTCATGGCGGATGGTGAAGCTCTCCAGCGGCACGCCGTTGAGCGCGACTGAGTTGACGTATTTGTTTTTGGGTGAGAGGTTTTTTGCAATTATGGCGAAGGTCTTGCCAGCACCAGATGGCAGGTGAAGCACAATCTTGGGCAACTGGGGTGCTCCAAGCACGTATTCGCCGCTCGCGGGGTTCATCGGATAGAAGCCCATCGCGGAGAAGAGATACCAGGCGCTCATCTGCCCGCAGTCATCGTTGCCGCAGAGCCCGTCGGGCTTGTTGACGTAGAACTTCTCGAACACGTCCCGCACCAGCTCCGCCTGACGCGCCGCGCGGTCGGCGTACCGCAGGAGGTAGATGACATGGTGGCTCGGCTCGTTGCCGTGGCAGTACTGTCCCATGAGCCCCGTCACGTCGTCGCACGTTCCGGTCTCGGACTCGTCGGCCTCGATCGTGAAGAGACGGCAGAGCCGTTCGCCTGCGACTTCCTTACCGCCAACAGCCTCAATGAGCGCCTCGGGCTCGTGCAGGACATGCCACGTCCACTGCCAGGCGTTCCCCTCCGTGAAGTCGCTTCCCGTCCCGGCGTTGCGTCCGAGCGCAAGCGGGTTGAACGGCGTAGTCCAGTTTCCCTTGGTGTCGCGTCCGCGCACGAAATGCGTTTCGGGATCGACCACGTTCCGCCAGTTGCGCGAACGCTTCAGGAAGAAAGCCGCATCATCCGCGAAACCTAGACGCTCCGCCATCCGCGCCGCGCACCAGTCGTCGTAACAGCACTCAAGGAGACGCGAGACGGATTCGCTCGTCACGATGTCGTTCGGGTAGTACCCGTACTCGTCGAGGACGGGCCAATCCTCGAGAATGCGCCCCTCATGGAGGTTGGTGAGCGAATCCTTGATCGACGCGAACGCCGCCTCCCAGAACGCGCGGTCGCGCGCATGACGCGACGCGGCATCCGCCCCGCCGGGCGCGGCGGGACGCGAGATCGCCTCTGTCTTCAGGAACCAGTCTACAATGACCGGCACGGAATGCGTGCCGATCATGCACTGGTTGTCCCGTCCCATGAGCGTCCATATCGGGAGAAATCCGGCTGCCTTCTGGTGCTCCAGCATCGTCTCGACGAAATCGTCCCCCATCTCGGAGGAGATCAGCGTGTGGATCGGATGCGCCGCGCGGAACGTGTCCCAGAGCGAAAGCGTCGAATAATAGCGCCCGCTAGGTGCGATACGCACCTCGCCGTCTGCGCCGCGATAGCGTCCGTCAACATCCGCGATGTTGGCGGGCTGGATGAGCAGACGGTAGAGCGCAGAGTAGAAGTTCGTCTTCTCGTCGTCCGTCCCCTCGGCGTCCATCCGCGAGAGCTGCCGCTCCCATTCGCCTTCCGCCGCCGCGCGCACCGTGTCAAAATCGAATCCCGAACACTCCGCGTCCATGTTGCGGCGCGCACCCTCCTCGTCAACAAGCGAATACCCGATCTTGACGACCAGCGGCTCGTTACCCTCTCCGAACGAAAGCACCAGGCGCGGTGCCTTCTCATCGGGAGAGAGCGGTTCAAGCGTAACAGGCACCTCAAAATCACGGTTGGTCTCGATGACGAACGAATAGCGCCTCTCCACCCAGTGCTTGCGCACGTTGGTGCCGGAGACAATCCGCCTTCCCTGCACGCGCACGTCACTTGAAAGAATCGTCTTCGCGAGTACCTTCCCGCCGATACCCCATTGGCAGTCGAGGAGAAGCCGCATCGCCTTCGCCCCCACGCCCGTGAAGCGATAGACCGCTGTATGCGCGGCGGCAGTCGCCTCCACGCGCACGCCACAGTCGTCGAGCGTGACGGCGTAGTAGCCGGGCGTGCAGAACTGAGTCTCTTTGCGGAACGCGGACGAGACGTTCGGCGACGCCTCGCCGACGAACGGCATGATCCTGATATCGCCGAGGTCGCCGCATCCAGTGCCGCTCAGGTGCGTCTGCGAGAAGCCGAGGATACGGTCGTCCTCGTAACGGTATCCGGCGCAGTAGCGGTATCCTTCCCGTCCCGTATCAGGAGACGGCTGCACAAGACCGAAGGGATATGTCGCGCCCGGGAACGTGTGCCCGTCCCCGCCCGAGCCAATCTCTGGCCTAACGAATTTCGTTTTCATATCCTTGCCTTATTGATCGCCAACTGTATAGTCAACGCCGACCTTGAAGAATTTCGCGGGGGCGGATGAGTCGATATTGACCAGCTTGGTGATGTCGGCAACCGTACCGGTGATCTTCGTTCCCGACTTCACGATGTCCGCCGGCGAATCGGCCACGAGCACGTACAGGCGTCCGCGCACCTTCGTGAGATCCACATTGGTGTCGATCGTGAACTTGTTGCCCTGAAGCGCCAGCGACACGATCTTCATGTCCTCCGTGTAGTCCGCAAGGTCCAGCCCCAGCAGGAACGCCCCTTCCGCCCGCGAGGCCGTCGCGTCGTTTCCCGGAGTCGCCGCCCATGCCGTGAACGCCGTCTGCATCGCGGCATTCGCGGCGTGACCTCCGTTCCAATTCGCGGGCCAGGCCGCGACAGTCAAAACCGCGATGGACTTGCCGCCGTCCGCAAGGACGAGGCTGGACGCGAGCGACACGTCCGGCGATGCGACGGAGAGCGAGAGCTTCGCAAGGTCGGTGTCGGAGAAGGAGCCATCCGTCCGCGTCAGCACCGTGAACGTGCCGACGGCCTGCGAAGGAATCTCGACCGTGATACTATTCCCCGCAAGCGAAACACCCTTCGCCGTAAGGTAGGGCGGGCGCCCCGCGCCCGCCGCACCAACGACAATCCGCGAACCGCCCTGAAGCGTCAGCGTGCCGCCCATCGTCGCCGTCCCCGTGCCGGGCAAAGAAAGTGCCGCGCCGGAGTTGACCGTCACGCAGCCCGTGCCGATTTTCGAGCCCGCCGCAAGGGACATGGTCGCCGTGTCCCTGACGTTGAAGGACACGCTGTGGGCTGTTTGCCCGTAGGCGCCTGCGGAGGCGTCGTAATCGCAGACGAGCGTTCCCGCGCCGGCGACCGTCACCACGCCCTCCCGGATGAATCCCTTAGTGGCCTTCACGACATGCCCCACGCCGTCGCCCCAGCCTGTCGTGTTGACCGTCAGCGACGGACCGGAACGGGCGCCGACCCAGTCCGCGATCGTGAAGTCGTTCGTGTTCGGCTGGAGAATCGCACTGGACGACGAACTGGCCGCCAGCATCCAGAATCCGCTCCCGCCCGAAAGGCCGTCCTCGCCGATCACCCAGCGGGCCGTATCGCCCGAATTGCTCCTGTTGAGCCGGAACGTCCAGGACGTGCCACCATTGCTGACAAGTCCCTTGACGACGGCAACGCCGCTTGAGCCGACTGTCTGCGCGAGCTTCATGTCCGCAGTTCCCGAAACGATAATCTTCCCCGTGACGACCAACATGCCGTCGAGCCGATTGAGCATCCAGCCGCCGCCCGTGGTGGTGTAAGTCAAATCACCGACGAGCGTGACGGTCGCATTCGCGCCGACGGCGATCTTCGACGTGTCGGAGAATGACGTCGCCGTGAGATTGCCCGTGAATGTCACGACGCCCGTGCCCATCGTGACCGCGTCGAACGCCGCGTTGACGTCCGCCTCAATCGTCGTCGCGGATGTCACGGACGAGAAGTCGAGCGCATCGCCCGCCTCCGGAACCTCTCCGTCGTCCCAGTTCGCCGCAACGGAAAACCGGTTGCCGCCGTTTCCGCCGAGCCACTTGCCGTGGACGCCCCCTGGCGCGGGAGGCTGGGGAGTCTCGATGCGCTTGGAATACGCGAGGGCGTTGTAATCCGTCGTGGTGTCGTAATCCTCGACCTTGTCGAGAACGGTCCACGTCGCGCCGCCGTCGTCGGAGGCGGAGAACGTCCACGAGACAGGCGTGCGTTCGGGCGCGTCGTTGGCGGTGTACCAGCGGTAGCCATACACCGTCGTCGGACTGTCGAAGCAGAAGTCGAGCCAGACGACGGAACGGGTTGCCGCCGATTCGGACAGGCCCGCGCGCCAGTCAAGCCACTTTGTGTCGAGACGGCCGTCAACGGCGTTGGGAGGGCTCTCGTTCGACGGATACGTGTCTCCCCCGTCGGCAGGTCTCGTCGTCGAGTCGTAGGCGATGGTGAATGAGTTTGAAGGAATCGCAGTGCCACTTGCGTCGAGAAGTTGTATTTCGGAAAGCTGCATGCACCAAGAATCGCTCCTCGGCGCATCGACCTTGAAACGATAGCGTGTGTGGGCAGTGGCGTCGCCCCCCGTCGTCCCGCCGGAATACACGAATCCCCTGTCCTTGGGCGTGACTTCGACCGTATCGTACGGCGAAGAACTTTTGCCTATGTAGTGCATTGTCATTTTCCCCGGCGTAACGGAGAACCACACGCCGCCGACCGCCTCATCGCCGTTGTGGGCGGTAGCCATCAACGTTTTCACCGTGGGATTGTCGCCAGAAGTCACACCATACGAGTTGAGATTAGACGCCGACTTGACCGATGGCGCATAAAGGCTCGTCCCGATTTCCGGCGCGGTAATGTAAACGGTGCCCTCGCTGTTTTCGCTCCCGCCGCGAAGTTTCTTCGACCTTGAATAGTTATGATGGTCACCTGTCAGGGCGAAATCGACTTTATGCTTGTCAAAAAGGTCTTTCCACTTCTTGTATCTTCCTGATCCATACGAGAAGCCGTCGCCTTCAGCGTAAGTGAAGTGCGGGTAATGCTGGAATACCACCAAGTAGCGAAAGCTCCTCGCACTCTTCTGCGCAGACACGACCCTGTCGAACCAATTGGTCTGCAATGCAAACGCGTTGTTGTACACATACGTGTCCATATCCACGCCTTCGTCAGCCAATGTGTCCATGGCGACGAACATAACGCTGTCTCGGATGAACCAATAGGAACTTTCTATGCCGTCCGCTCCGTTTTGTGGATTGTTTCGGCACGCAAGAAACCACTTGTTGTGTATCCTGTTCGATGTCCCGTTTACTCCAGTCTGGGATCCGTTGTAGTAATATTCCTTGTTGCCGGGGCAAAGCGCGTGCATGTATTCCGTGAACGAGGCGTTTCCGTTCCACTGCTGCCAGTTGTCGTAGCGTGCGCCGAACTTCACCATGTCGCCGGAAAAGAGGATGAAGTCAAGAGATCCTGCCGCGCTCTTCGCGTTGGCTATGATCGTATTCACCGAATTCGTCTTCGCCGAATCGTCGGGATGCGAATGTACGTCGCTCAACCAGAGGAAGTTGTAGCTTCCACTCGTGCCGGCCGTCTTGAACCTCTGGACGCCCGACTGCGAACCTCCCGCCTCGACCCAGTAGATGTATTCCGTGCCAGGGTCGAGCGAAGAGAGCGCCGCCGTGTATTTGTAGTAGCTGACGTCACTGCTCCTGAAAGTAATCGGCTTGTAAACGCTTTCGCAAGTCGCCTGGACGGCTTCGCCCGGTGCGGACGCCTTGGCGTACCAGAGCTGGCAGGCATTGCTGTCGGAGTGCCAGACGAAACGCGCCTCGGTGGCGGTGTCCTCGCCGGGGCAGCACGAGAGCATGTTGAACGTCACCGCCTGAGCGAGAAACGGCGAAAGGAGAAACGCCGTCAGAGGCAACGCCATGACTGGATGTACTGTTGTTTTCAATTCCCATGCCTTTCTGTTTCAGGTTTTGCAAGGTCATTCTGGCACATGGACGCGCGCTGCCAGCAGTTTCAGCTCCAGGTGAGAATCGCCGCCGAAGTCTGACTCCATCAGCGTGAACAGCACGTCGCGTGGAACGTCGTGCGCGCGGATTGCCTCCACGTCCATCCCGTGGTTCCACCAGACGGCGCGCGGAATCGCCTTGTTGACGAACGCGAACGTGGCGTGCTGGCCCTCCGAGCCAATCGGCTTCACGTCGGAGAAACGCACGCCCCGCAGCCCGAACACGGGCTCCGGGTTGCACTCGCCGAAAGGCTCAAGCACGTTCAGCGCATCAAGCAGCTCCATCGTGATGTCGCCCGGCTCCAGCCAGAGGTCCGGCTCCACCGCCTTGGCGCGTTCGATCGCCTCGCGTTCCTTCGCATACTGCGCTGCGCACGCCTCGGTGAAAAGCCGGCGGAAATCCTCGAACCGGCCTTCTTTCACCGTAAAACCGCCGGCCGCCGCATGGCCGCCGAACCGGTCCAGCGCGTCGGTCGCCGCCGCAAGCGCGTCGCGAACGTTGTACCCGTCGGGCGCGCGCACACTGCCCGTGTCGCCCACCGCCACGGCCACCGGCACGCCGAGACGCTCCATCAAGCGCGCCGCGACGATGCCGACCACGCCGGTGTTGCCGTTCTCAAGGCGCGCCACGCAGGCTGGGCGGCCGGACGCGATCTGGCTCTGCAGCGCGAACGCGAGCTCGCGCTCCTCAGTCTGGCGACGCCCGTTTATGCCGTTCACGCGCACGGCGAGGTTGCGCGCGACCTCGCGGTCCTGCTCCATCAGGAGTTTGTAGGCGAGGGACGCGCTCTCCAGGCGGCCGGTCGCGTTGATGCGTGGCGAAAGAAGGAATCCGTAGTCGCGGGAGGTGGGGGCCGATGAGGTCACGCGGGACGCGGAGCGCATGAGCTCCTTCAGCCCAAGTGGCGCGCACCGCCAGAAAATCGCGAGCGACTGCGCCACGAGGATGCGGTTCTGTCCCCGGAGCGGCATGATGTCCGCCACCGTGGCAAGTCCCGCCAGGACGAGTAGCGGCGCGGCGAACTTTCCGCCGCTATAAAGGCCTGCCGCCTGGGCGGACTGCACGAGCGCTCCGGCGAGGAAGAACGCCACGCCGGCGCCGCATAGGTCCGCACAGCCCGGCGCGGCGGCCACGCGGGGGTTTACGAGTGCGTCGGCGGCGGGGAGGTCCGGACCCGGCAGGTGGTGGTCGGTCACGACCACCGACACGCCGCGCGCCTTGATGTCGGCAATCTCGCGCACGGAGGAAATTCCGTTGTCCACCGTCACCACAAGCCCTACGTCCGGGTGTTCGGAGAAAAGGCGTCCGATCGCCGCAGCGGTGAGGCCGTATCCTTCCTTGAAACGGTCGGGGACGAATGCATCCGCCAATGCGCCGAGGCGACGCAGGGCCGAGACGAGAATCGCACTCGCGCACACGCCGTCGCAGTCGTAGTCGCCGTACACCACGATCTTGCGCCTGTCACGCACGAACGGCAGAATGACCTCCGCAGCCTCCCGCACGCCCGGCAGCGCGTCCACGCGCACCAGACGCGCAAGAGACGGATCGAGGAACTCCTCTCGTTCTTCCGCGCATATTCCCCGCTTCTCAAGCAGGCGCTCAACTATGGGATGCAAATTCACGCGCCATATTCTACCATATCCCGCCCCCTCTGGCAATGCTATGAGCGGCGGAGAAAAACCTTCACGAACTCGCGGAGGCGCTGGAATAGCGCGTAGAGCGCGGGCGTGAAGAAGATGCCCACGAACGTGGAGGCGAGCATTCCCGAGAACGTGGAGATGCCGATTGCCTTCTGCGACCCCGCGCCCGCGCCCGTCGCGAGGACGAGCGGAAGCACGCCGCAGAGGAAACTCCACGCCGTCATCTGCACGGCACGGAAGCGGAGGTCCGCCCCCTTCAGCGCCGCGTCGGCGACGGGCAGCCCCGCCTCCTCGCGCTGCTGCTTCGAGAACTCCACCATGAGGATCGCGTTCTTCGCGGAAAGCCCGATCAGCATCACGAGACCGAGCTGCGCGTAGATGCTCATCGGCGTGCCGGTGATCCAGAGGCCCAGATACGCGCCGGCGAGCGCGAAGACGACGCTGCACATCACGGGCAGCGGAATCGTCCAGCTCTCGTACTGCGCGACAAGGAAGAGATACGCGAACAGCGCGGCGAGTCCCATCAGGAGGCCGAGACGCCCCTGGTTCTCCTTCTCCTGAAGCGACATCTCGCTCCACTCGACGTGATAGCCCTCCGGCGCGCCCGTGCGTTCGATCGCGGAGATCAGCTCAAGTGGCGCGACGCCGGGGGCGACCTGCGCGTTGATGCTCGCGGACGGCATCTTGTTGAAGCGCGTGACCTCGCGCGAACCAATCTCGTAGGCGACCGTGCCGATCGCCGAAAGCGGCACCATCGCGCCGTTCGCGCCCGGCACGTGCAGGTCGGCGATGTCCTCCGGCGTCGCGCGGAAGTCCGCCTGCGACTGCACGAGCACCTCGTAGGCGCGGCCGTCCTTGTTGAAGTCGTTCACGTACACGCTCGCAAGCTTGTTCTGGAGAGTCGAGAACACGGTGGACGGGTCCACGCCGAGCGACTTGGCCTTCTGCCGGTCGAGCGTGAGACGCAGCTGGGGCGTGTCTGCGCGGAAGCCGCACGTCACGCGCCCGGCCTCGGGAAGCTCCTGGATGCGCCGCACGAACGCCTGCGCGGCGGCGGCAAGCGCGGTGGCGTCAGACCCAGTGTCGGAGCAGAGGTTGAACCCCACGCCGCCGAGGCGTCCGAGTCCGCTGATGGCGGGCGTCGTGAAGCACGTCACCTTCGCGGCGTAGACGTCCGCCGTGCGCTTGCGGATTTCGGCAATGATCGCCCCCACCTGCTTCTCGGGCGTCTTGCGGTCGTCCCAGTGGTCGAGCAGCAGCACGCCCATGCCGCAGTGTTCGCCGCTGCCGGACATCGACCCGTTGCCGGAGATGAGCATCACGCCCTTCACTCCCAGCACGCCCTGGATGCGCTTCTGGATGTCGTCGAGCACGCGGTTCGTGCGCTCGAGCGTGGCGCCCTGCGGCAGCTCCACGTCCATCATGATCATGCCCTTGTCCTCGTCGGGGAGAAGCGTCTCCTTCACGCAGTCCTTGAGGAACCAGCAGCCGCCCGCCGCCGCCGCGAAGAGGAGGGCCGAGATCACAACATGGCGCACGAGGAGGCGCACCACCGCGAGATACCCCTTCCGCGCGCCGTCGATCACGAAGTTGACGGGCGCGAAGAGACGCGGCGGACGAGCCTTTGGCGGACGCAACAGGAGCGAGCATAGCACCGGCGAGAGCGTAAGCGCCACGCACGTGGAGAGGCAGAGCGCCACGCACATCGTGAACGCGAACTGGATGTACATCTTCCCCACCATGCCGCCGTAGAACGCGAGCGGGATGTAGCAGGCCACCGTCACGAGCGTCGTGGCAATCACGGCGCCGGTGATCTGGCGCATCGACTTCGACGCCGCCTCCTTCGCGGAAAGCCCCTCCGTGGACATCAGCGTCTGCGTGTTCTCCACCACCACGATCGCGTCGTCCACAAGCGACCCGATCACGAGGATGAGTCCGAACATCGTGAGGATGTTGATCGTGAAGCCGAACGCCCAGATGAACACGAACGCCGCAAGGAGCGAGATCGGAATCGCCACGGCGGGAACGAGCGTGGCACGGAGGTCCTGTAGGAACAGCCACGTGATCAGCACCACGAGGCCGAGCGCCATGAAAAGCGTGGCCACGATCTCGTGCATGAACACACGCGTGAACGCCGTCGCGTCGTTCGCGATCTCGCACGTCACGCCCTCGGGGAGACGCTTCATCCAGTCGTCGAGCGTCGCCTTCACGCGGTCCACCACCTCCAGGGAATTCGCCTCGGGAGTCTTGTACACGGAAAGGCCGATCGACTCGCGTCCGTTGAACGCGCTCCGTCCCGCATAGCTCTTCGAGCCGATCTCCACGCGCGCCACGTCGCCGAGCAGCACCTGCCCGCCGGTCTCCGGGTCGTTGCGCACCACGATCGCGGCGAATTCCTCCGCCGTCTTCAGGCGGCCGTCCACGTTGAGCTTGTAGGAGAGGTAGCGGTTTGAATATTCGCTTCCGACCGTGCCGGCGGCCGCCTGCACGTTCTGCGCCTCTATGGCGCGCGAGATGTCCGAGATCGAGATGCCGAGTCCGCTCATGCGCACGGGGTTCAGCCACACGCGCATCGCGTACGCCTGGGAGGCGGCCACCTCCGCCACGGACACGCCCTCGAGGCGCATCACGGCCTCCTTCACGTTCTGCTCCACGAAGTCGCCGAGCTGCTGGAGGGAATACTTCCGCCCGTCCGTCGCGAACGCATACATCGCGAGCATGTCCGAATTGCGCTTTTGCACGGAGATGCCCTGCTGCTTCACGATGGACGGCAGTTTCGCCTCGGCGCGCTTGACCGCGTTCTGGAGGTTGACGAGCGCCATGTCGGAGTCCGCGCCGCTTGCAAAGGTCACGGAGCAGGAGTAGGATCCGGAGTTGTTGCAGGTGGAGGAGTAGTAGAGGACGTTCTCCACGCCGTTGATCTGGTCCTCGACGGGGATCGCGATTGTGTCCGCCACCACCTGCGCGCTCGCGCCGGGGTAGCTGGCGCTTACGCGGATAG
This sequence comes from uncultured bacterium, assembly GCA_902761035.1. Classification (GTDB taxonomy): domain Bacteria; phylum Verrucomicrobiota; class Kiritimatiellia; order RFP12; family UBA1067; genus RUG572. Next base: position 5,982 of record CACWIW010000089.1, on the reverse strand, counting down.
TGACAGGTGCGATTTCGGGGGAGCTGCATGAGGGCGATCACGCCGCAGAGGGAGAGCGCAATCGCGAGCACGAACGCGAAGCGCGGACGGTTGATGAAAAACTGGCTGAACATGGCCACAGTATATCAAAAAAACGCGGGGCGGGAAATCGGCTAGGAGGCCTACGGACGCCTGCGCGCTTAGGTCTCTTTGGATCTCGGAGCGACTATGACGGAGAGTGCGGGGACCACGACGAGCGCGGCGATGGTCGCAACGACCAGCCCGCCGAGCTGCACCGCCGCGAGCGGCGCAAGGATCTCGCCGCCCGGGACGTCCAGCGCCACCACGATCGGAACGAGTCCGAGCACGGTCGTGAGCGAGGTCATCAGGATCGGCACCATCCGCTCGCGGCTGCCGAGACGGATCGCCTCGATTGGCCCGTGCCCTTCGCGCTCAAGCTCGACATAGCGGTTCTCGAGCAACAGCCCGTTCCGGATCACGAAGCCGGCCACGGTTATGAGTCCCACGGCCGAGGCGATGGACACGATCCGCCCCGTGAGCGCCACCGCGCCGACGGCCCCTACGAGCGCGAGCGGCAGCGTCGCCATCACCGTGAACGCGCGCATCGGCGCCTTCGTGGCCACGAGGAGGACGAAGAAGACGACGAAGAGCAGGACCACCGAGAACGTCACGAGCGTGCGGCGCGCGCTGATGTTCGCCTGGTAGGTGCCGCCGAACTCAGCCGTGCAGCCGAACGCGGCAAGCTCCGGTCCGAGCCGATGCGCCAGCGAGCTGACGAGCTCGCCCACCGAGACGCCGGGCGCGGGATTGAGCGTGATGAGTGCCTGCCGGCGCCCGTTCTCGTGGATGACGAGGTTGGACGCCTCTTCGCGGTGGACGTCCGCGATGTCGTCGAGCCGCACGAACCGTCCCGTCCGCGTCTTGATGAGGAGTTTCTTCACGGCCTCTTCGTCCGCCTCGCCCTCCTCCATGCGCAGCGTCACGTCGCGGCGGTTCTGCCCTTCCGCGACCGTGCCAAGGACGCGTCCGTTGAACGCGGCGGAGACCTGTTCGCCCGCGTCGGCGAGCGTCAATCCCTCGTGTGCGAGGCGCTCGCGGTCGTAGTCGATCTTCACGGTGTCGACGAGGATCTCGCGGTTGGCCTGGAAGTCGCCGACCTCCGGCATTGTCGCGAGCAGCTCCTTCGCGCGCGCGGCGGCGGCGCGGATGTCCTCCGGCTTGTCGCCGAAGACGTTGAGCGAAAGCTCCGCCGCGCTGCCGGAGAGGACCGCGCTGATGCGGTGGGCGATCGGATAGCCGATCATGCACGACGCGCCCGGCACGGATTTGATCACGGCGTTCATCGCCGCGCGCAGTTCGTCCGGGTTTTGCTTCATGTCCACGCGCACGATCAGCTCCGACGCCGAAACCGGCTCCGCATGTTGGTCGCGCTCTGCGCGCCCCGTCTTGCGCGTCACGGAAAGGACGCCGTCGATTTCCAGAAGCTTCTTCACGACGTTCTCGCTCACGCGCTCCGACTCCGCGAGCGACGTTCCCGGCACGAGCGACACGAACACGGTGTACGTGTCCTCGTGGAACGGCGGCAGGAAGCTCGACCCGAACCGGGCCCCGTACCACACCGACACCCCCACGAGCGCGACTGCGAGGAGGACTACCACCTTCGGGAACCGGACCGCCAATGCGAGGAACGGCGTGTAGATCCACTGGAGGACACGTTCGGCAAACGGCGCGCGCGGCGGTTTTGTCGCATCTGCGGCCCGGGGAGGGACTCGATCTGTCCCGTCCGCGGCCGCGACGGAGCGTGGCCCTCCCCAGCCGAAGAGGAGCGCCAGCGCGGGCGTGACGAGGAACGCCGCCACGACCGAACACGCGAAGACCGCGAGATAGGCGTAGGCGAGCGGCTTGAAGAACTCGCCCTCCATGCCGTTCAGGAAGAACAGCGGGAAGAAGACGAGGGCGATGATGAGCCCCGAGAACGCGACGCCCGGCGCGACTTCCAGCGCGGCGGCGAGGATGTCCGCCTTCGGATTCCCATGTATCCGGCGGCGGAAGATATCCGTGAAGATGATCGCGCTGTCAACGATGTCGCCGACCGCGACCGCGAGTCCGCCGAGCGTCATGATGTTGACGCCCAGGCCCAGGTGCGGGAAGAGGAGGAGTCCCGCGCCGATGCTGACGGGCATGGTGAGGAGCACGATCAGGAGCGCGCGAAAGCTCATCAGCGTGAGGCCCAGCACGACGACGATCAGCGCGGCGTCGCGCACCATGTTGCGTCCGTTGGAGATGGAGAGGTTGATGAAGTCCGACTGGCGGTAGGCGTCCTTTTCAATCCGCACGCCCGGCGGCAGCGCAAATTCATCGAGGGCCCTCTCGACCTGCTTCGTGAGCTCGAGCGTGTTCCCGCCCGGCGCCTTCTGGATCGAGACAACCACCGCGTCCCGTCCGTTGAACGACGCGCTGCCGCGCCGCGGCGCGCCCGCGAGCGAGACGTTCGCGACCGAGCCGAGGCGGATGGGCGTGCCCGCCTCGTTCGGCACCCACACCGAGGCGAGGTCCTCCGCCGTGTCGACGCGCCCACGGCCTCCGCGAGGTCGTTGACGCCGAGCCCGTACTGCGCGAGCTGGCGCGGCGAGTAGCCGATGCGGTACTCCGGCAGGTTCCCGCCGATGGCGACGACCTGCGCGATGCCGGGAATCGCGAGCAGGCGGTTGCGGAGCGAAAACTCCGCGATCTCTCGCAGGGCGAGGCCGGTCACGTTCGTCGAGTCGGAGACGAGCGCGACCATCATGATCTCGCCGGAGACGGAGATGACGGGCGCGATCTCCGGCTCGGCCTCCTTGGGCAGCGACTCGCGCACCTGACCCAGCCGCTCAAACACGCGGAAACGCGCCGAGTCGGGGTCGGACGCCCAGTCGAAGTCCACCCACACGAAGGAGAGCCCGCCGCCCGAGCTGGAGCGGATGTTCGTGACGCCCTTGAGCCCGTTCATGGCGGACTCGATCGGCACGGTGATGCGCTGCTCCACCTCCTCGGCCGTGAGCCCGCCCGCCTCCGTCTGGATCGTGACGCGCGGCACCTTGATGTCGGGGAACACGTCCACCGCGAGCCGCTGCGACACGTACACGCCGCCGGCCACGAGCGCCAGCGCGAACAGCACCGTCGTCTTCGGCCAGTCAAGGACGACCGCCAGCAGTTTCCGCAGGGCGCTCATTCATGATCCTCCCCGGCGTGGAAGGTGCCGTCGGCGTGGAAGTGTCCGGCGGACTTCTTCTCGCCGCCAACAGCCGGGAGCGCGTGGCGGAGCTCGTACACGCCCCGCGAGACGACTTCATCGTGCTCGTCGAGGCCGGTGACGGCCGTCCATCCCGCGGCGGAGCGCCCGGGCACGACAGGCTTCACCACGAACCGGTCCGCGTCGTGCTCGTCGCGGACAAAGACCGACGGCGTCACTCCATCACGGAACACCGCTGACGACGGCACGCAGGCGACGGGCTTTTCCGCCTTGTCCGCCTCCACAGTCACGTACACCGACTCGCCAGGAATGGCGAACGCCCCCTTCCCGGAGCCGTCATACGCAATCCACACGCCCACAAGTCCGTCGGTGCGCGTGCGGTCAACGCGCATCGTGCCCGTACGCTCCCCCACGCGCGCCTTCGCGCCGTCGGCAAGCCCGCGCGCGTCCGAGAACGGGACGAGCGCGAACACGACCGGCGGCTTCGCCTCCGTCATCTTCAGGATGTCCGTACCGCGTTCGGCGAAGACGCCGCTCGCGACCAGCTGCTCGTTGACGCGTCCCCGCACCGTCGCGCGGAGCGAGAATTCGCCGCGCCCAGCATCAACTGCCACCAGCGCGTTCGTCATCGCCGCGTAGGCAATGCGCTTCGCAGCAAGCTCCGCCGCAAGGGAGGCGTTCTTCGCGCCGCTTTTGTTCACGGCGTCGAGACGCGTCTCCAGCGTGGCCAGCTCGCCGTACGCCGTAGCCGCGTCGGGCGAGACGAGCCGGAGGACTTCGTCGCCGGGATGGATTTCGCACGGCGCGCCGATGCGCCACGCGACGAAGCCGGCGAGCGGCAGGGACTTGCGCCGAAGCGCACGCGGATCCGACATCACGCGTCCGTAGAAGCCGACCGCCGACTCGATCCGCCGCATCTCGACCTTTGCGGTCTTCAACCCGATCAATTCCGCCGCCGCGTCGCTGATCTCCACGCCCCGCTCATGATGCTCGTGGTCGTGGTCATGCTCATGCGCGTGTTCGTGCTTATGCTCATGGTCGTGGTCGTGTGCAAGTGCGCAACTAATCACGAAGGCCGTTGCGAACAGAATAGACGTAAGTTTCATTTCATTCTCCCTTGACGGACATTCCCTCGACGACGGATTTCATCCGTTCGGCGATGGTGGCGGAATCGATTCGGAGGCGCAGGGACGTCTGCGCCTCGGTGAGCGCGCGGTGAACGACGCCCACGTAGCCGGCGGCGTCCAGTTCGCCGATTGCGTAGAGACGCTCCGCGTTTGCGACGTCGGTCGGCGAGGCGACGCCGTGCGCGTGCAGGCGCTCCTGCTCCAGCTTGAGGTTGTGCCAGCGGCGGACGGCGTTCTGCCATGCTGTCACGGCCGCAAGGCGCGCCGCGTCGCGCGTGCCCGTGGCCGTGGCGATGCCCACGCGGTTACGGTTCCAGAGCGGAAGCGTGAGCCCTCCGGTGATCCCCAGCCGGTTGTAGCCGTCCTCGCGGGTGTAGGCGGGGCCGAAGGACAGTTCCGGGTACTGCCGCCGGATCTCGCGGTCGAGCTCGAGTTCGCCGCCATTGAGACGCGCGACGGCGGCGCGCACGGACGGCGCGTTCGTGAAGTCGAGCGCCGCGAAGATGTTCGTCGGCATCTGCGCCTCGCTTCCGGCGTCCGTCCACGTGATCTCGCACGTGGGCGACAGCATCATCTTCTCGCGGAGCGAGGCCTCGGCCGTGGCGCGCTCGTGTCCCAGCTCGAACGCCGTGCGCCGCCATTCGCGCGAGTCGGCGACAAGCTGCTCGTAGTCGGCGCGCGGCAACTCGCCGACGTCCGCGAGACGGCGCGCCACGTCGAGGGCGTCCACATAGTTTGTCCCGCCCAACGTCCGCTCCAGCGTGCGAGCGAACGCGGCGGTCTCGCGCGCCGTCACGGCCTCGACCGCCGCCTCGCCGGCCGCGTCACGCTCGGTCGCGACGAGCGCCCAGCGGTCGGCCTCGGCGTAGGCCTCCGCCGCGCGCTTCTCCAGCGCGGGGATGCCGCTCAGCGGGATCGTGAACGCGAGGGACCCGCCATAGACAAGCGGGTTCTCCGGCGCGCTGAGGATGCGCAGGAAGTCCGCGTTGAGCGCGGGATCCTCCCACCAGCCGGACGCGGCGGCCTTCGCCTTGGACGCCGCGTGCGTCTGACGGAGCGCGTTCAGCGCGGGGCTGAACGCGACCGTGCGCACGCGGACGTCGTCGACCGAAAGCTCGATCTTACGCGGCGCCGCCGTAAGTGCGGCGGACTCCTTCACCCAGTCGATGGGCGCGGGTTCGTATGTTGCACACCCCACGAGCAGGATGAGCAACGCGAATGGCAGAAGCTTCATTTGGACTTCTCTTCAACCGGCGCGTTGGGGGTGGCATAGTGGTGGTGGATCGTGCCCGAACGTCCTGGGAGACGCGGTCCCACCCGATGGCAGCCTTGGTGCGGACGCCCACTCCCCCCGGTTGTGCATCCGGATGTCACGAGGCCAACGACGAGTAATGAAGCAATAAAGATTCTAAACATGATGATTCTCCTTTGGGACACATGTCCCATTTGATGTGAAGATGGAAACGTAACCGCTCCTTGAAAGCAGAGCGGACGCGATGCATTCCTCACGACAAAAGGAGAATCTTGCGCATTCGGAAAAGAACGGAGTCTGAAGATGCGCCCGGCGGCGCATGTGCGCGCGACGGCGGGCGGCGCGGCAGAAGGATCTGGTTTCGGGCGATG
>CACWIW010000088.1 GCA_902761035.1 uncultured bacterium | reverse complement strand
GTACTTGCCGCCGTCCGTCGCCTCGATGTCGTAGTAGATGTCGATGAGGTTCGATTTCTCGCGCTGCCTCCCGCGCACGTTCGTCACGGTCTCGGCAAGGCCCGTCCACGCGATGGCCGCAGCCATCACAATTCCCGCCGCCACGCGGCGCAGGGCATTTCTGCTTCTCTTCATTTTCGTTCTTCCTTAAAGGATCGGAGAAAACCGGTCAGACCTGTTTTCTCTCCTTCGCGCGCGCGCGTCCATATATATAGGGAACCCATCGCGCCGGTCTTGTCTCATCCGACCGTCACTTTCCCCTACCTAGGCGTTCGCCCGCGTAGCGGCCGCGATGGATTGGCCCCCACCACCACTCGTTGTCTAGGTACCACTGGACCGTCTTGCGGATGCCCGTCTCGAAATTCTCGCGCGGTTTCCAGCCGAGCTCCGTCATGAGTTTCGCCGGATCGATCGCATAGCGAAGGTCATGGCCGGGGCGGTCGGCGACGAACGTGATGAGCGAATCGTACTTCGTCCCGTCCGCGCGCGGCTTGAGGTCGTCGAGGATTGCGCACACCGTCTTCACGACTTCGAGATTCGTGCGTTCATTGTGTCCGCCCACGTTGTACGTCTCGCCGGAAACGCCCTTCTCGTTCACGAGCAGCAACGCGCGTGCATGATCCTCGACGTAGAGCCAGTCACGCACGTTCGCGCCCTTGCCGTACACGGGGAGAGGCTTGCCGTCGAGGCAGTTGAGGATGATTAGCGGGATGAGCTTCTCCGGGAAGTGGTACGGACCGTAGTTGTTCGAGCAGTTGGTTATAAGCGTGGGAAGGCCGTACGTATCGTGCCAGGCCCTGACGAGGTGGTCGCTCGCCGCCTTTGATGCGGAGTAGGGCGAGTGTGGCGAATAGGGCGTCTTCTCCGTGAAGAACCCAGTGTCGCCAAGCGTGCCGTAGACCTCGTCCGTGCTGATGTGCTGGAAGCGGAACGCGGCCTTTCCGGCGTCATCCAGCGTCCGCCAGTAGGCAAGCGCGGCCTGCAGGAGCGTCGCCGTGCCAGTCACGTTCGTGCGAATGAACTCGCCCGGGCCGTCGATCGAGCGGTCCACGTGCGATTCCGCCGCGAGGTGGAAGAGCGTGTCGGGCCTGAACTCCGCAAACGCCCGGTCCATTGCCGCCGCGTCGCAGATGTCGGCCTTCAAGAAAGAGAGCCGCGGATTGGATGAGGTGAGCGCCTTGGGGTCAAGACCAACCTCTTGCAGCGATTCAGGAACGCCCGCGTATGTGAGCTTGTCGACGACAAGCACGGTGGCGTCCGTCTCCTTGAGGAGGAGGCGCGCAAGGGCCGATCCGATGAATCCGGCGGCGCCGGTCACGATGCTGCGTTTTGCGTATGTCATAGCTCGGTTCTCCTTAACTTTTCGTTCTGGTTTCCTGAAAGGCGGTTACATTATACCAGTTTTCGGCAGCGCATACCAGTTCAACTCACCGGGCACCGCGCATTAGCAGGACGGCTAGGACGGTCCTGATGAGTATCCAGATGTCCATCCACGGCGACCAGTTGAGGACGTAGTATGTATCGAGCGCCACGCGGCGATCGTAATCAGTGTCGCTGCGACCCGACACCTGCCATAGGCCAGTGACTCCAGGACGGACGGATGAAAACGTCTCGTATGACGTGCCATAGTATTTGACCTCATCCTCCACGATGGGACGCGGACCTATCAACGCCATTTCTCCACACAGGACGTTGAAGAGCTGCGGCAGCTCGTCAAGGGAAGTCCGCCGCAGGAAACGTCCAAGCAAGGTCACGCGCGGATCGTCCGCGAGCTTGAAGTTGTTCGCCCATTCATCCGCCACCTTTGGATCGTCGGCTATGAGGTGCTTTAGCCGTTCGTCCGCATCTGCGTGCATGGACCTGAACTTCCACAGGCGGAAAGGCTTCCCATGGCGTCCTAGACGTTCCTGCCGGTAGAACACAGGGCCCCTGCTCGTCAATTTGATCAAAATGGGAATGACGACGAAGAGTGGAATCGCAAGCACGAACGCAAACAGGGCCAAAACACGGTCAAGTACCCATTTCTGGAATCTTAGGACTCGCTTGCGCGCCTGATTGACCATCTCCAGCCCGCCAAGGCCGTCGAAGGTGACGACCCTTGCCCCGAACACGGGAAATGCATTCGCGGTCGGAAGAAACTCGATATACGTGAACCACGCCGAGAATTCCTTCATCTGGCAGCGGAACAGACGCTCATCCTGACAGGCGAGCAGTATCTTGACGTCGCGCCGCGTCGCCTCCGGCACGATGTCCTTCAACTTGCCTAAGCACGGGATGCCGTCAACGCCCAGCCGGCCGGCTCGGGCCTTCCCTGTGTCGTTGAAATAGCCCTCGATTCTGAACCCCGTATAGGCGTCATTTTTGAGGATGGCCGCCACTCGGCGGCCGACATCTCCCGCGCCGGCCAGAAACACCGGTATCTGGCCATAATGCAAGCTGAAGAGGACGCGCCGAGCCCAGTTGCGCACAGACTGCGCGAGGACTGCGGTAAGGATTCCCGATATTGCGACGACCATGCGCGAGTACCCCTGCATCGTCTGGAACAGCATGACGAGGACGGTAACCACGGCCAGATGCAAGATCAAGGCGGAGAGCATCAGGCGGCGCATCTCCTCCACTGGCGGCAATGGCGCCGCAGGGTACATCCAGCTTCCATGGTATAGCCCAAGCATGGCGTTGAGGATAACGAACACCGGTACGACCGGCCAGAAATCCAGATACAGGCTTGGCGTATATCCTCCCGACATTCGCCAGTAGGCAAGGACGACCGACGTCCAGGCGATGGCAATGCATAAAGCATCGGCCAAGCCCAGCGCGAAAACCCTTATCCTGCCCTGCTTGAACATTTACCCTAAATTCCTCATTTCGATTTACCACTCCATGTTATATCTCACGCAGAGGCGCGGAGAGGCAGAGTTCGCAGAGGTTATCCCATTGCTTGGGTATGTATTTGTTTTCACCAAATTGGGTGAAAGAAATTTTCTGGTCGCTTCTTGCCATATCTTTCTTCTCCTTCTGATTTTTGACTATTCTCTGCGCTCTCAGCCTCTCTGCGTCTCTGCGTGAGACATTCAACTGACGAATCTAGGTTTACTGTTTCCGCTCTCCGCCGACAGCATCGGACTCCTGTTCCGGCGGCTCATAGTTCTCAGCCAACCACTGGTTAGCCGCATCGATGGTCGTGTATTCCTCGCCCGTCAGGAACTCGTACTGTTCCCGCGCGGCGGCTACGCCCTGTGACGCGGCCTTTCCGCCCTCGATGACGTCGACCAGCGTCTGCAGGGCAAGTCTCTCGTCCATGTCGATCAGTTCATTCACCATGGACTCCAGCGCATCCTCGTCAGTTAGGACCTGCATTACTGCACCAACCATCTGGGCACGCATCTTCTCGTCCTCCACCTCTCCCAGCGCGGACGTCCAGTTGTCAATCGCGCTCTCGCGCACGTCGTCGTCCGGGTCTGCCATGAACGGCAGCAGGTGGTTCATGCCCTTCACGTCAAACCATCCTATGGCATCCACAAGCTCAGCCCGAACCTCCGCATTCGTCGAGGCGGAGACCTCTGGAATGAGTTTCACCAGCCGATCCAGGTCGTCATCGTCCCTCCCCTGCTCAATGGAGTCCATCAAGCGCCTGTCTTCAGGAGACATTTCATCCTCATCCCCACCGTCGTCCAAGTCAGCCCCTGCCATATCTACACGGCGAGGCCGACGCTTTCGGTCGGCCCGCTTCCTTGAAGTTGGCGAACGAGCTGAAGCCGGTCGCCGCGATACCGGCTCGCCGACTGCCCGAGGCGTCCCGTTCTGCTCCTCGCCTGGCTCCGAATCGCCCGCATCAGACCCACGGCCGATTACGCACATCACCACGACTGCCGCCAGAACCAGCAAAGCAAGGACATATCCCATCAGATGTTTTACTTTAACCATACTCGCCCACCGCCAATCACTGCCGAGGTCCTACTGTTACCTGGAAACTTCCGATTTTCTTGATTTCGGCCTTGCCGTAGCCGACCGAATCCACCACGATGCCCGACACCTTGGCCGAATGTTTCCTAAGACGGGGCTTCGTTCCGGACGTGTCCAAAACATAGACCTTGAACGAGCCTGAGAATGTGCCCTTCTTGGCATTATATGTAAGCCTCATCGCCGAACGGTTGGTCTTCTGCGGATCGGAAATCCCCTGAAGCTCGTATGTGGCCTCGCCCCCCGCACCGTTCCTCGTGGCCACGTACTTCACAGTCGCCGCAGGCGCAAATTTCCACTTTCCGTTGGCATTTAAGACGGGTTCGGCACCCTTCCCCGTGGGCAACAGTTCAACAAGCGTTCCGGACGGCAACGCCCCCGTTACGGAACCAAAGTCTACGTCAACGACTGCATTGGCGTGCGACCAGGTCCCCCCTGCAGACACCGTCCTTACGCCGTACATGTTTCCAAGCGAGCCAACAAATCCCTCACCACCAAGAGTCAGCAAAAGCCTGCCCCAGTTCTTGACGTTAAATACCGCCTTGGCATCGTAGCCACAGGTCACGTTAACGGTAGGCGATTTCTTCTGCCTGCCGTCAAGCCCCGTCACAGTGGCGGAAACCTTGCTCGTGCCGGCAAACTTTCCGCCTGTGGCAGTCTTGCCGCACTTGAGGGATATGATGGCAATGGGCCTTTGGCCGTTGTATGCGGCGCCGACGTACGGGGCAACGCCTTTGACGGCCTGCGCAGGCCTGAACTCCGTCGAAAACACGCGCGTTGCCAAACTGCCTCCGCCCGTAACAATGCCGGAGGATTTTGCACCATCCATGCCGGCGGAGGCGTCCGCCGGTAATTTGGAAGCCCGGTACTGCGCCACGTAGGCACAAGTGTTGAGCAGCGTCTGGCGGTTGTCGTTGTAAGGCGTGCCTAGGGCAACACCGCCGTATGACAGCTGCGGTGACGAGAAACACGGCAGTTCGGTGAAGCGGGCGTGTGGATCATACGAGCCGTCTGGAAGCAACCCGCCAAAGTTATAGCACATTACGGTGTAATAGCCTTCGCCGCCAATCCATGCGTAGAACCCAGAGGAATACGAGTACAGCTGGGGTCCGAGGTACATGGCCCCAGGATACGTACACAGGGCGTTCGGATGCCCGCAACCCATGTTGTGACCGATTTCATGCAGCATGGAATGATCCATGTCCACCACGCGGATGCTGCACACGCTGTAGGCCCAGTCGCCAAATTCGGGTATCAGCGCAGGGTTGCTCGACTCCATGTTCCCCTCGCTATCCTCAAGAGAGAAGCCAAGCCCGATGTTTCCGTAATCCCCGGCGTCGACAAGTACGCTGACAATGTCCGCCCCAAGTTCCTCCCGCTTGTCGGTGACCTTCGCCCACTCTCCGCTCGCCACAACATATCCACGCTCGTTAACAAGGCGATCCACAAGAATAGACTGCAAGTCAACGTCCCCATAGGCGTCACGCAGCAATGACGCGTCTTCGCCTACGCGCACCGTCCCAGCAAGGCGAAACTTGAATTTGTCGATGTAGGAGTTAGCCAGGCATACGTTCATCTCGCGAACCTTGTTCAAGGCATACTCCTCCGGCGTACCCTTGCCATTGTCGGAAAGCCACCTCTGCGCCGAGATATCGAATGCAACCAACACATCGACGACGTCAAGCCGCGTCTCAGCTCTATTGGATGCAAGCAACCTCGGCGATGACGTGCTGCCCGAAGCCGAACGCTCCATGCGTTCGGCCCAAGCCGCCGGATCGGGACGCAGAGTCCGACAGGCGGCAATAGCACCACACTCCTTGGCCGAGAAGGCCAAAATGAGTATCGTAAAAAATATTAGGCACGATTTCATGTCTGTATTTTACCATATATCCGCCCTCACCGCAACCCTGGACGAGAAACGGGGGAAACGCCGCGTCCTTCTTTCCCGGCTTCGCGCAGTACTGAGTGCGCCGAGCGATTTATGTACGAGCGATTCTGCGGCGTTTATGCTTGCCCAAACGGGGGAATTGGTGTAAAATATGCGCGTTTTACAGCTAATTGGAAGAAGAAAATGGCTAACGAGAACAAAGTGGGGAAGCGGATCAAGACGTACCGCGAGAACCTGAAGATGACGCTCGCCGACCTGGCCGAGAAGAGCGGCGTGGGGGCGGCGGTGATCGCCTCGATCGAAGACGGCGAGGTGCTGCCCGCGCTGGGCGTCCTGACGAAACTCTCCCGCGCGCTAGGACAGCGTCTCGGCACGTTCATGGACGACCAGTTCAAGCCCGACCCCATCATCACGCGCGCCGACCAGCTTTCCTCCGTCAAGGTGGCCCATGAGGGCGAGAACCCGGCCGGCTACGCCTACTACTCGCTCGCGATCGGCAAGCCCGACCGCCACATGGACCCCTTCCGCATCGAGTTCACCGCGAACGCGCCCACGTCGCCCTCGAGCCACGAGGGCGAGGAGCTCATCATCGTCCTCGACGGCACGATCGAGCTCACCTACGGACCCGAGACCACGGTGCTGCACGCGGGCGACACGGCGTACTACAACAGCGTCGTCACGCACTCGCTGCGCGCCCTCGACGGTAAGCCCGCCTCGATCTACGGCATCGTGTTCCTACCGTTCTAACAGGGAGTCCATAATGTTCAAGCTCACGGACCCATTCGGTTCGGCGCCCACGCAGGCGCCGTTCGCCCAAAGCGTTTCGCGCGGCGTGCCCTGGCACAACCTGCCCGTCACTCGCGAGTACACGCTCGGGCAGCTCCTCGACCAGACGATCGCGCGCTGCGGCGAGAACGACGCCGTCGTCTACGCCGACCGCGACTTCCGTCTCACCTGGTACGAGTTCGGCGAGGAGGTGGACCGCCTCGCGCGCGGCCTCATGGCCCTCGGCGTGAAGCGCGGCGAGAAGATCGCCCTCTGGGCCACGAACGTGCCCCACTGGGTGGTGCTCATGTTCGCGGCCGCGAAAATCGGCGCGATCCTTTTGCCGCTCAACACGAACTACAAGGAGCACGAAATGGACTTCGCGCTCTCGCAGTCCGATACGGAGAACCTCTTCATCATCAGCGGCTACCGCGACTGCTCCTACGTGGACGTGATCTACACGCTCGTCCCCGAGCTGCGCGAGCAGCCGCGCGGCGTGCTGAAGAGCGCGAAGTACCCGCACCTGAAGCGCGTCATGTTCCTCGGCGGCGAGAAGCACCGCGGCATGTACTCGCTCAACGAAGTACTCGCCCTCTCGGTGGAGACGCCGATGGAGGCCTACTACGCGCGCCAGGCGGAGTGCGACGTGAACGACGTCGTGAACATGCAGTACACAAGCGGCACCACGGGCTTCCCGAAGGGCGTGCAGCTCACCCACCGCAACATCGCGAACGACGGCTTCTGGATCGGCGCCTGCCAGAACCTCACCTGCCGCGACCGCGTGTGCATCCCCGTGCCGCTGTTCCACTGCTTCGGCTGCGTGCTCGGCGTGATGAGCTGCGTGAACCACGGCTCCACCATGGTGTTCCTCGAGAAGTTCGACCCCATCCAGGTGATGGCGTCGATCGAGAAGGAGAAGTGCACGGCCGTCTACGGCGTCCCCACGATGTACATCGCGATGCTCGACCACCCGCTCTTCTCCAAGTTCGACTTCCACTCTCTCCGCAGCGGCATCATGAGCGGGTCCGCCTGCCCCGTGCACCGCATGCAGCAGGTCGTGGACCGCATGTTCATGAAGGAGGTCTGCAACCCCTACGGCCTCACCGAGTCCGGCCCCGTGATGACGATGACGCGCTCCTTCGAGCCGTCCATCGAGCGCAAGTGCCAGACGATCGGACAGGCCCTGCCGGGCGTGGAGGTGGCGATCATCGACCCCGAGACGCACGACCTCGCGCCCATCGGCACCGACGGCGAGATCTGCTGCCGCGGCTTCAACACGATGAAGGGCTACTACAAGATGCCCGAACAGACCGCGCAGTGCATCGACGAAAAGGGCTGGCTCCACTCCGGCGACATCGGGCGCATGGATGCGGACGGCTACTACTACATCACGGGCCGCCTTAAGGACCTCATCATCCGCGGCGGCGAGAACATCTCGCCGAAGGAGGTCGAGGACTTCCTCGGCACGATGCCCGGCGTGAAGGACGTGGCCGTGGTGGGCTGCCCCTCGAAGAAGTACGGCGAACAGCCCGCCGCGTTCATCATCCCCGCCGACGGCGCGGACATCAAGGAAGAGGACGTCGCGGACTTCTGCCACAACAAGATCTCGTGGTTCAAGATCCCGAAGTACGTCCACTTCATGGAAATCTTCCCGATGACCGCGTCGCAGAAGATCCAGAAGTACAAGCTCCGCGAACTTGCCGCGCAGCTCTGGCCCAACGCCTAACGGCAACTTGTCCTGCCTTCATTACCTCCGCCAAGCCCTGCGCACGATTACGTGCGCAGAAGGCAGCGCAAAGGCAAGGGCGAACACGGTGGCGCCAACGGCACCTTCAAGTATGACCCGCATGGGCAGCACGAAGTAGTGCGGCAGGCCGGGCCACATCGCCCCCGTACTGAGGGAGAACAGCCAACCGACAAGCGCGCCCACGGGCAATCCGCACACGATGCCCCATAAGGCCGTGCGCAACGCGCCGCGTGCAAGACGGAACGTGAGCTGTCCCCTCGTGGCCCCCACCGCGCGCAACACGGCGAACTCCCGCTTGCTAGCGTCGGCGTCCGCCACGAGCATCGCTATGAAGCCGATTGCAAGGATGGCGAGGAATACGAACGGAACGCGGGCAGCCTGTCCGATGACATCCGACCCGTGCGCAAGCGTACCGTCCGCGATCTCGTCGCGGGCGTGCAGACGCACAGTCGAGGCGTTGCTCGGGTTCATTGGATCAAGCCCCAGTACACGCGCAATCGATTTCTCGACCTCGCGTCCCGCCGCGAACACGCCCTTCTCCTTCAGGAACGCCGGCTCGTACTCCACCCAGAGGTGCGTCATATTCACATGTGGCGCTGGACGCGCGTCCAGCGACTCCAAAGTATCGAACGACACGAACGCCGGTCCGTCCGTCATCACCGGCGCGCGGTTGAGTCCGCGCACTAGACCGCGGCTCGTCACCATGTGCCAGTTGAGGTCTACGACACCGGCGATCGGCAATTCCACCGGAGTTTTCGGACCGCGTCCGCCGATCGCCACGCGCAGTTTGTCGCCCTTGTGGAGATTGCGGGCACGCGACGTCATCTCCGTTATCACGCAGGCACCAGAATTGAAGATTGCATTCGTAGACTCCGCCCATGTGCCTTCGATGAACTTGAACTGCGGAAGCCACTCCGCAGCCAGAAACAGCGCATTCCGGCAGTGCTTTACGGGACCTCCGGGACCACCGCGACCTCCGGGACCACTGCGGGCGGGCCGCGCTCCTTCGCGCCCACCACCCGGCATCTCCATAGGTTCTTCCGGGAAAAAGTTGAGCTGCAGCGGCATGAGTTCCGAAATGCGTTTCACTCCGGGAATGTTGCGGAACTTCTCGACATCAAACGAGCTCACCCCCTCTGGCAGGATGGACACGATCGCATCGGGCCACTCCTCCGACGGCACGAACGCGCGCATGAGCGACGCGCCCCACACCTCCACAGCCACGAACGCTGCAAAGCCGCACCCGAAGGCGATTGCCATGCCGCGACGACGGCGATGCGGACGCGCATCCAGCACGTCGAGCGGACGTACCGTGAGCGCGGGACGGAGCGCAAAGAGCACGGCGACGAAAGCGACGGCGAGCGCGATTACGCCCGCCACGCCCATCACGCCCCACGCGAAGACTGGCCCCACGGGAAACGACGTTGGATCTTTCGACACGAAAAGCGCAAGCGCACCGATGCCGCCAAGGCATCCCAACAGCCAGCCAACGCCCGTCGCGAACAACGACTCTGCCGTCACGAGCAACACCACGCCGCCGCGCGTGAGCCCTACCGTGCGGAGCGTCGCAAGCACGCGACGGTTCGATTCCACAGCGAGTAGCAAAGAGTTGACGAGCAGACAAAGTGCCGTAAGGATCGCCGCCGCGAAAAGAAGCGGGCGCGCATAATCCATACGACGCGCCTCGTCGCCCGTGAAACCGCGCACGACCGATTCGGACTCTGCCGTAAGCAGATCCGGCGGAGCATGTTCAGGCACCGCCTTCCAGAACATGGCCTTGCCGTGCGGTTCATCTGCAAAAACATCGAACGCAGCCTTGTTCACGAATACGCCCGGCCAGCCCATCGGCAACTTCGACTCCGCGAGATAGCCCACGACCTTTGCGGTCATCGTTCCTTTCTCGCCCACGAACTTGACATCCGATCCAAGCGGCGGCGGTACGCCGCGTCCGAACCGCACTAGCGTGTTGCGCGTACACACCAGCTCTAGGTTTGTGGAGGCCGGATCAATCCAGCGCCCTTCTACCAGCTTCGTGCAACCGTACGGATTTTCGCCGGGGGCCAACGCAATGACAGCACGCATGGGCGGTCCCTGCAGGACCCGGCCTCCGGGCCTCAAATCAATGCTCGCCCTCACTACATCAAGAAGTAAATCCGCACATCTCGGGGAAGCGGCGCTCTCGCCGCTTCGTCCGTCCCCCCAGTCAAACCGCCACGCCGCCCATGGAGCCGCCGCACGCCTGGCAAGCGCAGGAGCCTGAGCGGCGTTCGTAGCCGTGAGGGAAAAGGTAAACACGACCGCGCCGACAGCTGCGGCGATGCCGAGTACGGCACAGAGGAAACGCGCCTTGCCGCGTTTCAGTCCACGGAGCATCAGACCGAGGATCATTTGTATGTCTCCAGGTAGAGTCTGGAGATTTCGGCGGGGTCGTGGCTTGGCGTGTCGTGAGAGGCGGCTATTTTGCCGTTTTTGAGGAAATGCACGCGGTCAGCGGTTGCCGCCACCACTGGATCGTGCGTGACGAGGAGAATCGCGCTCCGCTCCTCCGCGTGGATGCCGCGCAGAAGGTCGCAAAGGGATTTCGCGGCGGACACGTCCAGGTTGCCCGTGGGCTCGTCGGCGAGAATCACGTCCGGCTCCGCGTAGAGGGCGCGGGCAATGGCCACGCGCTGACGCTCTCCGCCTGAAAGCGCATCGGGGAGGCGGGTTTCCTTGCCATCGAGGCCGAGCTTAGCCACGAGTGCGGCAAGCCGAGCCGCATCCGGACGTCCATGGTCAAGGCGCACAGGTAGTTCGATGTTCGCGGCCACATCGAGGGTATCCACTAGGTTAAAGGACTGGAACACCACGCCTACATGGCGGCGGCGAAACTTCGCAGCCGCACCATCGCCGAGCGCCGTCACGTCAGTGCCGCCAATCTCGACCGTACCAGCGTCTGCCGTCAAGAGTCCTGCCGCGACGTGCAGGAAGGTGGACTTTCCGCTTCCAGAAGGACCCATCAGCACCTCGAACGCGCCGGGGGTAAGCGTAAGGTCAAAGCCGTCCAGCACTTTCGTCTTCAAGTCGCCAGTGCCGTAGCCCCGGCAGAGCCCAGTCGCCTTCAATGCGTACATTTCATTTTCCTTGGGCGCGGGCATCGGCGAGAGCGCGGATGCGGCGGGACGTGCGCACGGCACAGAACTCCTTGCCGCACATGGAGCAGTGGTCGTCGGTGTGCGCCTCGTCCGTAAAAGCGCGCGTTCTGAGCCAGCGGGCCTTCGCGCGCTCGGGATCGAGGCAGAGCGAGAACTGTCGGTCCCAGTCGAACGCCGCGCGCGCGTCTGACATCGCGTCGTCGCGGTCACGCGCGCCGGGGAGCCCGCGTGCAATGTCGCCCGCGTGCGCTGCGATCTTGTAGGCGATACAGCCGCGATGTACCTCGTCGCCGTCGGGCAGACCAAGGTGTTCGGCGGGCGTCACGTAGCAGAGGAGCGACGCGCCGTAAGTGGCGGCCGCCGTGGCGCCGATAGAACTCACGATGTGGTCGTAGCCGGGCGCGATGTCGGTGACGACCGGCCCGAGCACGTAGAACGGAGCGCCCTTGCAGGAAACCTGCTCGCGCTCCATGTTCATCTGGATTTGGTTGAAAGGCACGTGCCCGGGGCCCTCCACCATCACCTGCACGCCACGCGCGCGACAGCGGTCCACGAGCTCGCCGAGAACGTCCAGCTCGCCGAACTGCGCGGCGTCCGAGGCGTCCGCGAGGCAGCCGGGACGCATCCCGTCGCCGAGCGACACGGTCACGTCGTGCGCTGCTAGAATCTCCATCACCTCGTCCCAGCGCGTGTAGAGAGGGTTTTCGGCGTTGTTCTCCATCATCCATTCGGCCATGATGGAGCCGCCGCGGCTTACGATGCCCATCTTGCGCTTCATGGCGTCGGGGATGTGCTTCAGGAGAAGGCCCGCGTGGAGCGTCATGAAGTCTACTCCCTGCTCGGCCTGTTCGCGGATCACGTCAAGGAGGAGCGAAGGATCCATGTGGGGGATGTCGCCCTTGAGACGGCTGATCGTCTCGTACACTGGAACGGTGCCGAGTGGCTTGGGGCTTGCGTCGAGCATCCCTTGGCGTATCGACTTCACGTCCTCGCCCACGGAGAGGTCCATCACGAAATCCGCTCCTGCCTTGAGGGCGATCGCGAGCTTCTCCAGCTCGTCGCCCTTGCCGGAGTGCGTTATGCTGCGGCCGAGGTTCGCGTTGATCTTCGTGGTGAACATCCGCCCCACGCCCACGGGCTGGCAGTTCGCGTGCGCTGGATTGAGCGGGATCACGGCCGTGCCGTCCGCCACTGCGGCGCGAACTGTCTCGACGCTGACATTTTCATCCGAAGCGACTGTTTTCATCGCTTCGGTCACAATGCCCTGACGGGCCGATTCAAGCTGTGTCATCTTCATTTCCTTTCGCATATTCAGGGCTTTTTTGTCTCTTTCGCCGGTGGCGCATAGTCGGGTATCAGCGACTTAAGGACCGTGAGGTAGTAGGCGGCGTCGCGCTTACGGCCGTCTCTTTCCGCCGCAAGGAGAAGGGGCTCGATGCGCGATACGATGTCCTCTGCAACGCGGCGTTTCTCGTCGGCCAGACGCTGTCCGCGCACTATGGCGAGGTTCTTCAGCTTCTCGTCCTGCGGATCTGGCGGCGGCGGGGCTTTCTTCAACTCCTGCTCTTTCAGCTTTCTCTTCTCCTCCGCGATGTCGGGATCCTCATCCGCGTCAGGAGACTGTACAGCATCTTCCTCGGGAACAGGCAGGGTATTTGCGGCGGCGAGGTTCTCGGCCGAGAGTGCTCCGGACTCCCAGGCCTCCATCGCCTTTAGAAGTTTCTCGGCGCGCTGCACTTCCTTGCGCTCTGCCTCGCTTACACCGCCGCGTTTGTACATTAGAAGACGCTCGTCGCGGCGTGCGGCGGCAAGTTTCTCTGCGGTTTTGAGGTCATTTGCGCTCTTTGCCAGCGCTGCCTCCGCCGCCTTCTGCTCCGACAGGGCTTGTGCGGCTTCAGCCTCGGCCTTCGCACGCGCGTCTGCGGTGATCTTGCTCGTCATCTCGTCCTTTGCACGCTGTTCGGCAAGTTCCTTCGCCTTCGCCTCGGCCGCCGCCTTCTCTGCCTCCAGCCGGCTTGTCTCGGCAACGGCGGCAATGGCAGCCTTCTCTTTAAGATCGGCTTCCACTTTGGCGAGATTGCTCTTCTCCTCAATGTTTGCCTTCTCCTGATTCAAAGCCGCGACCTTTGCCTCGGCGGTCGCGCGCTCGTTCTCGCTCGTAGCCTTCTCGGCTTCGGCCTTCTTCGCCTCGTTCCGCGTGGTCTTCTCCTTTAAGGCGGCCTCATCAGCGGCAGCTCGGGCCTCCAAGTTGGCCTCCTTGAGCTTGTTTAGCTGCGCCTCCACCTTCCTGCGCTTTTCCGTGAGTTCCTGGCGCAGGCTGTTCTGCGCCAGCGTGTGCAGAAAATAGCAGATTCCGATCAAAACGGCGGCCACCGCCACGAATACAATTCTCTGGTCCTTGCTTCTCATCTTATTCTCCTTTTCTCTTACTAGCCACTAGCCACTAATCACTAGCCACTAGCCACTATTCACTATAACCTATTCCCTGCTCACGGGTCCTCCTGCCATCGCAGATAGCGCACTTTACCATCTTGGACAAGTGCGATAGCCACGATTTTGTGTACGATTCCAAAGGACTGCCCTACAATCGTGACCTCGAAGAACTTGTCTGGCTGGAAGGAAAAATAAGTGGAAGCCTCGTTCTGTATTTCCAGTCCAGCATCCTGCATGCGTTCCTGGAGGTTTGTGAAGTCCTTGTAGGCACCAGTGTCGTTCGTGTCGTCCTCAGAGGCGATCAGGGGATTCTTCCCGTTTGTCGGCATCGTCTCGCGAAGTTCGATGATCTGCATGGCATTGGTCATGGCCTCGGCGATGTCGTCGGGATCCTCGTTTTCCGGATTGTAGCCCTGGAAGACGCCGGGGATGGCGGCAAGTACGACCGGATCCTTCACTGCGTTGACGTTGATCTTGCCACTGCCGTAGACGGAGAAGAATTTGCTGAGGCCGTTTGTGATCACAATCTGGTCTGCCTCGTCATCGAACGGGTTTAGCACGCCGCCGTTCAAGATAGCGTCGGCGTTGATTGGCTTTTCCTGGTACTCGTTGAATCCCTTGATGGACCTCAGTTCATCGAGGTCCACTATTTCACCGTCGCGCGCCTTGGGCTTGTAGTTTTTGTTCTTTTCCTCGTCACGGCCGTCGATGAAGTCCTGATAGGCCTGGGAGTAGAAGTCACTCTCCGCCCCGTCGTCACCAGTCTTTGTGCCGTCCGTGTCTCGCCAGTCGCACCAGCCGTCTACAATGCCGTCCCAGTAGTCCTTCGGGATTCCGCTTATTACGAGGATGTTCATCCAGAGGTCTGAGAAGTTAGCGTCGCCGCCGGCGAAAAGCGTGTTGATGTTGAACTTGGACTCTATCGGCCGAATCGTCACGGTAACGGTACCGCCTTCAGCATTGAGCGCATCGACAGGAATTGCGCCGGTCGACACCTCTTGCCCGCCCTGCGACTTGAGCAACCGCTTCTCGTTGTACCAGCGGTCGTCTTCCTGTACCTGTGCGAGATCCTGCTCCGAACTGACCTCCTGAGCGTTTTGGTATTCCGTCAGGATGACTTCGGCGATGGCGAGTCCTGCGTCCGTCAGGTGGTCCACCGCCACGCGCTCGCGCAGGTAGATGTTGATGCGCGTCTGGAGATGTGCGTCTACGGCATAGCTCGCGATGAGGATCGACAACACCGCCAGCAGCCAGATCACAGCGACAAGCGCGCTACCCTTTCTTGCTCCTTTCCTCATCGCATCCTTCCTCCTCCGCCACCAGGTCCGGGCATTCTGCCGCCGCCGGGTCCGGGCATTCTGCCGCCACCGGGTCCGGGAGCTCTGCCTCCACCAGGTCCGGGAGCACTGCCGCCACCAGCTCCGCTCTTACCGCCTGTGCCTGACCCGCTCTTGCGCCCGCTAGTTTTCTTGCCGTTTTTGTCGCTTCCGCTCGCAGTAGAGTCTGTCTTGAGCGGATTCTGTGAGATGTCCCAAAGGGGGATTTCGAGCACGCGCACGATGGGATAGGGGTCCTTGTCGTCGTCGATCGGCTTCATCCAGAACGTCAGCTGCACACGACGCGGAATGCAGTTTGAAGTGTCCCACGTGTCCTGCCAGTTCGCCATCCCGCTCTTGAAGGGTTCGTTCTTGTCCAGCACGCGGCAGTTGAAGCCCTGTACCTGGGAACCTAGCAGGAACCAGTCCCAGTTCGTCTCGTCGTCCTCGTCGAAGTCTTCGGGACGGAACTTCTCTTCTCCTATGACCTGGGCGACCAGTCCGGCGGGGTGTTCCTCGTCGGCGTCCTTTTCTGAGCGCACGAACAACGTCACCCTGTGCGGCGAGTGCGCGAAACGCGAGTTGCGCCCGACTATGGAATGCCCTAGTTTCGTCCATGTGATTACGTCTGACAATTCGGGCTCGTTGCGCTCGTTCTCGTCCAGCAGCATGAAGCCGTCCGCGTTGGACGCCTGGCCGCTCGTCGGGAAGTAGGCGCTGCGGAGGGCGTAGGCTACCTGCGCGGTGATGTAGTCCACGCGCTGCATGTTGTCGGCCATTTCCGTGGCAAGCGTCCAGTTTCGCACGACCGTGTGGAACACCATCGTACTGACAATCGTCATGATCGCGAGGATCATGATGGAGAGCAGCATCTCGACCATGGTGAACCCGCGCCTCATTGCTTCTTCCTCCAAAGCGTGAGCACCTCCAGCTTGGGGCGTTCGTCGTCGCGCATGCGCGTACTTCCCCAGCGGACGCGCGTGCGGAGCGTGTAGAGATACCCGGCGCGCTGGAGCTCCTCGTCGTCTACCTCGTCCACTGTTCGCTCAAAAGTATACTCCAACAGCTCGTCGCGGCGATCCTTCGGCAGGTCGGACTGGGAGATTTCCAGGTCGTCCAGCAGTTCCCCTGCGGTCGTCTCCTTGATGTTCAGCTGCTCGTCGTCCAACGGGTCACCCGTCACGAGATCTGGTGAAGGTATCGGGAACACCGTCTCTCCCAGCGCGAGCACGTACTGGCCCGTTTCGTGGTCCTGCGACGCCTTCATGATCTTCTGACAGTTCGCGAAGCTCGTCAGCAGCACGACGAGACCGATCGATAGGATGATCGTGGCGATCATCACTTCAAGGAGCGTGAAGCCCTGCCTGTCAGCCCGCGCGCTCATCACCTCTTCCCGTCCTTTCCGTCCTCGTCGTCAATCGTGACCTTGCCCGAACGCGACACGTTCACGGTCATCAGCTCCTCGCCCTCCTCGTCGTCATCCGTCGCCGCGAACAGGGTAACTCGATATGGGGCGCAGTTGCCGTTCGTCTCGTATACGACGCGGCCTTCGTTCTCGGGCCGGACCTCGGGCTTATCCTCGTCGTCTTTTGCATCGTGGTCGATTTCGTCGGACGTGTTGGGTTGGTCCGCAGCGGCTGCCTGGCGCCTCAAGAGCAGACCGTCGGCCTCGCTGCGTAGCTGGGTAGCCGTCACGGTGTCAAGCTCCTTACCGTCCTCATCCACAAGTTCTACGCGGAACAGGACCCCCTCGAATGAGCGCGTTGCGTCCTCCTTGGCGAGTTCGTCCAGGTCTAGGATGTTTTCGGTGTACAGATAGCCCGACTTCTTCGCAGACTTAGAAGCGCCATCGCCCCCCGAACCGACGGACGCCCCGTCCTCGTCAACCGTCTCCTCTGCAATTGCGGATACGGCTTCCATGCCGTTGACCTCACGGTAGATGGGCGCGGCCGCCTGGCCTATCTCGCTGGCATCCACTCCCTCGCCGCTGAGCTGCACGGTAATCGTGTTGCCGGAGAAGCTTATCACCGCAGGGCGCTGGCGGAGGATGGCTAGCGCGTTGGCATAGTGCGACATCTGCGCAACGCCGCGTGCTGCGGCTCGGGCACGCGCGGCGTCGCGCCCGGACGTGACGCTCGCAACCGCCACGGCCAGCATCACGCAGATGATGCCCACGACGATGAGTATCTCTATAAGCGTGAAACCGGCTCGGCGTTTCATGGCGGTATCCAACGAGAAACTTAAGTGAAGAACACCCTTTTAGCGTTTCTTCTTCTTGTCGTCGTAGTTGGTGATGTCGTCTTCGGTCCCGAACTCGCCGTCGGGGCCTGCGGACGTAATGGTCGGGCGCTTCTTGGACGGGCGCTCGTACTTGAGCTCGTTCCCCCAGGGATCGACGGGTTCGCCTTCCAGCATCGGGTCGGAACCGTCCGCCTGCTCCTGCGTGAGCACATCAAGCGATTCGGGGTACTTGCCGTGCTTCATGTTGTAGCTCTTCACGGCCACGTCCACGTTGTTGATGAGGGCGCGGGTGGTCGAGATGCGGGCGTCCGCGAGGTAGTTCATGTAGGCGGGCACGGCGACTGCGCCGAGCATGCCGATGATGGCCACCACGACGAGGATTTCGATCAGGGTGAAGCCCTGGCGGAGCGCCTCGCGCGCTGTGCGTTTTTCCTGTTTGTTCATGGTTTGTTCCTTTCTGATTGTTGTTGGATGGGAAATGGATGTCAGCCGAGGGCCTTCGACATGTTGAACACGGCCATGAGGATGGCTATGGCGACGAAGCCGACTGCGGCGGCGATCATAACGATAAGAATCGGCTCCAAGGCGTTCGTAAACGACGTTATGTTGCGGTCCATGTCCTTCTGGTACCGCATGCCGATGTGTTCGAGGGACGCTGTCATGTTGCCGGCCTGCTCGCCGACGGCGAGCATGTCCGTCATCATGCGCGGGAACGCGCCGGACGCCGCGAGCGGCCCGGATATGGACGTGCCGTCCGTCACGCGCTTGCGCGCGTTGGCGAGCGCCTGCCCGATCACGGCGTTGCCGCACGTCTCCTCGGATATCTTCAGTGCCTGCAGCACGTTGACTCCGTTTGAGAGCAGCGTCTTAAGCGTAAAGGCTAGGGAGGCATAGACGCCGTTCGCGACGATGCCCTTGATGAGCGGCATCTTCAGCTTCCAGCCGTCCACGCGGAGGCGGCCGGAGGGCGTCTTCTTCCACTTCTTGAACCAGAAGACGATAAGCACCACGATGATGGCGATAAGCCATCCCCACTGCTTGAAGCCGTGGCTCATGCCGATGAGGATTCGCGTTGGCAGCGGCAGCGCCGCCCCCATGGAGTCGAACACCTTCTGGAACTGCGGGATGATCCACACGAGCGCGGCAATCACCGCAAGCACGCCGAAGCAGAGCACCACGATCGGGTACGAGAGCGCGCTCTTGATCTTGCCGCGCATGTTGTCGTTGCGCTCGTAGTGGTCCACTAGACGGCGAAGCACCTCGATCATCGCGCCGGACGACTCGCC
>CACWIW010000087.1 GCA_902761035.1 uncultured bacterium | reverse complement strand
GTCCGTCGCGCCCGTCCAGAGCGCGGTCTTGCCGCCGCGCGAGTGCCCCACCACGCCCACGTGCTTCGCGTCGATGGCGGGTTCGGTCTCCATCCAGTCGAGGACGCGGCTCGCGCCCCAGGCCCACGCGGAGATCGTGGCCCACGAGTCGCCGCCGCGCGCCTTCGCGGGCTGCACTGCCGGGAATACGCCCTGCGAGTACCCGGCGTTCTTGTTGTCCGCCGCCACCTTGATCACCGGGAACGCGGCAGTCGCGTAGCCGCGGTCGATGATCTTCTCCACGGGCCAGTATTCGCTCGTCGCAACGGCCCCTTCCGCGTCGTACTTCGTGCGGAAGTTGATCCCGATGTACACGAACGCGGGCACGGGACGCCCGGCCTTCGGGATGTAGGCGGTGATGGGGAACACGTGCCTGCCGTTCGGCCCGTCGTATTTCACGCGCACGTGCCGGCAGACGGCCTTGCCGCCGAACACCTCGGTCTCGCGGTACGTCTCGAACGACACGCGGCCGCGCTCGTCGGCGGCGGCGGGACGCTTCCCGTACTCCTCCCGCTCGAAGCACGCGAGCAGCTCCGGCGCGCGCACTTTCTCCCAGTCCTCGCGCGTCTTCACGTCCGCCCCCGCGAACGTCTTCATCAGCTCCGGCACGTTCTTCGGCACCGGAAGCGCATTGTTGGCTGCAACCGCCTGCGCGGACACCGCCGCGCAGATCGCCGCAACCGCCGCGAGTTTCATCTGTATTCTTTTCATCTTTTTCAACCTTTCAACCTTAAAACTTTCAACCTTTCAACCTTCAACCTTCAACGTCCATTGCCGCCTGTGCCGACTTCAATCGCAGCCTGTAGGCATACCGGCAGCTGGCTGTGCCGCATGGCGTCGGCTCGGACTGCGGGTCACGCCATCCCCCAAAAAACGCGCTTGCGGCGTCGCGGCGGCCCGCTCCGCTTGGGCCGCCCTGCTCCGCCGCTCGCTCATTGCTCCGCACCTCCGCGCGGTCCTGCGGAGCAGCAAAGGCGGAAGCCGCAGTCGTCGTCGCGGTCGCCGGGCCTGAACCAGTAGCGGAGCGCGGAGCGGCAGCTCCGCGCGAGGCTGAGCCAGCCGCCGCCGCGCAACACACGGAGAACGCCCGATGCTGCGCCAGTTGGATTCGTGGCATCACCCTCATAACTCCCATACCAGTCACTACACCACTCCCACACATTGCCGTGCATATCGTAGAACCCCCATGCATTGGGCGAATACGAGCCAACGTCGGCGGTCTCCTGACGATAACGTCCCTTGACTGTCGTTCCACACGGGTAGTTGCCGTCGCAGTTCGCCTTGTCGCCGTTGAGGGCGTCACCCCAGCTGTAGGCCGTCACCGTTCCCGCACGGCAGGCATACTCCCATTCCGCCTCCGTCGGCAGACGCGCCTCGCCGCCCAACTGTCGCCGGGATGCGGCATCGACCTTTTCGATGAACTTCTGACAGTCATCCCATGAAATGCTCTCGACTGGACGATCCGGCCCCTTGAAGATTGACGGATTGTCCCCCATCACGCTTTCCCACTGCCGCTGCGTCACCTCGTACTTGCCGAGCCAGTATCCCTTCGTCAGCGTCACGCGGTGCTGGGTCTCGTCGTCTTCATGCCCATCCTCGGAACTCGGGCTTCCCATCGTGAACGAGCCAGGTGCCACATAGATCATCTCCATCGTCGCGCCGCCGGGGAGCGTGAATGTGCGGCATTCGCCGTTACGAGGGGCGGGCGACGGGACATCCGGGACAGACGAGACATCCGAGGCTGGCGCTTTTGCCGTCCTGGTTGTCACGTTTGTCCCGGCCGTCCCGTTTCGCCCGCCAAGCCACCACCACGCGCCGCCTGCGAGCGCGGCGAGTAGCGCGGCGGCGAGCAGGCCCTTCGCGGCCGCGACGGAGCGCGGCCCTCCCGGTTGCGGCCCGCTCGGCGAGCGGGCCCTACCATTTCCACCCTCTACCCAACCTTCAACCTTCCCACCTTCAACCTTCCAACCCTCCAGCGCATCCACTACCGCGCCGCAGCCGTCGCCGACGGATGCGTCCGCAGACCTCATGGTGCGCCCGTCGCCGATGGACGCGTCGGAGCGTTCTCCTTGTGTGTCGTTCATTCCTTCGTCCGTCTCTTTTGCTTTTGCCTTCTCGCGCCGCCAAGATGGCGGCGTTCCCAGTTAGGAGCGTCAAGGCGAATTATACACAATCTCCACTCCCCACGCAAGCGCCGAAAGAACCTTCCAACCTTCAACCTTCCAACCTTCAACCTTCCAACCCATAGGCAAGTGGCTATCTGACGTAGATGATCAACCCTTGGTGGCGGCGGAGCAACAGACCGTCATTTCTGGGCGACAGCTTGTATTTGCTGCTCAATTCATCGTCCAGAACGAACTTGACGCCGCTACCGGGCTTGTTCGTATCATCCCATGAGACGACTTGTATGCCTTCCTTAACTGCGGGATCCGAGGTGATGCTCGGATCGATTTTCACCGTCACCGTCGCGCCAGAGTCGAAACGGACGGTCTTGCGCGCCAACTTCTGTTCGTCGGTTCCGTTTTGGACAAATACCAGCCACGAAGACAACGGGAACGGAAGCTCCCTGCCCGAAATGTCGAGCGTAGCCCCATTTTGAAGCACGCATCCGAAATAGTAGTTGCCGACAGGCGTGTACGTTCCCGAAACGTAGATGCCGTTCATTGCACCGGTACCGTAGTGTTCGTCCCTGTTCGCGGCCTTGAAGTCGCGGACATGCACGGGACCGCCAAAATTGACAGCGCAGCCAATGTCGATATCGACCATGCTCCGCCCGGTTATGTCCGCAAAATCATTGAAGAAACCATAGCCTTCCACGCGGAGCTTTCCTTCCACGCCATCGAGCGACCCGTACCACCGGAAATAAGTTTCCGCCGCTATTGTCACGGTGACGGTGTGTCCGTTGAGGTCAGTCGTCACGCCGGCCGCGCCGATGTCGATCGCCGCACGTGCCTGGTTGATGGCCGAATCCGCCGTGACACGTTCCAGCATCACGACCGGACGGCTTCCGCCGTTGCCCGCGCCGCCCATCACCGTGCCGCCGTTCAGAATCACGTTGTTGCGATACGCGACGGTGCTCTGCGCGTTGAACGTCGCGTTGGAGTTCACCGTGATCTTGCCCGTGCCGAATGGCGTGAACGCGGCGTTGTAGGCCGCCGTCGAGAGCGTCGCCTGAATCGTTCCCGCCGCAACTTCGGTGTCGCCGGTATACGTCAGGGCCTTGGACGACGTGAACGTTCCCGTGCCAATTTTCTTCAACTTGATGTTGCCGCCGATCGCCGTCGTGGCGTTTTCAACCGCCGCGTCGGTTTTCAGCGTCAGCAGCGCAGTCGTGGCGTCCACGCTGTTCGTGATTGTCCCGGTCCCGCCGAAACCGGCCACCGTAAGGCCGAGGCCCTTCAGATCGACCGCCGTGCCTTCCGCGAACGTGACCTTGCTCATGTTCAGTCCGCTCCAGTCGTTGGTGCGGGCGAGCGTGGAGTCCCCGAACGTAACCGTCCTGTAGAGGAGCGTCGTCCCCTCGGAGAGGTCGATGTAGAGGTTTGGGCCGGAAATCGTGACGTCCGTTTCAAGCGTGGGGAGTGCATCTGCCACTATCTGCCCGGAACGCAGCTTGCAAGTCCAGTTCGCCGCATTCGAGACGTCGCCGTCGTTCCCGCCGCCGGTCCATTCAGCCGTGGCAATCGCCGTGTCGGTCACGAGGAAGTCGTATGGCGCGGTCATCATGTCGTAGTTGGCCTTGATGCGCGCGGCGGACTCCGCACCGTCGTACATGCGGATTTCGTCGTAGAAGCCTACCCACGAGCGCCCAGTCGTGCCCATGCCATAACCGCAGCCGATCGTAAACCCGAAGGCGTTCAGAGGATTCGCCAGCTGCTCGGCCGTGAGGTAGCTCTCGCGCGCCTTGCACGCCGCGATGTCTTCGCTGAACTGGAGGACGCCGTTCTCGTACACGTATCCCTTCGTCCCGTCAAAGGCGACTGTCAGGTAAACTGGTTTGCATAGGTACGTTGCGGCCAAATCGTGCTGTTGATAGTCGTGTTGTGTTGTGCCGTCGTAAGTTGAAAGCGCAAGCGTCTTGTGCTGGTTCTCGTTTCCGTTTCTGAAGTCGCCATTCTGGCGAACCGTCCAACCATTGTTGGCGTTTGCGCCGTTCAGGCCGGTCGCGGAGAAGAAACGCTTATAGATGGAGTTGTACGGATTCGAGCAGTGGAACCAGCCGCTCACGGTGAAGCGCGACTCGTCGGTGATGAACCCCTTGTACAGAGGAACCTTCAAAGCGTTGTTCTCGCCGTTCGCCTCCGCATTCTGCCTGCCGACAGTGGGGAATGCAGTGAGGTTGATATCCGTCTTGACCATCTTTGTCAAATGCCCCGTTTCAGAATAAGGCGCTGCGTGCAGGCCGTTGCCGGTAGAGTCCGGCTCGGATTCGCCGAGAGTAGCCTTGCCCATGTGCCACACGCCCACGTAGCCGCCGTCGCCGTTGTTCTTCCACACGTTCGCGCGCGACGCGGCGATCTCCACGGCGTTGGTGCGCTCCGCGCCCCAGTGCATCAAGATGTAGGAGGTAGGCCCGGCTATCACCGGGACGCGGACCCAGATGAAGGAATCGCCGGACGGATTCCACGTTTCGATTTCGTGGGGGAGGACGTTCCCGTCGGCATCGGCGAACCAGAGATCGGAGCCGTCCTTGACGGAGTAGTCGTCGTAGCTGAACCCATAGCGCCCTTCGCCCAGCTTCACGAGCGCCTGGAAGTCCGTCAGCGGTTCATTG
The DNA here is from genome assembly GCA_902761035.1 of uncultured bacterium. GTDB lineage: Bacteria > Verrucomicrobiota > Kiritimatiellia > RFP12 > UBA1067 > RUG572. The sequence continues at coordinate 14,774 of CACWIW010000087.1, read as the reverse complement.
CCCGTGTAACCGGCGAACTTGAGCTGCTGCACCTTCGCCGTACCCGTCGCCGTTGCCGGCATGGCGAGGAACGTGTTCGGCGTCGCCATCGTGTCGTAGTTCGCCTTCACGCGGTCGGCGCTCTCCGCGCCGTCGTACATGCGCACCTCGTCGTAGAAGCCGACCCAGCTGTTGCCCGACCCCACCTTGTGGCCGATCATGAAACCGAAGTCGTTGGCAGGATTGGCCAATTGTTCCTCGGTGAGATAGCTCTGCCTCGCCTTGCATCCCACCGTGTCGTCGGATCCAATCAAGACGCCATTCTGATAGATCGTCGCAATCCTGTCGCTGAACACCACGGTGATGTAAACCGTATTCCAAAGGTACTTCGCATTAAGCTTATGCGGGGTGTAGTCGCCGAGCGTTGAGCCGTTGTACGTGGATGTCGCCAGCGTTTGGTGCCTGTGGTCGTCGCTGTCGTTCCAGCCATCGCCGTTCTGCCGCACTTCCCAGCCGTTGCCCGTATTAACGCCATTCAGCCCTGCCGAGGAGAAAAACCGCTTGTAGTTGCCGTTGAAATTATTCGAGCAGCGGAACCAGCCGCTCACCGTGAAGCGCGACTCGTCCGTTATCTTCTGCGAATAGTCAGGCACTTTCAAGGCGTTCTTTTGTCCGTTGGCATCCGCATTGGTCCTGCAGGCACCCGTCGGCCAGCCGGCATTCAAGGCGCCGGTCATTTTGCTGATGTTGCCCGACTCGGAATACGGCACGGCGTCAAGCCCGTTCCCCGTTGCGTCGGGTTCGGGGTCGGATGCGGCGGAGGTGACGCCCATGTGCCACACGCCCACGTAGCCGCCGCGGCCGTCCTTGTTGTTCTTCCACACGTTGGCGGTGGACGTCTGGGCGGCGGTCCGTGCCTCGCCCCAGTGCATCGTGATGGACGTGGACTTGCCGGTCAGCTCCGGCACGCGCACCCAGATGTACGAGGCGCCGGAGACGTTCCAGAGGTCGATTTCGTGAGGGATGACGTTCCCCTGCCAGTCGGAGAACCAGATGTCGGAGCCGTCTTTCGCCGCATAGTCGTTGTAGCTGAAGCCGTACTGCCCTTCGGTCAGCTTCACCATCGCCTGGAAGTCGGTGAGCGTCGTCGAGCCGGAATAGCCCGAAAACACAAGCCGCTGCTCCTTCGCATCTACGACGCCAGCGACAAGCCCGGCCATCAGCCCGATCACAACACCTGCTTTGACTTTGAACTGCTTCACTTGTGATTCTCCTGTTAACCTATTGTCTCCAAATACGCAACCATTATATCATAATCATTCATGCCAGCACAAACCCAAAATGTGACAAACCCCGGCACGGAGGACGTAAAATCCGCAGAAGTTCTCCTTGCGTAGAGATAGCGAAGACATTTATAGGGACGTGTTCAGAACAGGTCACCGTACCTTGGTTGACGTCGCGAGCGCGATGCCGCGTCCCTTGTTCCCCACGGCGCAGTAGAAGTGGTACACCACCCCGTTGTGCTTGATCACCCACGGCTTGTGGGCGTACGTGGCGTCATACGGTTCGGACGGCTCGATGAGCAGCTTGCCCTCCCACTTGGTCCAGTGCTTCAGGTCGTAGGAGCAGGCGAACGTGTCGAACGCGCCGCTCCGCTGCCATCCGCAGCCGAAGTAGAACATCACCCACACGTCGCCGATGCGCCGGATCATCGGATCGCCGGAGATCGCGAACTTCGCCGGGTCCCCGTTCGATATCACGGGGACATCCCCCACGCGCCGCCAGTTCAGCATGTCGTCCGAGACCGCCATGCCGATCGTCTCGCGCCACACGCCCTTCTGCTTCGCGTTGTAGAAATCGACGAACCGGCCGCCGCACGCGCGTGGGATCCTCCACCGTGTAGTGCTTGTAGATCGTCTTGCGCTCGAATGCGCGGGCGTCGGCATCGGAAGGAGAGAACACGGGGTTCTTCGGATACCGCGTCCACTGCTTCACGGCTGAGGGGTCGTCCGTCCACGCGACACCCGTCGAAAGCGGATCCGTCTCGTAGCCCTTCCTGTGGCCTCCGATGTACATCATCCAGTACTTTCCGTCGAAAGTGTTGAGCGTGTTGGGTCCGTCCCAACGTGGATCGAGAAGCGCCGGCCAGCCGTCGGCCTGCGCCGAATCCCAGCAGGTGCCCTCCGCGCGACCGAACACCTTCCCGAGCCGTTTCCACTTCACGAGGTCAGCGGACTTCGCAAGATGCGTCTCGTATCCCTTCCCGTCGAACACGACGAAGATCATGTACCATTCGTCGCCATGGCGGAACACGCACGGATTGTCGATCTTCTCGCCCTTTTCCGGCAGCAGCACCATGCCGACCTTGTACGGCGTCTTGACCTCTTCGTAGATGGCCTTCATCGTCTCCTGGGAGACAATCTTCTCCGCCGCCTGCAACGGCACTACTGTCGCCACACAGGCCACGGAGGAGAGTGCCGTGCAGAGCATTCGAGTGAGTTTTTTCATTTTCATTTCCTTTCTTTCCCGATGTTATCAGCGGCGAGAAGCCCGCGATAGACTTCTTCGTTAATCCGTATGACGCAGCCGTGCCGGATGACGCCTTTGTATTTCAACGGCACTTCGCGCCATGGTCCCGGCTGGTCGAGCGAGGCGGCCTTGTACATCCGATAGCCCCTGGGATATTCCTCGGCGTAGAGATACCATTCCCGTCCATCCAGAGACGGAACGAGCGACGGGGCCTCGCGCCAATGCGGGGTGAGCGGAGCGCCCGGCGGCGACCACGGGCCGGTCAGGGACTTCGATTTCGCGAGGCGGATCGACTTGTAGGTGCCGGGTGCGCTTTCCTGCCAGCGCTCATCCTTCACGATGGCGTAATACGCGCCTTGGTGGAAATGCACCGACGCGTCGATCTGCGCCATTTTCGCGTTCTCGCCTTTGTAATCGAAGAGCGGTGCGGCCTTGGTGAACGTCTTGAAGTCGCGGGTGAGCACGTAGAAGGTCCGCATACTCTCCCATCGCTCCGTGTTGCTCTTTGTGGACGCGCGTTCCGCGTGCCATGTCAGCATGAACTGCCGACTGGGCCGATCGAAGAATATCTTGATCGCGCCGTACCAAGGCGGCTCGTTGACAAAACCCTCCGGCAGGGCCAGATGGGACTTGTCGATGACTATGTGGCTCCACCGAACCAAGTCGCGTGAACGCCACACCACGACGTCATGCGGAGGCGTCCTCTGCGCACCGATCAAGTAGAAGTCGCCGTGGTCGTCCTCGGTGATGTACGGATGCCCCAGATAGGACGGGGCGAGCGGGATCTCCCTGCCGCCGTTGAGTTGGGTCCACGTCAGGCCGTCGCGCGATACGTCGAAATATAGATGCCCGTATTCGCGGCCGGTGCGCATGTGAGCAAAGAGGTAACCGCCACCCGCAACCGACGGCGTCTCTGCGGCATATCCAAAACCACTTACAAGCCCGGCTACCAGCCCGGCAATAACCGCTAATTTGCTATGCTTCATGACTTTTTCCTAAATCGGCTTGCGGAAAGTTTATCAAAAAATCATGTTCCCGCACAAGCACAAAAGTGGATTTTTGAAACATTTTCAAACAAACATTGCCATGTAGTGCGGCAACGTAATTTTCTTCCCCGAAACGCCGACGTTTCCGTCGATGAACTTGTACCCGTACGGAACCTGCGGATTCTCAAGGGCCTCGTTCAACGAGATGGTCGCGCCATTGGACGCCTTGACCTCGACCGGCACGATTCCGCCGTCGCGCTCAATCGCAAACTCGACTTCACGCACACCGTCCTCGCTTTTGAAGTAGTAAAGCGGGATGCCCTTGCGGTCAAGCACGCCGGCAATCAGGTTCTCGTAAAGGCCTCCCTTCGCATTCCCCTTAAGTCTTCCCGAATACAGAAGCCCCTTCGTTTCCGTGCCATACAGGGCCGAGAGCAGGCCGATGTCCGAAAGGTACAGCTTGAACCATCCGTCGCGGACCTGCGCGTTGAGCGGCACTTCCGTCACCGTGACGTTCAGCGCACGTGAGGCGAACGAGGCATCGCAGAGCCATTGAAACTCCTGTTTTTCAAACGGCGAAATTATATCAGATTTCAATCGAGATTGTCAATATGCAACTTTTAGAACTCATCCAACACAATAAACTGCAACTTTTCGGACTATTTTCAGATGTATTTTTGCAACTTTTAGCGAATCGTGATTACCGTGCCCTGTTCGCGGTTGAGCCTGTAGCCGAGACCTTCGGGATTTGTCGCTGGGACTCGCACACACCCGACTATTGACACTCTCGTTATAAGCCTTCCTCCGCCAGACACGGAGCCATATAGATAGGCAGATACTCTACCCCGTCCTGAATCTTCCTGTCCTTCATCCAGAGAAGGTATGGCTTTGCCACATACGACCTAAACTTCTCCACGAACTTGTCAAGCGACCTGTGCGAAGCATTCTTGCCGCTTTTCACCTCTATCGGGAATACATTGTGCGCAACGTCCAACTTCGAGCGCGCCAAGACGAAATCAATTTCCATTCTCTCCCTGCCGTCCTCGCGCGAACGCCGTGAATAGAAATATAACTTCCTGCCGCAAGCGGCGAACATCTGCGCCACGACATTCTCGACAAGCATGCCCTTGTTCAGCTCGATGTCGCCAGTCAGAATCCGGTTGTGGATGTTCTGCGCCACCATTTCCCCTTCGTCAAACGAATGGCTGACAAGGAGCCCAGTATCCAAGAAATAGCACTTCATGAGCGAGTCATCCATGTTCAACCTGAACCCGACGTTTGGATCGGAGACATTCCACGCCACGTTGGCGACCATTGCATCAGCCAACCACAGGAACGCATTCTCATACTCCCTGTAGCGCGCACTGTCCCCCAAGGAACTGAAGTTGAAATGCTTCTCATGTCGCGAGAGCTGACTGGGGATCTCGTCGTATATGCGCTCGACACGTAGCGCATACCGCTTCGCATGCTTGCGGATGCCCTTTCTGTACAGTCTGAGCAGGTCACGCTTCTGCCGATCCACCGCCTTGAAGTCATGGCTTTCAACGTATCGCACCACCGCTTGCGGCATCCCGCCGACGACAAGGTACTGCCTGAACGAATCCATTGCCGTCTCATGCAGCGGCCCCATCCCTTCGCCGGACTTGAACGCACTTCGTATGGAGTCCATCAAGGTCGGGCGTCCTGTCGCCCAGAGGAATTCCTCGAAGTCCATAGGGTACATTTCGATGTCGCGTTCTTCGGAAGGTATGAGTATGTCCTTGACGTTTTCGTTGATGGAGACGAGTGACCCCGTTTCAATGTAGTCGTAACGGCCATCCTTGACGAGATGCTTGATAGCCTCCCTCGCCTTGGGGAAATGCTGCACCTCGTCAAACACGATCAGCGTCTCATGCCTGTAGAACGTCACGTCTGTCAAAGAGGACAGGTAGGCAAAGAACGTGTCAAGGTTCGACATGTACTTCAGGAAAAGGTCTTTGATGGCCTTGTCGGCGTGGGTGAAGTCGATTATCGCATAAGAACGGTACTCGGCCTTTGCGAACTCCTCAACGATATAACTCTTCCCGACGCGACGCGCACCATCAATCAGCAAGGCGCACTCGCGTGAACTGGTTTTCTTCCAATCAAGAAGTTTGTCGTAAATCTTCCGTTTTAACATAGTTTTCCTTGTTTCGGCACAGATTATACCATAATAAGCGCATGCTTGCCAAGCCTGAAATCACGAAATGCGAGGTTTTTGAAATAGGCATTTCACACGAAATGCAAGGTTTTTGAAATAGGCATTTCCCACGAAATGCAAGGTTTTTGAAATGGGGAGACGGTACACTCGCGCAAGCTGAGGCCAAATCAAGACGTCCCAGCCTTGCCACATCCGCCGCCTGGAAGGCGGCGTTCCCAGTTATCACGCCATTTATCTCACGATAATCGAGAAGCCGCTGCGGATGAGGTCATAGCCCAAGCCGTCTACGGTCTTGGCAAGCACCCAGCCCTTGGGCTTCGTCCCGGCGACAAAGTCAACAGGCACGCTCGAAAGCATTTCCTCAGAACCGACCTTGAACAGCGGAACCCTGTCGTAGGTCGATTCCAGGTCAAGCCCGCTCGCGTCTATCAGCATCGTACCCGAGAACGACTCGGTCACGGTGAGGTAGCCCGTGCCGCTTGGCTTGAACACCGCGCCCTCGGCCATCGTCAGCGTCGGCGTCGTTCCCTTGCCGGTGATCGAGCCGGTGACGGTGAGGGTGTAGTTGTCGGCTGCCCTTGTCACGGCACCATCCAAAATCAGATTCTTCACAGAAAGGCGGGCTGGATAGGAAGAATAATACTTGAGCAGAGACCATCCGGCACCTTCGTGAATATGAATAGTCCCCTCGGAGAACGTTGTCGAAACATCCACATTGTCGTAGTCTTGCGTTGACCAGACGGTCGCACCCTCCTGTATGTCGATCTTCCCCGTCCCTGAAATCAGGCAGTAGGAGATGGAGAATGCCCTGTTGCCCTTTACCGTCAGAGTATTGCCACCGAGATTGAGCTTCACCCGCGCGTCATGCCACTTAAGCCCCATGGAAACATCTCCATGGGAAGTGTCGATTGTCGCATCGCCTTCAAGTGTCAATGTCGTTATCAAGGACCACTGATGCGACGTGATATTATGATCTAGCCCCGGGTTCGCCGCAAGAGTGGCTCCTTCTTCCAATATCACCTTGTTTTTCTCGCCAGTGTTTGAGCCATCCTGAACGTTGCCAGTGTCAAGCGTTCCACCATTCCGCACTCTGATGAAGGAAGATCTGTTGATCGGCCCGAATGATGTGGCATTGCCGAACTTCACCGTGCCGCTATTGATGACAGCCGTGCCCGTGAAGCCCGCATTGCTCTTCGTCATCGTAAGCGTGTTGCCGGTGCCGGGATCGAGCACGAACGTGCCAGCACCAGTCAGGCCACCGTCAACGAGTCCGGCGAGTCCCGTGCGGACCACCGTCGCACCGGACGCGATGTCCAGCCGCTTGTACGACAGCGAGCCGTCGCCCACGAACGTAAGCGTCCCGCTGCCGGTGACGGACAACCGGGACAAAGCATAGTGGTTCGTGACGATCAATGTCATTTCACCGGAAACGTTCACCGTCGCGACGTCGCCATCCGTCGGAACGGCGCCCGTTGACCAGTTCGCGGGATTATCGAACAGGTTGTCGCCACTGGTGTTGTTCCAGACAGCCGCGCCTCCAATGACGAGATCCGTCCCCGATCCAGAATACAGGATTTCATCGTTGACGGCATCGTACATTCCCGCTCTGCCCTCCTTCTGGCACGGCGTCAGATCTCGCAACAGGACGTAGGTGCCGTCCACGCCGTTCGTCTGCCAGATCTTCGCGCCGTAGCAGCGGATAGACGATCCGTTGGCGAGACTTCCGTTCTCGTTGGCCCCGAACAAATACATGGGATTCGGAGAAGAAAGGAAATCGCCCTGCACGGAAACGTCGCGGTAGACATAGCCGCCGTCAAACTTTCCGCCGATAGCGGTGACATTGTATTTTCCGTCGGTGGTCATCTCGGTGGTGAAAGTATAGACCTCGGAATGGTTGATCTGTCCGTTCAGTTTCGAATAGGTCGGGTTTGGCCCGCCTGCATGGTTGTATTCGATGTAGCATTGGACACTGCCGCATCCGGCATACATGTACTTGTTATAGGCTGCCGGCATCCAAAAACGCGAGCTTCCGCCATGCTTGCCAGTCCCGAGGACGACGGCCGTTGTCGTCGTCGACCAATCGTTTTTAAACTGCACCTTCACCTCTGTCTTTGTCCCTGTTTTCGGGCACACGCCCGTGTCGACGTATTGCGCTTTCGTGGACTCGACGTAGCTCACTGCCTTCCTCTCGAACTCCGGCGTCACGACCGGCCCGGCCGTCAAGTCCGTTCCGCTGCCGGAGAAGAAAATCTTCCCGGAGACTGCATCCCAGAGCGCCGCACGGCCGTACCGTATGCACGGTCTGAAGTCGCGGACCAGCTGATATTCGTCGTTAGAATCAATCTGCCATATCTTCAGTCCGTAAATCGTCGCGGAATGGAACTCGTTTGCAGTTCCGGCATTGTTGTTGGCGAAGACGTATAGATTTCTGTCGATGCTCATGGTTGATCCGATGTTCCGTTCGATTGTAGCCGCCGTGTATGCACCACCGGAAACAACTATTTTGATGTAGCCGGTTTTGGAGAAATCGGCTGTATAGGTGTACTTCGTATTCGCAGGCTGTCTATCTTTCCCGATATTTTCCGTGCGGACGCTCGCGCCAGCTTCGATATAATTGTCATTATAATTGTAACGATAGCGCCACCAACGCCCCTCAGTGATTTTATGGAAGCACATCCCGACACTGCCATCTGATGCACCTAGAATGTTGTGGGTGTCGTTGTCGCCACTGACAATCTGGCTGCTGAAAACGATTTCCGCTTTCGTACCAGACTTGGCTTTTATCCCCGTATCTACAAACTGCGTTCCTGTGGATTTCACGTATTCGAGCAGGCAGTCCGGCGTTTCGAGAACGTCGGACGTAGAACTGCCATCATCTGCGGCATATCCAAAACCACTTACAAGCCCGGCCAACAGCCCGGCAATAACCGCTAATTTGCTATGCTTCATGACTTTCTCCTAAATCGGCTTGCGGAAAGTTTATCAAAAAATCATGCTCGCCCGCGCATCTTTCCATCTATGTTTGCAAGAATCTTGATATAATTGTATCGTTTTTGAGTGGACTATGAGCACGGGCGAGTTAGCCCGTGCGCCAAAGGCAAGTTGTTTCAAATAGTTGTTTCCAATCATCGGAAGGCTCGGCGGTGAATTACGCAGATGCGCCCTATAGGAACGCCGCCAAAGTGGCGGCGTTCCAGCAGAATGACTGCGTTTTCAGTGAACGACGATCATCGTGCCCTTTGTGCGATTGAGCCTGTAGCCGAGGCCGTCGGGCGTCGTGGTGAGCCGCCAAGGAACCGGCAGTTCGCCGTTAACCACGACATCGCCCTTCGCGGGCAGGATCGACGCGTTCCCGACCTTGAATAGCGGTATGTCGTCCTTGCGGTCCGTGAAGACGAGCTCGCTCACGTCAATCGTCATCGTGCCCGAAAGTGAATCGGTGATCGTGAGGAAGTCCGTGCCGTTCGGTTTGAACTTCGCCCCGCTGCCCATCGTCAGCATCGGCGTCGTCCCCTTGCCGGTGATCGTTCCGGTGACGGTGAGCATGTGCTTATACGTCGTTCCCTTCGTCACCGAACCGTCAAGGACGAGGTTCTTGACTGAGAGCGTCACCTTGTCGCCGTCTTTATCCACGTCCTTGAGATGGAACGTCGCCCCAGAATGGATGTTGATCGTACCGTCGGAGCAGGTCGTTGACGAATTGCCGTGTCCATAACATGTTGGCGTAGCCACGACCTTTCCTTGGACGATGTCGAACGTACCCGCGCCGGCTATCGCGCTGCAAGAGATGTAGAAATCGTTCGCGCCCGTCTTTGTCAGAGTGTTGGCGCCGAGATTGATGTGCGTCAGCGCCCAGTTGTAAGCCTGTGAAATCGACACAGGGCCAGAGGACGTGTCAACAGTCGCATCGCCTTCAAGTGTCAACGTCGTGAGCACTGCATTGCCGCCGTTGAAATTTCCGACGAGAATCGCCCCAGCGTCAAGGGTCGCAATGTTTTTCTCTCCATTGTAGTCCGTATCGGATACATTGCTTTCGTCAAGCGTCGCCCCGCCCTTCACTCGGATATTCGCGGGTCTGGCTCCAAACGAACGCCTATCGCCGAACTTCACCTTGCCGCTCTTGATGACGGCGCTTCCCGTGAAACCCGTATTGTTCTTCGTCATCGTGAACGTGTTGCCCACGCCGGGATTGATCACGAGCGTACCCGCGCCCGACACGCCGCCGTCAACGAGTCCCTCCGCACCGGTGATCTCCGCAGTCGCACCGGATGCGATTGTCAGACCCTTCATCGTAATCGCGCCGCTTCCCCCGCCAAACACGGCTGTTCCGACAGGTACGTTGACCGTGCCAAGGGAATAACCAGTGTCGGTGACGATTGCGGCGCTCTTCGGATAGACCGTCACGTCTTCGTTTTCCACCGGAAGCTCACCGCCCCACCAGTTCTGCAAATTGTCAAACGAGCCATCGCCCATGAAGTCAGTCCAGAACTTCTGCGTTTCGACTTCCGTGTTTTCACCGACCAGAAGATCCGTGCCGCTCCCTGAATAGAAGATTCTCCCGGAAACAGCGTCATAAAGCCCCGGCCTGCCACCCTTGACGCAAGGCTTGAAGTCGCGCACGATCTTGTATTCGCCGCTTGCGTCAACCTGCCAGATCTTCGTGCCGTAGCAACGCGCCTTTGTATTGGAATAATTACTGGCCGTCCCGTTTTTGTTGCAGCCGAAGAGATAGAAGCTCCGCCCGGACGCCGCAATGGCTCCGATGCTTTTTGTCGCCGTGCCGCTCTGCGTGTAAACGCCTCCGTTTATGGCAAACGAATACACGCCGTCCGTGGAGATTCCGACGGAAACGCTATAGCGCGTATTTTGCGCGTATGTAACATAATTACCGCTATACGGCCAGTTCGAGAGGGTGCTCTTGCTCACCCAGAAACCTCCAGAGCTTTGGATGTTCGGACGGACGTAAAACGAGCCGGAGGCATATCCGTCAAGCATCCAATAATACGTGTTGCCAGCTCCATTTGCGGAAAACATCTCGACTTCCGTCCCTGACACCGCAGTCCACATGATGTCAAGCGCAGCCTTGGTGCCCATCTTCGCCTCGACACCCGTATCGACATACTGCCTTCCATCGGAATAGACGTATTCAACAAACTTGTCCGGCAACTCGGCCGACACGGGACCGGCGGTTAAAGCCGTATCTGTCTTCGACTTAAAGATCGTCCCGGAAACTTTGTCGTAAAGTCCCGCAATACCGTCCTTGCGGCAAGGCACGAAATCGCGCACAAGCCGGTATTCCCAATCGGCGTCCATCTGCCATATCTTAGTATAGTAGCAGCGAGCCGTGGCGTGATTGGCGGCCGTGCCGGACGAATTGCAGGCGAACATGTAAAAGTTCACGTCCAAAGTATTCAAACTCTGCCCGGTAGCGACGCTTGCGGAACCTCCGCCAAATGACATCGACCATGTCTTTGCCTGGTTCACTTCGGATACGACTGTGTAATCCGTATTCAGGTTCATGTATGAAGCAAGGGTACTTCCTGTGATATACGAAGAACTGACATATTTTTCCCAGCTCCCGAATGCGGCACACCACCACCGTTCGTAATTCAATTCGCAAAGGTAGAACTTGCCCGAGCCGCTTGTAGCCGAAAGATACGCATCTAGGTTATATCCAGACCGATATGCCTTCCACTGCATCTTCATCTCGGATTTGGTGCCGGCCCTCGCCTCAACTCCCGTGTCGATGTACTGCGCACCGGTCGAATCAACATACTCAAGAATCGCATCGGGTGTGCCGAAATCCGACAGCTCGTTTCCGGCGGTAAACGGCGTTACTGTCTTTGAATAGAACAATTCCTTGGACACGGTGTCGTAGAGGCACGCCACGCCGTCCGAGTCGAGGCAGGGGAGGAAGTCACGGACAAGCTTATACTCGCCGCTACCGTCAACCTGCCAGATCTTCGTACCGTAGCAACGCGCCTTTGTATCGGAATAATTACTGGCCGTCCCGTTGTTGTTGCACCCAAAGAGATAGAAGTTCCGCCCGGACGCCGCAATGGTCCCGACGCTTTTCGTCGCCGTGCCGCTCTGCGTGTAAGCGCCACCGTTTATGGCAAGCGAGTATACGCCGTCCGTGGAGATTCCGACGGAAACCCTATAACGCGTGTTGTTGGCGTATGTCACGAAATTCGCACTGTACGGCCAGTTTGAAAGGTTGCTCTTGCCAACAAAAAAACTGCTGGACCCGACAGTCGGGTAAATATAAAACGATCCCGAAGCAGAACCGTCGAGAAGCTTGTAGTTTGTGTTGCCAGCTCCATTGGCGGAAAACATCTCGACGTCCCACCCTGTCACCGCCGTCCACATGATGTCAAGTGCAGCCTTGGTGCCCATCTTCGCCTCGACGCCCGTATCAATATACTGTGCGCCAGTGGACTCGATGAAGTCGAGAAGCTTGGAGGGCTTGGGCTTCTCGGTAAGCGTAATATCGTTATCGTATGTGTTGCCGATGGAGATGTCTGTCGAGGCGATGGTGAACGTGACCTCGCTGGATACGAAACCGTCATCAGCCGTGGCCTTGATGGTGCAAGGATTTTCCACGGCGGGCAGGATAATCGCGTAGATGCCGCGCTCGTCGCTCGTGGTGACGATGTTCGTGACGACTCCGTTGAGCAGCGTCGTCGTGCCCGTCACCGTCGCGCCGGGGATGGGGTTGCCGTTCCCGTCGAGGACGCGTCCGCTCGCGATGGAGCCAAACTCCGAACCGGTGTCCGTGAAGATGTTGCAGATGACCTCGTCGATGACGTCGTACTGGATGTCTTCCCTGACGTCGAAATCCGGCGGCGTGTACCAGGCGTTGGAGCCAGCGAGGTTGTTCCAGCCCATGTTGAAGTGGATGTAGAGCGTATCGTCGGAATAGCCGTAGCCGTCCGCCACGATGGCGTGGCCCTCCTCCGTGGTCGTGTTGGCGATGCCGATGCCGCACGGACGCTTCGCGTCGAGGTTGGGGAGGATCGCCTTCTTGAGCTTCTCCGCCGCGAGTCCACCTTCGGCGGAGAAGAAGTGGGCTGCCTTCCTGTAGCCGAACACGTTCACCAGGGCATTGGCGAGCGTCCCCACCGACGCGCCGCTGCCGTTGGCCGTGTAGGACATCCCCACCGCCACGCCGACGTCATACGTCAGCTTGCCGATCGCCTGGCGGTACGCGAGGGTGTCGGCTTCGGGCTGGTTGTACATCGAGTTGATGTTCGTGGGCATGTTCGCCCAGTCGTACGTGCCGCCCATCATCGTGAGGCTCGTATCCACGCCGCCCACCGTGCAGGTCTTGGTCTGCGCCGTGACGGATGCCGTCGGATACTGGAAGTAGCGCATAATCTGCGAGCCGGACGTCGCCACGCACCCGCACGGCGCGCGCTCGCCGTTGATCTCGGGCGTGTACATGTTGAAGCAGTAGGGATAGTCAGTCCCGCTGTAGTTGCCGATGCGGCCCTGCGACCAGTCGGAGTGGAGAAGCTCGGGGACGCGCAGATCCGTCGGCGCGGCAGACGGTGCCCCGCCGAGGCGCGTCTTGCCGCCGTTTGCGCCACCCGCCGCGCGCAGGCGGCTCCACTTGGCCGCGTTTCCGGAAACTCCGGAAGCGGACGCCGCGAGACGCCTGCCGCCCGTAGCCGTTGCCGCCTCGGCGATCCTATCCGCCTCGATGGCGGCGCGTCCCGCAAGGAGACACCAGAGCGGGTTCTTCTCGCTCGCCTCGAACGTGCCGCTCTTCGAATAGGCGAGAATCGGCGTCACCTCGTCGTCGCCGGACGCCACCACGTAACCGCCGCCCTCCAGCGTCACCACGTAGAACTTGCCCTTCCCGCTTCTGCCCGTGTATGTTTCGACGGACGCGGGATTGCCCTCAATGGATTTGTCAAGCGACTCCTTCAGGCTGACCCAGCCCTTGACCGCGCACAAGGCGTCGTCCGACGACACCTCAGCGGCATATCCAAAACCAGTTACAAGCCCGGCCACCAGCCCGGCAATAACCGCTAATTTGCTATGTTTCATGACTTTCTCCTAAATTGGCTTGTGGCAAGTTTATCAAAAAATCATGTTTCCGCGCAAGCACAAAAGTGTGGATATTTGCAAGTGGGCGCATCTGCGTAATTCACCGCCGAGCCTTCTGATGATTGGAAACAACTGTTTAACCTAAAAAACGCAGTTGAACAAGCCCTTCTTATTTCTATTAGCCGCAAAGAACGCAAAGGGCGCAAAGAAGGAATGGCCTTTTAATTATACACGCCTTTCTTGATGTAATTAGCCGCAAAGAACGCAAAGGGCGCAAAGAAGGAATGGCCTTTTAATTATACACGCCTTTCTTGATGTACGGCGATTCACCCATTTGGTGAAAACAAAAAGTAGAAGACTAACCTGAATAATTCGCAATACATTAGCCATTATAATATACTTTGCGATCTTTGCGTTCTTTACGGCTAAAAACCTACTCACCAACTGCCGAATTTAGGTTTAACATGGTTTTCCTTTTTTCGGCATGTATTATATCATAATAAGCACATGCCCGCCAAGACGAAAATCACGAAATGCAAGGTTTTTGAAATAGGCATTTCCCACGAAATGCAAGGTTTTTGAAACAGGCATACGGCACACTCACGCCAACCGAAGCCAGATCAAGATACCCCAACCTTGCCACATCCGCGCATCTGGTGGGGCGAGCCGTCCTCGGCGAGCCGCCCCCCCCTACTAGGGCAACAGAGCCAGTTGCAAAACCCTCGCGCATCTGGTAGGGCGGCGTGTCCCCACGCCGCAGCGGCGCGGTGGGACACCGCGCCATACCAGGTTTTGCAACTGCTTCTATTATAAGGACGCGCGCGCGTCCTTAAATTTTAACCTAAATTCCTCATTTCGATTTACCACTCCATGTTATACCTCACGCAGAGGCGCGGAGAGGCAGAGTTCACAGAGGTTATCCCATTGCTTGAGTATGTATTTGTTTCACAAATTGGGTGAAATAACTTTCCGAGATTCTTCTTTTCATGGTTTTCTTTTCAGTCGGATTTCTGAACTTTCTCTGCGCTCTCCGCCTCTCTGCGCCTCTG
>CACWIW010000086.1 GCA_902761035.1 uncultured bacterium | reverse complement strand
ATCGTCCGGTAGGGCGGTCGCCCCGCGACCGCCGCTCGCCACCTCTCCACCGCAAATCCACTTCATTATCGGCAAGAGCCCCTGCGTGGTGAAATCAGCCGCCGGCACCGCGTTTCCGTTGTCGTCGAGCACCGTCTTATCTACCGCGTTCACCGCGAAAACATTCAGACCCCCGTATTCGTTCGCAACATACGGCAAGTATTTTTTCAGCACGCCCTTTGCACCACCACACGCCTTGATTGTCTCTGCGTAGCTATCCGCCTGCGAGAGCACGATTGCCGCACGCGGCGTCTTGTGCTCTGATTCCTCTGAAAGCGCGACATCAAGGATTGACTTTGTTATCCACATTGCCTCCTGAACGCGCAGATCGCGAATACCATGCACGATAACATCGCGCAGGTTTATGAGTACGATAAGATCATTGGCCTCTTGTACATATTTCTTCAGCTTTTCGGCCTGTTCCTTGAGTGAGGCATCGCCACCTCCAATGCCGAACGCCGTGCGGTATACCTCGCCCGCGAAATCGAGGAACGAGACTTCGCAGACGGCTTCTGGCCTTTTGCCATCCTCGGACACACTCCTTTTAAGCGTCCAGTCGAGGCCCTGCATCTCGTCGCCAGCCGTCGCCGGTGGCCATTCTCCCTTGCGCATGCGCTCGATCTTCTCGGCCACATACGCCGCCGTTCCGAAGTTCTTCGGCGCAAGGAAGTAACCGTCCTCGTCTGGATAGGTATACAAGTCCCCCAGCCCGGCAAGCATCACCGTCTTGCCCGAGCCTTCAACGCCAACTATCGCCACCTTCTTCATTTGAAGTTCTCCACATACCCAACTCCATTACTTTAGGATCATACAGTATCCGGCGAATGCTGTGCCCGATGCAAAAACCCAGTGTCCACTTCCTCCCAACCCTCCCGCAGCCAACACGAATGCCGCGAACAAAAGCCACGCCCCGGTTGTTTGCTTGGCATCCCTTTCGCCCCGATTGAACAACACCAAAAGAGAAAATAATCCTATAGGTATTGACACGCCCCAATGCCCGGTCAGCAGACACATCAACATTGCCACGGCGACCGCTAACAGCGTAGCGCAAAATGCAATAAAATTGACGGGGGTGACCTTGACCGAGATGTTCTCAATCCCCGACAGTATCCAGTCCATTATCGGTCGAAGCTTAACAGGGCGAAAGTCTGGCGCTGGAACCACATTTCCGTCGTCATCCAGTCTTGTTTTGTCAACGGCACTCACCTCTAACACATCAAGCCAGTCATAGTTGTTGGCGACATGCGGCAGATACTTTCTCAACACCCCCTTCGGTCCGCCGCATGCATTTATGGTGCCTGCATAGCTATCCGCCTGCGAAAGGACGATCGTGGCACGCGGCGCAGCGTTCTCTGCCCTATCGGAAAAAGCGTAAGACAGTATCTCATTCGTGATCCACATGGATTCCTGGACATGCGGATCGTCTTGTCCATTTACGATTATGTCGCGGAGGTTGATCAGGATGATCAAGTCACTCGCCTCGCGTATGTAGTTCTTAAGCGAAGTAACTTCATCGGACAGGTCGGGCGGCGGGTTGCCCTGCCGAATGCCGAACGCCAACCTGTACACCTCTCCGGCAAAGTCCAGGCAAGACACCTCGCAAACGTCCTGCGGACGCTGTCCATCGTCATTCCGCTGGCGAAGCGTCCAATCCAGACCCTGTAGTACGTCACTTGCCGTTGCAATCGGCCATTCGCCCCGCCTCATTCTAGCAATTTTCTCCGATACGTACTTCGCCGTAGTGAAGTTCTTCGGAGCTAGAAAACATCCAGACTCGTCCGGATGCATGTAGAGTTCCCCCAGTCCGGCAAGCATCACCGTCTTGCCCGAGCCTTCAACGCCAACTATCGCGACTTTCTTCATTCTCTAGCGTTTCCCCTTTGGGGTCTGATTTTGCGTTGGTCCCACTTTTTTCATGGCCGGCGAACGGTTATCCGGTACCGCTGTATTATTCTTCTGTGCAGTTTTTTGTGTACTTGGCACAGCCGCAGGCTTCTTCTGCACAGGTTTTTGTGTACTTGGCACAGCTGCGGGCTTCTTCTGCACAGGTTTTACCTCTTTTGGATTTGCGGCTTTCTTTTCCTTGGTCGGTGCAGGGACATCTTTTAAGACCGGAACGGTGTTTGTCACCGCAGCCGAAACGTTCGTTACCGACTGGGAGGTGTTCGTTGACACGTCGACTACATTCGTCACGGGCGGAATGCCATTTGTGGATGTCGTGACCTCTGGCAGATTGTTCGTATCCGCTGGAGCGCCCGCCGTTACAATACCGTTGGTGTTGGGCGAGCCGATCTTAGCGCCATCATTAGGTTCCTGCGGCACTTCTGGCTTTTTGCCAAACATAAACCAGAGGCTCCCCCCGATTAGCAGAACGGCCATTGCCGCCGCTGAGCCAATCTGCCAAATCAACCGACCTGATATTTTCGGCGCGCTCGGTGATCGCGCCCTACCATCGGGAGAATCAGGCTCATCACATTGCGGCGCGCTCGGTGATTGCGCCCTACCATCGGGAGCGGGTGCAGGCTCGGCAGAACCGGGATTGGCGGGGGGCGTGGCGGGGGCGTCTGGGGCAGGAGGCTCCTTGACAGGAGGCCGAGGAACTTCAATTGGCTTCTGGGCAACCGCATAAGATGGATTATCGGCAGTTCCCGTAATCCGCACATCCAACGTCATCTTGTCCAGGTTCTTCAGCCACTCCGGCACGGCGGAGGAATCGGCCTCTGTAAGCTCCAGCCCAGTCGGGAACGGTTTCATCGGCCCCGCAAACTCCGGGCAGGCAAATAGCGCCGCAGGGTCGATCTTCGTGGCATCTTTGCGCGAAACCGCGCCGAGGACGCAATAAAGCGCGTCACGCCCCCGGAAGTCGATCTTCTTCGCCACATGGTAACGGTAGAACACAACTCGATCTTCCAAAAGGAAAATCCCGCCAAACGGGAATTCCGTCGAATCCGGAGACGGAAACTTCCCGATCCTCTTCTTGAACTCAACCAGCTCCTCGGCCGTAAATGCGGTACCTGGCTGCCAGGAGTACCCTTCTTGAGCCGTATATACTGCCAGATTTAGCTTCATGCATTGCCTCCTAACTCAATTGATGCTTTCCTTGAGCGCATGCCAAGCCGCCCCGCCTTTCGCAGGAAGGCTGTTACGCAATTCCACGAGACGGTCTGTCGCCGAGAAGAAGTCCTCGGCATTCGTTGCGCCTCTCTCCATCCTTACTCCAATGAAGAACCTCTCCAATGCTCCTACATCGACCGAACCGAGATCACATGTAAGATCGCGCAGCTCCGCCTGGCGTCCACGCAGCCATTCGGCAAGTTTCTGGTCGTTTCTCTCGTATTTCTGTGCACTTTGCGTCAACATCTGCCGATATACGATGAACGACTTGGCCAATGCCGACAAATCTTCCGCAAACGACGAAATCGGGGGCTCAAGCGGCGGATACTGCCTGCCTTTTGAATCAGGCGTCTTCAGCGGATCAGACGTAGCTTGCGAGACCGGCATGACGACCTTCGGCGGATCAATTAGCTTTCTGCACGTTGCCGGCCGGTTTTCCGGCAACATCTCAAGCCCGCGCATTACGGATCGCGCAAAGGATGAATCAGAGGCAAGCGGAGTCACCTTGAAATTGCGATCCCAGCCATTCGGATAAGGCATCTCGCCAGACAGGCATTCGTATGCGGTGACGGCCAACGAGTAGATGTCCATGCTGGCAGACGGCCTTCTGGTTATTATCTGCTGTTCGGGGGACATGTACTGGATCGTGCCACGGACGCTCCTGAAAGTGGTCTGCGTATTTCCCCCGTGGTCGCGGCTGGCGATTCCGAAATCAAGCAGACACGTCCTGATCGTCCTGTCGCCGATCTTCTTCGGCGTAGCGCGGACGATGATGTTCTGCGGCTTCACGTCGCGGTG
The DNA here is from genome assembly GCA_902761035.1 of uncultured bacterium. Classification (GTDB taxonomy): domain Bacteria; phylum Verrucomicrobiota; class Kiritimatiellia; order RFP12; family UBA1067; genus RUG572. The sequence goes on along the minus strand of CACWIW010000086.1, from coordinate 15,040 downwards.
GTATATCCCCATCGCATGAGCGTAGTCCAACGCATCCGCTATCGGCAGCAGCAGTTCGCGCGTTTCTTGTTCGCCGATCTTGCCGTCTTTCCGGTTCGCGAGATACTTGTCGAGGGAAACGCCTTCGACGTATTCCATCGCCAGGATTGGGACATTCCCCAGCCGCTTGCACCAGTAGCATGCGGCTATGCGATCGTCTCGCAGAGATGAAAGCGTGTTCGCCTCCGTGATGAACTCCTGCATGGAGGCCTCGTCCCCGCAGTTCTCGCAGTGAAGGACCTTCAGCACGACCCTACGGTGCGCTTCCACGACTGTCTGCGTATCGGTGGCTAGGAACACCATTCCCTGTCCGCCAGATCCAAGTTCCTTCTCTATCTTGTAGTTCCCGAACACCACCACGCCTGGCTTGAGGTCTGCGACGGCCGGTTCTGGCGGTTCCTGGGACGGTTCCGGCTCGGCGACGTCCTCCCGGTCGGTGACAACCAGCCAGTCCGGCGGGCAGTCGGAAGAAAACTTTCTGTCCAACAGCCTCCCCAAAGCTTCGGACGTGACGTTCTCGCCTGGTTTCCTGACGTTCGCCATAAGCCAATCCGGGAGGGAAGACGCTTTTCTGTCAAAACTAGCCGTCATCTTCACACGCCCGCCGTCTCGCCAGGAGAACTCCAGCGCGAACGGCGTCGGGGACAGATAGTATATGTCGGCCTGCTCCTTCTTGAGCCTCACGCACGCCGCCGCCGCCGTCTCCTTGCAGGGAAAGAGCCGTCGTACGCGCGTCCTGCCGCCAATCGTGTTTGCGACATCTCCGCACTCGAAGACGTTGACCGGATGGTTCTGCCCATCTCGCCCCGTCCCTTCAAAGTCCCGCTCGTATGCGGCCATGCGTTTCACAACCGTGTCGGAGTCGACCGGCGTGCCCTTTCTGCCAAACAGACGATCAATAAATCCCATCTTGCATCCTTTCTCGACAGACACCATCTAAAGCCCGTTCCAACGCATCATCGCGAAAGAAACAGGAACCACATAACTACAATAAAAACCAAGATTCCGAGTAACGTGGCAAGAAAAAGCCACTTGCGCGACTTGGGCGGACCCTTCTTGATATATCTGCGCGTCTCAAACGTCTCTCTTCCCTCGGCAGAGGGCAATTCGCCGATGTTGTACTTGCCCTCCGCCTGCATCTTGCCAAAAACATGTTCGATGAAGTCTCCCGGAACCATCGGGAGATCGTCCATGACTCGGCGGACCGTGAGGAAGCCCCCACCTACAACCTCCCCGTTAGGCAGGAAAAGCCCCTCCACGCAGTCGCGCACGCGCCTTTCCACCTTGTCGAAGGTCTCGGGTACAAGCGCCTGGCAAACGGGGACGTACGCCCCCCAGTCTCCGTTCTTTTCAGTACGAACTACGCCGTTCGGCTCAGGGCCTGAGGCCACCAGCATGCGGAACGCGACATTTCCGCACGGCATGTCGTCCGCGTTGGGGACAAGCCCCTGTTCCCATGCGGATGCCGCGCCGACAACCATGGCGGCTGCTGACGGCCTTTCGCTGCTTGCCGCCCATCCGCTTTCCTGATACCACTTGCGGACTGCGAATTTCGCTGCGCGATACCCGTTACCGGTGGATTCGCCCGCATAGCAGGCGAATATCCTGAAGAACTCAGGTTCACCGACAAACGGCTTCACAGACACCAGATCGTAACACCGCACGTTTTGAGGGCAGCACTCGTCTTCCCGCGTTACGCAACGGTACCCGCCAACGCGCCATCCGCACGATGGCAGACGTTCCCGCCTCGCTGCCAATTGCTGGAGGTTGTGCTCAATCGCTCCAAAGAAGTCCTCTTGGGTCATTCCTTTTGCCTGTTAGTTGGTAGATGGTAGTTGGTAGTTTTGGGAAAACGTTGCAAATTACATTCCCGGCGACGGCGGACGGCGAAGCTGCGCGTATGAGAGCATGAAGAGGTCGTATCCAAATGCCGCCGCGAACACGATGAGGAACACCGAAAGGCCGCAGAACGTCCCGCTCGTGCCGAGGGCCGCGCTGATGATGAACCCATCAATGGCAAGCAGGATGACCAGAGCCGTGGCGGCTGCGACGTTAGAATCCTTGCTCATCGCCATCTTGAGAAACGGGAACGCCAGTATGGGCAGTAGGAAGATGGAAAGCGACAGCAGCAGGATGCGAGTCGTCAGCGACAGAGAGGCTGTCTCTTCGCCCGCAGCACCGCTCGCGACGGCCTTGGCGATTTCCGCCGCCGAGCCGCCACCTGACGCATCGTCGGAGAATGGAATATCCACCACGTCGCCCTTCGAGATCCGCACGAACTTCAGCTGGCCCTTGAGGACCGCCTTGCCCTTTACCGTCTCAAACTCGTCAAGGACGCCGATAAGAACCGCGTCGAGTCCGTGGCTCTTGCCGTATTCAATGGCCTTCTCCACGTCGAACTGGCCCTCATTGCGGAGATTTAGCAGATTGCGAATCTTCTCAGATGGCGGCGTGCCGTCAAGGTCGAGAAGCCCGCCCTCCGCCAGACGGCTGCGCAGGGACAGCGTCACGTAGTCAGACGGATCGTTCGCGATGTGCAGGACGGCGGCACGACGGATATCTCCGCGTTCTGTGCGTATACGCTCCGCTACCTGCGCGATGGCGGATCGGGCCGCGAGCTGACGCGCCGAATCGCATGACGGCTTCTCCGGCCCCAACCACCACCAAAGCATCAGCGGCGTGGCCACCAATATGGCCGGTGCAATCACACGGCGCATCAGCTCGAAGCCTGCGCCGAACGAGAAACCGTTAAACATTCCTCCGAATCTCATGTTTTTTTCCCTTTCAGTTGTTAGTTGGTGGTTGGTAGTTGGTGGTTGGCAGGGGGTTAGATCGCAAGGTCTTCGGTGCGAATCTCCAAGAGAGACGCGCGGTCGATCTGACCCGCCGAGGCGAGCCGCACGGCCTGGCGCTCTAGCGTGCGCTCAAAGGAGTTGCGGACGAATCGTGCATTCCCGAATTTTTCGTCCGCCCCCGCACGGGCCGCGGCCATGCGGCGCGCAATCTCGCCGCGCGTCTCAGGCGAGCAGACGTACTCGTTCTTCCGCATCAGTCCGTCGAAGATTGCCGTCAGCTCCTCCGCCGAATAGTCGGGGAAATCTATGAAGCGGTTGAAACGCGAGTTGAGCCCCGGGTTTGACGCGAGGAAATCCTTCATCTCTCCCGTGTAGCCGGCAACGATCACCGCGAGCCGGTCGCGGTCGTCCTCCATCCGCTTCAGGAGCTGGTTGATGGCCTCCTGCCCGAAATCGTTTCCGCCGCCAGAGGAAAGCGTGTATGCCTCGTCGATGAAGAGCACGCCGTCAAGCGCCTCGTCCACCTTCGCATCCACTTTCGGCGCGGTGTGGCCCACGTACTGCCCCACTAGCCCCGCCCTGTCGGTCTCCACGAGGTGCCCCTTCTTGAGTACCCCCAGTTCACGGTAGATGCCCGCCACCAGACGCGCAACAGTGGTCTTGCCAGTACCGGGATTTCCCGTGAACACGCAGTGCAGGGAAAGCCCGTTGGACTTGAGCCCCTCCCGCGACCGCGCGGCCTGGATTTTTAGGAAGTTCGCGAGCTTCGAGATCTCCGCCTTGACGGGCACGAGCCCCACGAGGTCGTCCAGATCCTTCATCAGTTCGGACAGGCTCTTCTGCGGCTTTTCCTGCGCGGACGCCTGCCCTGCGGCCTTTGACTTCTGGGGTGTTCCGCCCGGCGAGGCCGGCACGAGCCCGGCACTCTCGAATCGCTCGGCTGATGCGAGGTATTCAGCCGACCTTTTCTTCCATGCGTCACGGATTGACCCGACCGTACGTACCGCGATTGCCTCCACGGCCCTGGCCGCCTCTCGGCAGAACGCGGCGGCCTGGACGTTGTTGCCCGCCGCCTGCGCCTTCCTGATCTGCGCGTCCAGCGAATTGACGCGGTCGATGTAGAAATCGCCCATGTGCGCTCCTTATACGGCCGAAGACCCAGGCGTGGGGGAATCGGAACCAGACACGGCAGCGCCCGTCTCTGCGGCAACCTCGCCGCGAGCCTGCTCCATCATCTCGTCGATTGACGTGTCGCCGGCCTCGTCGGAGGCCTCCCCGGCCTTGAGGCTGTCCTTTTCCCATTTCTTGGCCATGGCCTTGTTCATCTCGCCGATGGTGCTTTCGATGTCCTCCATGGAATCAAGCCCGTTCTCGAAGACGTCCGGGTTCAGACCGCACTGCACGGCAAGTTCCTTGAAGCAGGAGGCAGCCATCTGCATGGACGTGGCCACGCGTATCTGCGTGAGGGCGTTCGTCCACATCAGCTTCTGGCGCGTGTAGTTCTCCGCGTTCCGAGCCTGCATGCGCGAGAACTGGAAGAACTGGCGTGCCTCGGCGTCGCGTCCCACCGAGAGTTTCTGCTTGCCCTGCTGGTAGAACTTCTCCTGCTCCTTCGCAGCCTGGCGCTGCCCGTCGTTGAGCGCGTCGATGGACTTCTCGATGCCGCGCTCAAGGTTACGCTTCTGGCGGCGCTTTTCGGCCTCTATCTCCTCCGTGGTCTTGAAGATGTTGCCGATGTTGCTGAAGATGCTTCCTAGTGACATGGTTTTCCTTCTTTCTTTAGTTAGTTAGAACGTTTTGGGGGCTGATTCTGACACGGCATCATCCAACGGACACCGTACCTTCCCCGGCAGGAGTGGCAGGAGCCTTCGCCTCTGCGGAGGGCTGCGTGCCAAGCTTGGCTGCCCGACGGGCGGCGCGCGCGGCATCGTCAGTCGCAGGTGCGGCGGACGTCGTACCGAGCTTGGCTGCCCGACGGGCGGCGCGCGCGGCGTCTTCCTTCGCCGTTGCCTTGCCGCTGCGCGCCTTCTTTCTGCCGACGTTGTCGAGCTTGTCGACGGCCTCCACCGCCTCGCCATGCTCTGTGACCATATCCTCAACTTGCTCCATGAGCATTTCGATTTCGACAGAATCGGCGCCGTGGCGGGCGTCTTCATGCAACTGCTCCAACTTTGCGCGGATGGCCCGCTGCGCGGCGATGTTCTCCGTCTTCAACTGCGCAAGTGCCTGCTTGCGGTCTAACTCCTTCTCAAGTTCGTCAATCTGGTCCATGAGCAGGTCCTGGTTGTGCGGAACCGTCTCAACCTGAAGCTGGCGCTTGAGGTCGGCGATCTTCTCTCCGATCGCCGAGTTTGTGCGCGTGATTCCGTTGCGCTCATCCTCCATTTCTGCAATTTTGCGCGTGGTGTCGGCGATGCGCTTGAGGAGCTTTCGTTGTACCTTGGGCGGAACGCCGAACAGCCCGAGGATTTTGTCGATGATGTCACCGGATCTCATTTTTCTTGGTCCTTTCGTTTCTTGATTGAATTATTGAAAAACTCCAAAAGTCTCTTCTCCGCGCGGTCGCGGTCGTAGGCCCAGTCCACGGCCCAGACGTGAACGACGTTCCAGCCAAGCGACGTCAGCACGTCATCGCGTAACCGGTCGCGGTCGCGCGCGGTGCGAGCGCCGGCGTAGCCTCGCCCGTCACACGTCACGCCCATCACGTACCTGGCGTCGTCGGACGGGTCGCGCACCGCCACGTCCACCCGGTTCCCGCCGCATCCCACGTCCCGCGAAACCTTGGCCCCGGCCTTCTCCAGCGTAGCCGCAACCTCCTCGGCGAAGCGGTCTTTCGTGGCGTCCGACTGCGGCAGGGCGATGCGGTATCCCTTCTCCGCGTAGTCGAGGAAGGCCCGGAGGTCCGCCGGCCCCTGTCGCGAGATGCGGTCAGTGTCGATCTGCCGCCCGTGGATGCTGGATACGACCACGATCTTCTCCCTCGCGCGCGTGATGGCCACGTTGAGGCGGCGCTCGCCGCCCTGGTTGCTGAGCGGGCCGAACACCATGTTGAACTTCCCGTTCGCGTCGGGCGCGTACCCCACCGAGAACACGATCGCGTCGCGCTCGTCGCCCTGCACGTTCTCGAGGTTCTTCACGAAGAACGGCTCGTCGACCTGCTCCGCGAAGCGCTCCTCGAGCCCCGGAGCCGCCTCGCGGCGCTCGTCCACAAGGTCTTCCACCAGGTCGCGCTGCGCCTCGCTGAACGTGACGACGCCGATGGACTTCCCCGCGCACTCCGGGTCCGCCATCCACCGCATCACGATGTCGGCCACCTTTTCCGCCTCGCGCCTGTTCGTGCGGCTGCCGCTCGCCTCGTACACGCCGTCCGGCACGTGCACGAAGCTGACGCCCAGCCGCTCCGTGAGCGCCGCCGCCGGGAACACGTTCAGGCCGCCCTCGTAGTAGCGGTGGTTGGAAAAGGCGATGAGCGACTCGTGCCGGCTGCGGTAGTGCCAGCCGAGGAAACACGACATCAGTCCCGCATGCAGGCACTCGTCGAGAATGCTCTCGAGGTCCTCCACCTCAGCCTCCTCGTCCGGCCCCTTCTGGAAGAAACTCGTTGGAGGCATCTGCTTGGGGTCGCCCACCACGATCAGCTGCTTGCCGCGCGCGATGACGCCGATGGCGTCCCACGTCGGGATCTGCGACGCCTCGTCGAACACCACTAGGTCGAACGCGGCGTCCACTGGCAGGTACTGCGCGACGGAGAGCGGACTCATCAGGAAGCACGGCTTGATGGACGGCATGAGTGTGGGCGTCTCGGCCAGAATCTGCCGCACCGGCTTCTGGCGCATCTTCTTCCCGCACTCGTGCATCAGGAGCCCGAGTTCGCTCGTGTCGCCGCGCCGAACGTGCCCGTCATTGCGCGGAATGGCCGCAGAGAGCTTCGCCACAAGGCTCGTCCTTGCCAGCTCGGAGCAATGCTCGTCGAGTTCGCGGAAGCGCGCAATCTGCGCCTCGCGCGCAACGCCCCTGAACGAACCGAACGCTGGCTCGCTCTCCATTGTCTCGTCCAGCAGCTTCGACTGAAAAGCCTTGTCGAACCGCGAGGACCAGGCCGCCGCGTCCGGAGCGTCGTCCCCGTCCAGCGCCTCTGCCACCGCAGCCGCCACGGGCGGAATCTCCCGCCGCGCCTCGAAGTACATGAATGCCTGCCGCAGGTTGCCCTTTACGTGCGCCGCGATTCCCTCGGCCAACTCCGCCAACGCCCCAGCCTTCGACGGCACAAGCGCAGACGGCTCGGCCGCGATTAATTCCGACACCGCGCCGCAAGCCTTTTCCAGCCGCAGTTCCGCCCGCGCGCGGGCCTCTAGCCGCTCGTCCGGATTCGCGGTCTTCGGATCGAATCCCTCGCCCAGCAACTGCCGCGCGCGCGGCTCCAGTTTCGCCAGTTCCTCGTCCGCCTCCTGGAGACTTGCCGCCAGCTTCATCGCCTCGCGGAGGCGTACGCGGTCCAACGAGCCGTCCTTCGTCACCGAGGCGTACTCGCGCACGAGCGCACGTTCCTTGAAGACGCGCACGAGGACGAACGCGCGGTCGATCTCGCCCAGACGCCTGCGCAACTCGCGCACGGGTATCTTGCGGAGAGCAGCAGGGTCGTATGTAACTGCGATATTCTCCTCAAACTTGCGCGTTTCCTTCAGAAAACTGAAATAACGCTTAAGGAAACGGGCAGCGTCTTCGGACGCCCCCCCGACTTTCTCAAGCTCAGCCATCGCCTCGCGCAGCTCCCCGGCGATGCGCGCGGCTTCCTCCGCAAGGCGTGCCTCCGCGCCATGGCTCCAGGCAAAAGGCTTCACGCGCGCAAGCGCCTTCACCGCCTCGGACGGGATTCCCTCGCGCATCTCCGCCGCAACCGTGATCGCTCGCTTCGCCTTGCCGTAGTCCTCAGCCGTAACCTCGCGGGCGTTGCCCCTCACAAGCGATCCGTCGCCGTCAATCTCGCCGCGGACAAGGCGCGAGAAGAGATCGTAGGGCGTGAAGCCGCTCACTGTCTGGCGGTGCAGGGACTTCACGTAGCCGTCCAGCTGGCGGCGGATGTCCTCTATTTCCTTGACCGTGGCGACCGAGTCGCCGGCAGGAGCTGCGGTGCCGACCTTGAGAGCCTCCGAGAACTGCGCGTAGACGTCCGCCTTGCCCGCCTTGTTGGAGTGCAGCTGCAGGCAGAACGGCGCTAGTCCCAGCCGCGAAAGGCGCCCATACACCACGTCAAGCGCCGCCTTCTTCTCCGAGACGAACAGCACGCGCCGGCCGAGCGAGAGGTTGTGCGCGATGATGTTGGTGATCGTCTGCGACTTGCCGGTGCCGGGCGGGCCATGCAGGACGAACGACTTGCCGAGCGCGGAATAGAGGATGGCCGCTAGCTGGGTGGAGTCCGCGCTCAGCGGACAGCACAGCCGCGCGTAGTCGAGATGCCGGTCCACCTCGGCCGCCGGGAACGCCTCTATGCCGTCGTCATACGCGCCCCTGCGCGCGATCAGGTGGGCGACGAGGGGGTTGGAGCGGATCGCCTCGCTGCGGGACGTGAGGTCCTTCCACATCACGAACTTGCCGAAGGAGAACTGGCCCACCATGCAGTCTTCGGAAACGGCGAGCCCCGGCAGGTCCCGCACCGCCGCGCGGAGGATGCCGAACACCTTATCCACGTCCACGCCCGAATCGTCCGTCGGCAACGGGTCGAGTCCCGGCACGGAGAGCCGGTATTCCACGCGAAGCATCTCAAGGAGCGTCGTGTTGATGATCGTCTCCTCGTCGAGCCTGCGGATGCGGTAGCCGTCCGACACGCTTCGCCGCTCGATTTTCACCGGCACTAGCAAAATAGGTGCGCGGCAGCGCGGCGCCGACTTCGCCGCGTCCGCCTCACGCCATTCCAGCGTTCCAAGCGCAAGAAACAGCGTGTTTACGCCGCTTTCCTCCAGGTCTACGCGTGCGGCGCGGTACAGCTCCTTGAGACGCCTCTCGGTGTCCTTCTTCGGCAGGACGCTCCATAGCTCGCATTCGCGCAGCGACTTCTCCAGAGTCTCGCGGTACTGCTCTAGCGCCACGGCCGGCGCAAGCTTCCGAAACGCGCGCCCTGCCTCCGCGTCGAGGAAGTTCTCGTACGACTTCACGCGGAACCCGCTGTCCGCCGCTATCGCATCTTCAAGCGCTGCGGGCGTAGGGCACAGGAGCGGCACGACCTTCGCGTTGTCGCGCACGTTGAGCAGCCGGTTGGCCTTTGAGAGGTCCAACAACCGCTGCGCCCAGCCGTCAATGCGCACCTGCGCCGAGTCCTTGTCCGCCCCGCCAAGCGCATCGAGGTTCACGTCCTCTTTCAACTCGCGCGTCGCCTCGTCGCGCGCATTGACCTCGCGCCCATCCACCTCGCCGAACCCGCCGCCGGATGCCACGGGCAGCGGATGCACGCCCATGCCGCGCGCGAGCGCCACGTCCACCGCGCCCTCGAACGAGGGCTTCTCCATCAGTTTCAGCTTGGCGGACGCCTCCGCCTCCGCAAACGACGAGTTCCCGCCCACCATCGTCGTCTCCATCACGACCAGCGTGTCGTCCGCCAGCGCCTTGCGCAGAACTTCCACGTCCGTCACGACCGGATTGGAGAAACTCTTGTCCACGAGATGGCAGCCGACGAACGCATGGTCCTTGAGCAACACGACCACGGGCCGCAGCCCGCACTTCTCGAACACCGACGCGAAGAGAAGCGTCGTATCCAGGCAGCACCCCGTCTTGTACTTGATAATGTCGTCCGGCAGGCGGACCTTCTGCCCCGGCTGCCCGAACGTGGCGGGCGGCACGGCGTATGAGATGCCGAGGTTCTGCACGGCGCGGTACACGGCCTTGCAAAGCTCGTACACGTCCTTCTTCTCGTGCAGGTAGCCGACAATCCCCGCGTCCCCGGTTGCCGCCTCCAGCTCTTTCGCCACGTCCGCCTGAATGCGAGCAACGGCGTCGCACTGCGGCACGACGAAGCTCGCATAGTAGATCGGCCGCCCGCAGCCGAGCATCTGGTCCGGAGCGTAGACCGTGTGGCGGACCGACGCGAACGCACGCTCCGTCCCGTCGGGCGCGGCAAGCGACGCCCGCACCTCTCCCTGCCGCACGTCTGCCAGCGTGGAGAGGAATCCGTAGTCCAGCTTCGGCTCGCCCTCCGGAACCTGCACGGAAACCGTCTCGCCCGGCTGCACGGCGTCAAGCGTAAGCGTAATCGGATGGAAAAGGCCTATGTCGGACGTAAAAGTGAGCGTCATGCCGACGAGAGATTCCCCTCCCGCATTCCTCACGCGCGCACCACGCACAATCGAACGCCCCGCCTGCTGCAGCACAAGGCCGCATTCGGCGGTCACGTCAATCTCTATTTCTACGTCTTCTGCCATCTTCCAACCATACTTTCTGGGCGATAGTCTGTAATTATATCAAATTCTCTGCCGCCGTGCGGCACGAAAATATCGCGAAAATGCTTAAAGTGCCCGCTACACGTTAACGGACCAGGGACCGTGGGCATGCCAGACAGCACGGACGCGGTCGGCGGTCTCCTCGGTCGTCGTACCAACGGGGATGTAAATCGCCGTCGCCTGATGGCGGAACCAGGTGTCCTGCCGCTTCGCCAGTTGGCAGGTGCGCGTGTAGATCTTCGCGCGGTCGTCGCCTTCGCGGTAGCCGATAGCGAGCGCCGCCGTGCGGGACCAGATCGGGTAGAGACGATGCAACTCCGCCTTCTCGCGCTCGAGACCGGCTAGGAACATGTCGTCGAGCCGGGCCGCTATGCGCGCACGCACCACGGCTCGGTCAATCTGGAGCACTGGGTATTCGGGCGGGGGCTTCGTCCAGGCCCGGTCGAGTCCGCGCAGGAGCGCGGAGAAGTAGAGGCCCGTGCCGCCAACTATGATGATTGGAGTTTCGGCGGGAATCGTCTCGGCCCATGCGGCTGCGGCGCGCAACCAGGCGCCTGCGGAGAATTCCTCGGCTGGCGTGACGATGTCTATGCCGCCCATGCGGAACTCGGCGCGCTCGGCGGGTGTGGGCTTGGCCGTCCCGATGTCCATGCCCTTGTAGACGAGCATGGAGTCCGCGTTCAGGATCACCGCGCCCATCTCGCGGGCAAGGACGGCCGCCACGGCCGACTTCCCGCTCGCGGTCGCGCCAGCGAGCAGATAGGCGTCACGTTGCGCCACTTTCCCTCTCCGCGTCCTTTTCCGCGTCCTTCTGGAAGAAGCTGAAGCCGAGCAGCAGGACGGCGGCGACCGTGATGTAGGAATCCGCCACGTTGAAGACGGGGAAGTGGTGGACACCCCAGTGGAAGTCGAACATGTCCACCACGTACCCGCGCGCAAGGCGGTCGACGAGGTTGCCGAGTATGCCCGCGTAGAGCAGTATCTCGCAGAACACCCCCCAGCCCCCGCGCGGGAACACGCTCTTCCGTTTCCAGATCAGGAGGCCCATCGCAATGACGGCGAATACCGCCAGCGGCCACACGTGCCCCTGGAACATGCCCCATGCGCAGCCACGGTTCTCGACGTATGCGAGATTGAACAGGTTCGGAAGAACCTCGACGGGCGGATTGTCCTTCAAGGACGAAACCGAGGCCGCCTTCACGACCTGATCGATTAGAAGCAGGTTCGCGACGGCGGCCGAAAACAGGACGATTCGCCGAAGCATCAGCGAATTCCCGTCGGATTCACTTCCATCGCCGACTGGCACTCCATGCACGTGCGCACGAAAGGCAGGTTCATGAGGCGCGGCTTGCGGATGAGCTGTCCGCACATCTCGCAGATGCCGTAGGTGCCCTCCTGGATGCGGGCAAGCGCCTCGTCGATCTGCTGGATGACCTTGTTGTGCGAATCGACCTGGCTCAGGTTCTGGAGACGCATGAACGCGTCGGAACCGTCGTCGTCCTCGCTCCCGCGGTCGTCGGTGTGCTCCAGGGCGATGGTTTTGAGCGTCGCGGACTGTCCCATCGCCTCCTGCCGGAGCAGGATGAGACGCTTGCGGAAATCGGCGAGGTCCGATGCCGGGAACTGCTGCGACGCCTCGCCACGCGTGCGCGAGGTGGGACGGCGCGTCAGCTTGACGGATGAGGCGTCCGAAGCCTCCTTGCGCGATGCGTCGAGCTCTCTCTGGCGCTTCTTCATCATCTCTGCGAAGGTAAAGGCTGCCGACTGGCTCTGGTTTTCGAACACGACTGCGGGCTCAGCCTTCTTCAACGGCGGACGCGGTGCCTTCTTGACCACGGTGATCGGCTTGCGCACGACCTCCTTTTTAGACGGCTCTGCCTCTTTGGGTAGCGAGGCCTTCTTCTCTGCGGTCTTCTTCTCTGCGGCCTTCTTGGCAACTGGTTTCTTTGCCGTCTGCGTCTTGGCTGCGGGCTTCTTCGCGGCGGAGACTTTCGCTGCGGGCTTCTTAGCAGGCGCCTTGGCGGCCGGCTTCTTCGGGGTCGCCTTCGCGACGGGCTTCTTTGACTTGGTACTCATGCGGTATTCCCTCTTTCAGCAAGTTGTTTTTACAGGCTCATGCCTGCGGGGACCTGCACCCACGCGCGGAGCTCGTCCGAGAGCGGTGCGATGGACTTGATAGTGGCGGTGGACACGTTGCCCTCGGCGTCAGGCAGGTCGAATGTGTCGCCTGGCTTCTTGCCGAGCATGTTCTGCGCAAGACGCGTCTTGTTCGCGATGATGCCGCGCTCCAAGTCGTTGTCCCATTCGCCAAGAACGGTGTACGTCTTGTCCACGCCGTCGGAGGTCGTGATCGTTACCGAGGTTCCGGGGCAGACCTTGTCCGACGCGACGTTCGCGAAATCGGTTGGCTTGACAGCCTCGATTTCCTCCTGCATGAGCGTCTGCTTCTGCATGAGGGCGCGCTGCTCGTCCTTGGCGTACTGGTATTCCGCGTTTTCGCTGAGGTCACCGTAACTGCGGGCGAACTCGATGCGCTTGGCGTTTGCGGGCATCTCGACGTTGATGAGCCTCTGGTAGGCTTCCTTGCGCTCGGCGTAGCTGCGGAGCGACGTGATGCGCTCCACGACCTCCGGCGCTGCCACCTTGGCCTGGCGCTCGGCGAGCGTCGGCACGATGTGCGTCATGCGCACGACGATCGTGTGGTGCGTGGACGGATCCCAGGTCGTCGAGGCCTGGAAGCGCTCGAAGAAGAGTACCTGGTCGGCGGGCTGCAGCAGGTCGAAGATTCCGCGGAGCCACTTCTGGTCTGCGAAGAGGCGGCGAACCGTGTTCTGCATCTTGAGAGTCTCGCCGCTCTGGCGTCCCTCGCCGATGGCGATGGCGTGCGTGAGGATCACGACGAGCGGCGGCAGCTTAGACCAGCGGCTGAAGCCGGCCTCCATCTCCGACTCCACCTCCTGCCCGGGCTCGCCCTTCTTCACCTTCTTCATCTCGTGGTAGCGCCCGAGCACGAGCACCACGAGCGTGGCGGGCGCGTGCGGGGTCTTGAGCAGCTCGGCCACTGCGGACTCGCACGCCTCGTCGTTGCGGTAGTGGTCCAGCGTTGCGGACAGAAGCGGGAAGCACATCCTCGGCAGCGCCTCGAAGAGCTTCATCTTGGCCTCGCCCTCGTTCTCGGCGACGAGGAACGCGACAAGCCGCGACATCTCGCTTGCGGGCAAGTCGCGCGCGGCCGCGAGGTAGCGCTCATCGGCCCAGAGGTACGCGCGGGCCTTGGAGGAGACAGCGGCGTCGAGCTTCAGCTCCGCGTGGCACGCCGCGAGGCGCGCGTAAAGCGCATCGTCCACCTTGCGCGCGCCCTTGAGGGCGAATGCGAGGCGGGCTGCGATCTTCGCGCGGCCATCGTCATCGAGGTCCTTGAACTTGCCGGCCCCGACGAACTCGCGCACGGCCGTGAGGATGGACTTCGGGTCCGTCATCTGCGCGAACGCCGTAAACCACCCGCCGCCGTATGTTTCGGCCGCGGCCTTCAGGACGATCGGTTCGGCGCGGCGCGTGGGGATTTCCACGAGATTGTCCTTGCGCAGGTCGGCGCGCGCGCGCTCCCAGAAGGACTTCCAGTTGGCCGCCTTCACGAAGCCGTGCTGTGCGCTGAGCTCCTCAAGCCGGGTGATCGGCATGTTGCCGAAACTGCCGAGCATCTCCTTCACGAACTTGCCGGGCTCTTCCGCAAGCATCTTCTGGATGCGGTCGGGGTCGGCCTTCGCCGTCACGAGGATGTGGTTCTCCGGCGCGGGCAGGAGCGTCTCGCACGCCGCGTCGAACGTAAGCTGGTGGCCGCGGCGCGTGCGAAAGTCGACCGTCACGCGGCGGTAGAAGGCGTCGAGGCGCTTGATCTCGCCCAGGCCCCAGGCCGTGTTGAGCACGAGCGCGCCGGGCTGGAACAACAGCAGACGGCCGAGACGGCCGACGGAGTCCGCGAACGGACGCACTCCGAAGCCGACGGACTCGATGAAGGACGTGATGAGCCGGTCCTTCGTGGCCTTCTTGAGGCCCTCGCGCACGACGTCGCCCCGGCCCTTAGCCCCCAGCTCTGATTTAAACTCCTTGACCAGACGGTAAGCCGAATCGAAATCCCCCGCTTCTGCAAACGCATGTAGCGCCGCAAGGATCCATTCGTCCTTCTTCGCCCCCGTCGCATCGGCGATCAGCTCGAAAATCTCGTCCACCGGATATGGCGGCTGCTGCATGATCTCAGAGAACCGCGCCTCTTTTTCCTCATTGCTCTTCTTGTCCATGAACCTTTACTCTTCTTCTGGGTGAAAAACGTGGGGGATATTTTACCATTTCCCTCTCCGCCGCGCAATCCCGCCGGGTAGTTTTTTTTCGTGCCGCCCTTTTTGCCCAGCCGAAAGGTGGGAATTGGGAATTGGGAATTGGGAATTGGGTGGGCAAAGGTGGAGCGAGCCGGGGAGGGTCGCGCTCCGTCGCGACCCAAGGTGGGGCGAGCCGCAAGGTAGGGCGCGATCACCGAGCGCGCCGCAAGGTGGGGCGAGCCGTCCTCGGTTCGCCCGGGGAGGGTCGCGCTCCGTCGCGACCCAAGGTGGGGCGAGCCACAAGGTGGGGCGAGCCGTCCTCGGCGAGCCGAAGGCCCCCCGTCAATGGTTCAGCAATGATCTGCCTTTGGTGTGTGCGCCAGCAGTTCTGCCGTGCGCGCCCTGTCGCGCACCAACGGTGAGCAAATGCTCCGCACAAGGCAAAGCGCTCCGCAAAGAC
>CACWIW010000085.1 GCA_902761035.1 uncultured bacterium | reverse complement strand
GCGAGTACGCGAACGTTTCGTTCGCTGTCGAAGTCTCCAAGGACGGCGCCACCGAGACGCTCACGCTCACGATCCCGACGCTCATCGTGCCGTAAGGAGGTGTGGCGTAAGAAGGTTGGGCGAACCCTCCGGGTGAGCCGTGGCGGCTCGCCGAGGACGGCTCGCCCCACCGCGCCTCGCCCTACCGCACCTCGCCCTACCGCACGATGATGGTGAGGCCGCGCTTGCGCCGCCAGGTGTATGTGAGGCGCACCTTTGTGGAATCGGTCGCCGTGTAGGAGGCGCCAGGTGCCCTTCCGGCGGCAGTCCAGCCGCCGTTGTTCCACGTCTCGACCTGCACGAAAGGAACGTACCTGTGGCCGTCCGCAACGGCCTCCTCCGCCGTGACCGGCCAGCTGCCCGTCACCTCGTACTCGCCCGCCGGAAGCGACGCCGTCGCCGCGATGTCGTCCTCGTTCGCGCCGTAGGCGACGACGAGGTTCGCGTAGTTCGCGAATCCGTTGTTGAAGCGGATCTCGTCAACCTTGCGGTTCTGGTGCAGCTCGTCGTCCGTGAGGATGCGGTTGTAGAGCCTGACGGACGATATCTTACCAATGAACATGCGCGTCTGCGCGGTAGCGTCGCGTCCCGTGCCGATGGTGTAGGGCCACGACGGCAGTGTGCCCGAAGCATTGGATTTCACCCAGGCAGGCAGTACGGCGTTGTTGATGCTGGCCTTCTTCCTCTCGAGGTCATCGTAGAACACGTTGAGGTACGGCCCCGTCCAGTCCGACGCCATCGTGTGCCGCGTCACGTTTTGCAGCTTGAAGTTCGGACGCATCTTGAGGCCGCTGTTCACGTTGTTCGAAGACCTGTCGAAGTACACGATGAGGTCGTCCCTGCCGGTGTTCGCGGTCGTCCCGAAGATGTTGGGATAGGAGCCGATGTTACTGTCGTGGTCGTACGCAAGGATGAACTGCGCGGACAGCTGCTGGCCGAAGGCGACGTTTTCCTTCAGAGCGAAGTGATTCTTGCCGCCGAACGTGTATCCGTCCGCAGCCCACGAGCCGGCCACTGCGGAGGCGTTAGGGGCGCTCAGCGCCGTGGCGACGAGCGTCGCGTCCGGCCCGCCGTCGGCGAGGTTCAGCCAGATGCCGGCGGAATTGTAGTGCGAACGGGCCGCGCCGTAGTTGTTGATTCCGTCGAAGTTCGAGGCGAGGCCCGCCTGCACGTAGTCGGCGGTGGTGTAGTCGGCGGCGGAGCGGATGCCCTGCGTCAGCGTCCAGAGCCAGACAAGGCGGCGGTTCGCCGCGCCCGACGTGCCGGAGAACGTCTTCGTGCGGGCGGCGGAAGTCTCCGCGACGTTCCACACGCGCGCCGCCGCGTCCCATGTCTCGACGCGGTATCCGGCGCATGTGTATTCGCCCTTCTCGCCCGTGAACGTCTCCGGCGCGGTAAATGTCTTCGTGCCGGTGCCGCGGATGATGTACGCGCCTTCGTCCGCGACCGTTACGGCGTCGCCCGGCGATTCGCTCTTGACGAGCACGACATCCGTTTCGTCAAGCCCGCCGATCCGCCCGAAGAACCGGGCCTCGTCGATCGCCTTGTTACGCTGGATTTCCGCATCGGTGAGCACGCGGTCGTACTGGCGCAGGGCGAACACCGTGCCGGCGTAGATGTGCTCGGCCCACCCGGTCCCGGGGCCTGTTCCCGTGCCGATGGCGAGCGAATGGTTGCCGATCTCCATGCCGGCCGGAATCGCCTTGCTTGCGCTGTTCCACGAAGCGCCAGCCGAAACCTTCATTGTGTCCGTCTTTGCGGAACGCGACTCGATGATGCGGTTGACGTAGCGTCCATCCCACCGGTCAACTTCGTTGCGATAGGTCGAGTTGCCCAAAACGTACGTGTAGGTTTTCATGTCCGCGTTGTTGTCGATGTTCATGTAGAGGATGAAATGGTTGGAAATGTCCGTCGCTCCGAAGATGCACGGCCACCTGACCTTGTGCGGGTCGGTGTTGTAGTGCTTTGTCCCGACGGTGTCGTAGTCAACGACGACCTGCGTCGTCGCCTCGCTGCCGAGCGCGACCTTGTCCTTCAGCGCGAAGTAGTTGCGGCACTTGAACACGTAGCCCCTGTCCGTCCAGTTGCCAAACGCGGAATCGGCTTGCCAGTATACGTCGGAGACCACTGCGTTCGTGGCATCGACCGCGCTGCCGAGCGAACCGAGGTTCGCCCACGTCGCCGCCTCCGCGTCGTGCTCCGCCGCGAGGCCGGCGTTGCGGATGCCGTCGAAGTTGAGGAGAAGCCCGGCCTGCGCGTAGTCGTCGGGGTCGAGCTTCTTCACGCCGTCAGCGAGCTTCCAGTTCCACGTGAGTCGCACCTGCGCACGCGCCTCGCAGTTCGTGTAGGCGTATTCCGTCGCGGACGACTCCTCAAGGACCGTCCACACGCCGTTGGCGTCCCGTATCTCGAGCGTGTAGCCTGCCGGCGCCCACGTCGTGCCGTCCGCCTTCACCACGCTCGCGGGGGCCGTGAACGTGTGGCTGCCGTTCACCATGTAGTCGCCTTCGGGTTCCGTCCCGGAGAGCCCCGCGCCGTTCGAAGCCACGACAACGTTCGCTTCGACCATGCCGAAGAAGCGCGCGTCATCGACAACCCTGTTGACCGTGAGTTCCGCCGCGTCGAGGACGCGGTTGTACACGCGCACGGAACGGATCTTTCCGAGGTACATGCGAGCACCCATCTGGGCGTCTGTTGCGCGTCCCGTGCCGATGGTGTAGGGCCAGTCTCCGAGTGCGGTCGTCGTGTTGGCGGTCTTCCAGTTCGGCAGGACGGCGTCCTCGATGCTCACACGCGAATTGGGCGCGTCGTAGATCGCGGTCAGGTACGAAGTCGTATATCGGCGTCCCATGTTATGCGCCGTCGCATGGTTCAGCTTGAACAGGGGAATCGCACCAGCATTGTTGACGCGGTTGAAGTAAAAGAAGTAGTCGTCGCGCGACGAACTCGCGGTTGCGCCGAAGAGAGCGGGATAGTTGGCAACTTGCGCCGATTCGTCGTAGTCCGCCGAGACCTGTGTGGTCAACTCGCTTCCAAGCGCGACCGTGCCGCCGAGCGCGAAATATTCCTTGCCCTTGAACGCATAGCCGTCATCGGCCCATTCGCCTGCCGCCGCGCCGGACGGGACGCTCGACGTAAGCGTGGTCTTCGCGGCGTCCTGCGCGGCGCCGAGCGTGCCGAGGTTCACCCACGTCGTCGCGGCGGGATCATGCGGCGCGGACGCGCCCGCGTTGCGGATGCCGTCGAAGTGGAGGACGAGCCCGCTCTGCACGTAGTCGCCCACGTCGAAGTCCTGCGCCCTCTTCGCGAAACGCGGCATCGTGCTGTCGTACCGTTCCGTCCACGCGCCCGCGCCGAAACGCGCCTCGAACTGCGCGGCGGACGCGCTCTTGACCGTGATCGCGAGGTTCGTCGCCGTACCGCCACCCTGTATCGCACCGAGGTCGCCGAACCATCCGAGGAACTCCACGCCGCCCTGCGGGACGGCCGTGAGCGTGACCGTCGCCTCGTGGTCCAGCCAGCACGACGCGGCGTCCGTCGCCGCATCCTCTCCCACCTGCACAAGACCCTTCGAAGGGTTGGCGGACGCGACGTATATCTTCGCCGAAAGGACGCCGTCCTCGTACTTGTAGTCCTCCACGCCGCCGACGCCGCCGCAGTACGCGAGCGCGGGTGTGACGCTGCCGTTCGCCTCGCCGTGGAACGTCCCGGCGACGATGTTCGTGAAGCCCGCGCCAAGCGTCGCGTCATTGTATGGCACGAAGAAATGGACGGGCGTGACGACGTTCTCGCCGTCCACCACCGTCGTCTCGTCGATCGCGAACGAATAGATGCGAGATGTGGATGGGTTCATGTATTCGCCGTCCACCTCTTGGCGTTCCGCATAGAGCGTCGTAAAGATCGTGGCCGTGTTCGTGTGCGTTCCACCGAGCGACTTCGTCACGACGCCGCCGGGCGTCTGGACAAGACGGAGCGTTGCGCTGTTCGCGAACGCGTCCTCCGTCACGACGCGGCGGCGGTAGTCCACGCCCACGCCGAAGTTCGACCACCCCGCGCCGCCGTCACGCATCGCGTAGCCGAACACGGTGCTGCTGTTAACATAGAGATTGCACCCCGCGTCGCCATACGCGCCGAAGATGCGGGACTGCTTCGTGTTGGTCAGATACTGGAAGTCCGCCGTGTAGCGCGTGCCCGGATTCGTGAGATAGCCCGTATCGACGGCGTTCGTGCTGGCTGACTGGACGTACGCGCTCTGGCGGAGCGTGCCGGCCGGGTACTTCGCAGCGTACGCCGCCGCGTCCGCCGCCGTGAACGCGCGCGAGAAGAAGCGCAAGTCGTGGAACGCCACGTCGGGATTGTCCTTGGAGGTAACGCAGGGCGAGACAAAGTATGACGGCGAAGCGCAGAACTGCATCAAGTCGCCGAACGGTATATCGGTCGTCATGGTGTAGGTGGCCTTCAGCACACCATCCCAGTAGATTTGCAACATTCCCTTGTTGCCGGACGGCGGAGCGTGGTGGACGGCGACGATCGAATGAAAACCCGTCGTATTGCCGACATCCAGCGTGAGCGTCGTCTCGTGCGACCGCTTGTTGGTCGGCACACGCTTCTCCACATAGACCTTGAACTTGGTCTGATCGGAAGAGGCGCTGAACACGACCGACTTTTTGTTGTCGCCGTTCAGCCGCCCGAGGCCGACGATGACCTGTCCCTCGACGGAACCCGGGCGCGCAAACATCGCGAGCGTCCAGTCGGCGTTCAACGTGGCGGTCCCGATCGTACCCCAGTCATCTGACGATGGATGAACCGCGGTACTGTCTCCGTTCGGGCCATATACGCGATTGTACACGGGCGTTCCGCCGCTGACGAGCGGATCGCTGAGCTGAGCGGAGCTGCCGATGAAGTTGTTCACGCCCGACGAGAAGTCGTAGCGGAAGCGGTAGGATTCGAGGTCTGACGCCGATACCGTCAGCGCACCCGCCGCGCCCACAAGAGCCAAAGCAACAACACGAGCGAAACGAGAGGTTTTCGTCCCTCCCCTACGGGAGTTGCAGATAAGTTTTTCCATCGCTTTTCCTCTTTGTAACTGTTGAAGACTACCTGTTGGCCAGTTGAACGGTTGTAATGATACCACAGTCTCCCGCCGCCCGCAAGCCGAAAATGGAACGGCGCGCTCGGTGATCGCGTCCTACCATGCGAACCGGTAGGGGCCGACCACCGGGCGGCCCGGAGGTGGGGCGAATCCTCCGGGTGAGCCGTAACGGCTCGGCGGGACGCCTACAACTAAATCCTATTTCTCTCGTGCCTTTAGCTCTTCCACGATGGATACACCAGCGCTGGTACCGATGCGCGTGGTGCCGGCGCGGATCATGTCGAGCACGGCGTCCGTCATGCGCTTGACGTCGTGCCCCAGGCCGACGATCAGCTTGATTCCGGCCTTTTCGGCTTCGCCGTGGAGGCGCTTGGCCTCGGCCGACGACGTACACCACTGCGTGAGGTGCGTGAAGCCCGTATCCCTCGCCTCCGCGTAGCGCTCCGCCGAAGCGCCCTTCTCGTCCCACGACCCCCAGCCGATTATCGGCATCTTTGTACTCGCCAACGCCGTCGCGCAGAGTGTGACAGCAAGCATACAACAGCAAGTTTTCGCAACCTTAATCGCTTCATTCTCCTTCGTAAGCAGTGCGATTTACCTTGTTCCTTATTTTTGCCGCATTTCGAGAACGCAGCCGACGATGCGATGATCGCTCAGTTAGTTCCTTCCGACGTTAGTTCCTTCCGACGTATGTGAATTCCATGCGTCCGAGCGGCTCGACTACGCCATATTCGTACCAATCAAGGGGATTGCGGCATGGTACTGTGGAATCGACGAACTTGAACCCGAAACGGAACTCGCCATACGCGGGAAGTCCCAAAACCTTGCGCAGCACCTTGAGACGCATCTCGTCGCCGACGACCTTCATTTCGCCAAGGTCATTCACTGCCTTTCCGTTTACGAGAATGCGCATGAAATCGCCCTCGCCCGCCCTGCCGACGATTGGCTTCTGCGTCTTCACACGGAAGGTGACGCTCTGTGCGTCGTGCGCCACGTCGATCCAAAGCGGCGCGTTGCGCTGTGTGCGGTTCACGTAGTTTGTGCCGTAGCCCGCATGATTGCGCGGCATAGCGGAGTCGGCAAAGCAGCGGTAACGCTTCCACGCTACGGGTGGATTGGGCGTCTCGTCGTCTGCAAGGCCCTTGAAGCGCCGCACATTGTCGCGCAGCATGAGAAAGAAGTTATCGCCGTACCCGCCGCGCATCATCTCGATGTCGCGCGAATATTCGAAGTTCGCGCAGTCGACGAACATCACGGGGCGGTCCGGGCGATCCTTCCGACGCCAGCGTCCGGCAATCCATTCGTTCCAACCCGTGACGAGCACGATGTCCGGTTTCGCCTCATGCGCCCGGTCCCACTGCTCCTGAAAATTGTACCCCTTCGTCCAGGCTCCCGGCGTAGGATCATTCGAGCCGTTGTGGAACGCGCGCCCCCAGTTGCCCTTCTCGCCGTACATGACGGAATCGCCGAAGCGGCATGTCGGATGCTGCGCAACGGACACGTTCATCACGCTTTTCGACACCTTCTCGCCAGGGAACACGCGCTGCGGCCGCGTGAAGTCCATCCACGGCCATCCGCCTTTCTTCGCGCGCTCGTTCGGCCACTGCGACTTGACGACAGTGAAGAACGCCTTCGTCTCGGCGTCGCAGTCCTCCTCCTTAGCGACGATCACGGGACGCCCGTCCAGCGCAAACCACGTATCCTTCGCGAAACCAGGCTTGTAGATGGCGTCGTAAATCCGCCGCACCGTCTTGCCGGACGCCGTGTTCGTGTAGAACATCACCTTCGGGATGCGCCACCCCGCGTCGTGGTATTCCTGGAGAACCCGCATCACCAGCATCGCGTTCCTCTTGTAGATGACGGCGTTCGTGGTGTCGAAGAAGAGGAAGTCGATACCCGCCTGCATGATGAGTTTCATGTGGCGGCGCACGACCCACTCGTCGTCGGAGAAGTAGTACCCGTACAGCGGCTCGCCCCAGTGGTGGTACGCACCCCACGGACCCCAAAGCGGAGAATTCGGCTTGTCGCCGGCCTTTGGATCCGCCTCAAGGATCTTCGTCACGTCGTATGGTCCTTTGCGTCCATGCTCGCCGAGCCACAGAAAGTAGAAAAGCCCCACCTGCCTGTCTTTCTCCGCGCTGCCAAAGCAACATGAAGATGCGGCCAGCACCGCGACGGCGAGTATTCGTGTAATTTTGCCCATTTCGCCCGCCTATTTCTCTCTTTTGCGTACCCTCAGTCGTCGACAATCTGGCATACTTCCTTGAGGCGCCGCGCGAGCGCGTAGGCGAACTTGCGGATCTCCCAGATGTCGGCGTTGGGGTCTTTCCTGAACGCCACGATCTTCGTCGTGGGCAGTTCGCACATCGGCACGAGTTCGCACGCCTCCAGAAGGTTCGCCGCCACTTCGCAGGCGTCGAGGAGGGGCTTCTTGTCCATCTTGCGATTTGCGAACGTAGATGCCTTGGCGTTGTCGTCGAGCGCGGTTCGGATGAGCTTGAGCGCCCTGTCGGCCTGGCCCTCGCGGTTGGGGTTCGGCGGAATGACCGCGCACTTTTCGCCGCGGTTTCTGAAGCAACCGAACATCGCGGCGATCGTCCCGGCGTCGCGGATCGTGCCGTCCGGGTAGAAGATGCCGTGTTCGTCAAAACACCTGCCGTCGATGATCAGGTTGAAGAGGACCCATCCCATCTTGTACTCCTGGCATAGCTGTAGGGCCATTTCGTAGGAGTTGGCGCGCGCGAGGCAACCCGTCTCGGTCTGGAGCACCTGCTTGCCGAGCTTGCGCCCCCATTCCGCCGCCTTGGCGTAGTTGCTGCGACCGGCCGCGCGCGAGGCGCTGTAGTCGTGGAACGAGATTACGTCCAGCCGTTCCGCAGTCGTCTGCTCAATCTCGTACGCCGTCGTGTAGCCCACCGTAAACAGACAGTTCGGCGCGGACTTCCGCGCCACGTCGATCTCGCGCCGGAGGAACGCCCAGGTCGTCTCCGCGCGCACCTTTCGCACGTCGCCCGTAGCGTTGGACATCCACGGATTGCACAGCGGCTCGTTCATCATGTCGAACATGAGAAGCCCCGGCTCGTCCTTGAGAGCCTTCACGATCGCCTCGGTGAAGCGGTCGGCAGGGGCGTAAGCCTCTGGCTGGATCATCTTGGGATCGAGTCCGTTGCCGTTGAAGAGAATCGGCATTGATTTGTAGCCGCACGCATGGCACGTCCGCACGAAATCGACGATCTGCTTCACGTATCGGTCTCCCGCCTTCGCATACGCGATTCGGCTGAGCCAGAAACGCACCGTGTTGAGCCCGACGCGCGTACCATACGCAAGTTCCCTGCGCACGGTTGCCTCCGGACAGATTCCGTAGCACACGCCGCGAATCTTGGAGCAGTCAATCGCGGGCTTTTGTCCGGCCTGTGGATTTGCAAAAGCGGACGACACGAACATCGCCGCGCATGCAACTGCGAAAAGTGAGGATTGCTTGATCATACTGAACCCACATGCATGGTCACTTCGCGGACTTGATCCGTTCCCATGCGTCGGTGTAGAGCTTTTGCACATTCGGCTGATCGCTGAAGTCCCGGATGACCTCGCCGTTCTTGAGCGTATTGGGGTCGACAAGAAGAAGTTTGCGGTACGTGGAGTCAAGTCTCTCAAACGCCGCCGCCACGGGCATCGGTGCGCAAATCCCGCGCATGTTAGCAGCAGCCGCATCAGGATCGTAGCAGAAGTCGATGAACTTGTGGGCGAGATCTGCCTTTGTCGAGTTGGCTGCAATCACCATCTCGTCGAACGTGAACGCGAAACCCTCCCTCGGCAGGGAGAACCCCACATTCTCGTTGTGGAGTATTGTCTGCATCACATCCGAGGAATAGCCGTGCCCCACGAACAGCTCGCCGGATGCGACGGCCGTCTTGTACTGCTCGTTGTCGAATACCGCGACATTTTTCTTCCATCCGACAACCACTTCAGCCGCCTTGGCGATTTGCTCCGGATGTACGGAGTTTATGGAAAAGCCAAGGGACAGGAGTCCGGCGCCAATCGTCTCCCGCATGTCGTTGAGAAGAGACATGCGCCCTTTGAGGGCTGCCGTGCCGAACACCTTCCAGCTGGTGATAGGCGCCGTCCCGATTTTGTCCTTGCGGTAGGCGAACCCTGTACACGTGACGGCGTACGGCACGCTGTAGGCGAAGGAGGGGTCGAACACGTACATGGCGACATTTCTGTCAAAGTTCTTCCTAACGTTCGGGAGCTTTGCATGATCAAGCGCCTTGATCATGCCAGCTTTTTCCATAGGAGAAATTTGGTAGGAACTCGGCATGATAATGTCATATTTGGCGGAACCGGCCTTGAGCCTCGCGTACATGGCCTCGTTCGAGTCGAAAGTGTCAATCACGATGCGGCAGTTGTTGGCGGACTCGAATCTCTTGACCATCTCCGGTGCGATGTAATCGCTCCATGTGTAAATGCGCAGTTCCTCCTTCTCTAAGCCAAAACCCGCGAATGCGACACTCGCGAATGCGGCACCTACCAGAATTCTCGCCTTTTTCATCCCGATCAACCTCTTTTGTTAAAAAACCGCATAGACACGCCGCATGCTATACGGCGTGTCCGAATTGGCTATTCCGCTAAAACGGGCGACAGGTCAAGGAGTGACCCACACCTGCGTCTGCTGCTGCTCGTAGTGGCCAGGCTGCCATGTGCGCACGACAGCGCCCTGAGGCGTTGTCTGATCCACGTAACGGCCTTCAACCCACACGTTCTGCACGCGATTTTCGTAGTGGCCGACAGGCTGCTGCACTACGACCGGGGCCGGCTGCTGCACCACGACCTGCGGCTGCTGAACCACGACCTGCGGCTGAGGCGCCACGACGACGGGCTGAGGTGCCACGACGACCGGAGCCGGGGCCACGTACGGCCGCGGATGCGTGGCGTCGTAGATCGTGGAGGCGAGAAGCCCCGCGCCGAGGATGCCGGCGCCGATGGCGAAGCCCGTGCCGCGGTGGTGGTGGTGGTGATGGGCGAAGGCCGTGGTGGTGGTGGCGGCCATCAGCGCGATCAGGCACACTTTAATCATCTTGTTCATGTTTTTTCTCCTTGTTGTTAAGCAGCGACGCGGCGTGCGCCGTCTGACATCTGGTTAGGCGGACGGCGAGGTCAGAACTGACCGCGTCCGCAACATTTTTTGTATTTTTTTCCGCTCCCGCACGGACAGGGGTCGTTGCGGCCCACTACCGGGGCACCTGCGGCGGGCGCGCCGGGCGGCGGCGGACGGCGCGCCGGCACTGCACGCACCGGGCGTCCCGCAACCTGGCTCATCATGGACGCGAAGACGTCCTGCGTGCTCTCAGGCGCCGGCTGTGCCGGCGCGGCAGGACGAGGAGCGGCAGGACGCTCCTCTTCTCCGTTGCCGTCGAACGCCTCGACGTTCGTGCGCACCCGCGGCTGTGCGGCAGCGAGCATCCTGCGCATGTTCTGCGCCGTCGTGGCGCGGAACTCGGTGTTCGCAACGGACGTCTTGATCGTCATCATGAGGTTTTCGAACATGCCGAACGCCTCGCGCTTGTACTCGATGAGCGGATCGCGTTGTCCGTAGGAACGGAGGTTCACGCTGTGGCGCAGGTCGTCCATCGCGCGCAGGTAGTCCTGCCACTCGCGGTCGATGCACTGGAGGAACACGCCGCGCTCCATGGACGGCAGCACGCGCGGGTCCTCGCTCGCGCACTTCGATTCATAAGCCTCCTTCACGCGCCCGAACACGAGCTCCGCCGACTTCTCCGGCATGCCCAGGAGCGGCGTGAGCTCCTCTTCCGTGGCCGTGACGGGGAACGTCACGCCGAGCCACTGGAGGAAGTCGCCCACCTGTGCGTCCTTCGCCTCGCACAGGAAACGCTCGCACTGCGCGAACACGAGGTCGTTCATAACGTCGAGAATCGTGCCGTGAACGTCTTCCGGCGTCCCGGAGAGGATCGAGCCGCGCAGGTCATAGACGATCGTGCGCTGCTTGTTCATCACGTCGTCGAACTCGAGCGTGCGCTTGCGGATCGCGTAGTGCTGCTGTTCCACGCGGCGCTGGGCAGTCTCCACGCTCTTGTTCAGCCAGCGGTGCTCCATCACCTCGCCTTCCTTCATGCCGAGGCGCTGCATGATGCCGCTGATGCGCTGCGAGCCGAAGAGACGCATGAGCGGGTCTTCGAGCGAGATGTAGAACTGCGAGCTACCGGGGTCGCCCTGACGCGAGCAGCGTCCGCGCAGCTGGCGGTCGATGCGCCGCGACTCGTGGCGTTCGGACCCGATCACGTGCAGACCCTGCGGACGCTCCTCAAGGAGTTCGCGGATCGTCTTCGGCGAGCCGGGAAGCTTGTCGTCGAGCTTCAGCTGGCCCTTCACTACGTCCTGCGGGATCGTCACCACGCCGGGGCCGAGCTTGATGTCCGTGCCGCGGCCCGCCATGTTCGTGGCGATCGTCACAGCGCCGGGCTGGCCGGCGAGCATCACGATCTCGGCCTCGCGCGCGTGGTTCTTCGCGTTCAGCACCTCGTGCGGGATCTTCGCCACCTTGAGGAGACGCGAGAGGATCTCCGACGTATCGACCGTCACCGTGCCGAGCAGCACCGGCTGTCCGGCCTCGTGGCGCTTGCGCACTTCCTCTATGATCGCCTTGTACTTCTCGCGCTGCGTGCGGTATATCTGGTCGTTTCCGTCGATGCGGCGAATCGGGCGGTTCGTGGGGATCACCACCACGTCGAGCTTGTAGATGTCCTTGAATTCGCGCGCCTCGGTCTCGGCAGTACCGGTCATACCAGCGAGCTTCTTGTAGAGACGGAAGTAGTTCTGGATCGTGATCGTTGCGAGCGTCTGGCTCTCGCGCTCGATCTCGACGCCTTCCTTGGCCTCGACGGCCTGGTGAAGGCCGTCCGACCAGCGGCGGCCCGGCAGGATGCGGCCCGTGAACTCGTCCACGATGTAGACGTGGCCGACGCCCTGCGCGTCCGGCTGCACGACGTAGTCGACGTCCTTTTCGTAGAGGCAGTAGGCGCGCAGGAGCTGGTCCACCACGTGTACGCGGGCGGAGCGCTCCATGAAGTCCGCCTGCGCGATGCGCTTCTTCTCGGCCTTCTCCTCGGCGGACATCTCCTTGTCGCCGTCGAGACGGCTCATCTCGCTCGCGAGGTCCGGGATCACGAACATCTGCGGATCCTTCGGGTTCATCTTGTCGCAGCCCTTGTCCGTGAGGGCCACCTCGCGCGTGCGCTCGTCGATCGTGAAGTAGAGCTCGCCCCGGAGCGCGATGCCCTCCTCCTTGTGCATTTCGCTGAGCATCTGCATCTCCACGTCCTCGTGGAGCTTGCGGATGGACGCCTCCTCGAACATGTGGAGCATCTGCTTGTGCTTCGGCATCGAGTGGTACACCTGGTAGATGCGCTTCTTGCAGCCCCACTCGTCGCCGTCAGCGAGCGCCTTCTTCGCCTGCGCGATGAGGTCGTTGCACTGCGACGTCTGTATGCGAACGATTGATTCGACGAGCGGCTTCATCGCCGTGTACTGCGCGCTCGTGGAGATCGTCGCGGGGCCGGAGATGATGAGCGGCGTGCGGGCCTCGTCGATGAGGATAGAGTCCACTTCGTCCACGATCGCGAAATTGTGCCCGTTCTGCACCACCTGCTCGGGGGCCTGCGCCATACCGTTATCGCGCAGGTAGTCGAAGCCGAACTCGCTGTTCGTGCCGTACGTGACGTCGCACAGGTACTGCGCGCGGCGCTCGTCTGAGTCCATCGAGTTCTGGATGCAGCCCACGGTGAGGCCGAGGAACTTGAGGAGGTGGCCCATCCACGTGGCGTCGCGGCGCGCGAGGTAGTCGTTCACCGTCACGAGCTGCACGTTCTTGCCGGCGAGCGCGTTGAGGTAGAGCGGGAGCGTGGCGACGAGCGTCTTGCCTTCGCCCGTCTGCATCTCGGCGATCTTGCCCTGGTGGAGCACGATGCCGCCGACGAGCTGGCAGTCAAATGGGATCATGTCCCACGTGAGCGTGTGGCCGCAGACCTCCTCGGTAGTGCCGACGAGGCGGCGGCAGGCGTTCTTGACGAGAGCGAAAGCTTCCGGCAACAGCTGGTCGAGCGTCTCGCCCTTGGCAAAGCGCTCCTTGAATTCCGCGGTCTTCTTCGGGTAGTCCTCGGCCGTGAAATGCTGTGCCTCGTACTCGCCTTCAATCTTTTTAATCTGGTCCACGATGGGCGCAATCCGCTTAAGATCGCGCTCATTCTTGGTACCGAAAAGCAGTTTCAAGATGTTCATGGGGGAAGATTATACCAAATCTCCCGCCCAAACGGGGGAAAAAAGCATCTCTCCGCTCGTTTTTTTTGTCGCGGCAAGGTGGGGCGAGCCTACAAGGTGGGGCGATCCCTCCGGGCGAGCCGCCGCGGCTCGCCGGGACGCCTCGCCCCACCAACCCACCCCCACCAACCCACCCCCACCAACCAACCACCAACTACCAACCACCAACTACCAACCACCAACTACCACCACCCCAAAATGAATCAAATGAATCAGAATAAATCGAATACGCGCGCAATTCGCGCGCTATTCGGCAAATCCTCGCACAGGACGGACAGACTGCCCGTCGTAGCGGCCGTAGGTGTTCCCGCTGAAGCTGCCCGAACTGAAGTAGAGGAACCACGCGATGCCCGAATAGTCCGAATCCGGCGTAGAGGACCAGTAGCTGCCGTCCGAGCCGAGGAGGATGAGGCTCGAGTCGTAGCCGTAGCCGGCGGCCGGAAGGAAGATACTCCTGTTCGCATACTCGCCCTTGCCCGTCACTAGTCGTCCAGGCACGCCGTTCGTGGTGATCCACTCGGTGGTGCAATTTTCGACGAGAGCGGAGAACTCCGCATCCGTCGGCATGCGCCACGGGGCGCCGAGGTGCGCCGTAGCCGCATCATGCGCCGCCACCAAATTGCCGGTAGAATCAATGTAACCCGCCGACAGAAGCGCCGAATTGTCTTTGTTGTAGGTCGAGGCGGCAATGCCGGAAGAGCTGAACGAAATGCTTGTTCCGTCCTTGACCGAAATCCATCCGCTTCCCGTGTTCGTGTACCCCACCGTATCACCCCACCAGAAGTAGTAGCCGTACTCTTCGGGCTTGGAAGCGCCCACGTTGCACTCCGCCCAGTACGGCCCGCCCTCCCACAGCTGCACGCCGCCGAGATCGTCGTCCGCATCGCCAAAGACCACAGCCTTGAAGAACTGCATGGTGGGGCGAGCCGTCCCCGGCGAGCCGCGGCTCGGCGAGACGCCTCGCCCTACCTCCTCCGTCACCGTCCTCCACGGCCCCTCCAGCGTTGCCGCGCCCTTCCACGTCACCGGCGCGTCCGGCACGTTCCACTGCGCCTGCAGCGGATCGAACGCGACGTTCGCAAAGTCCGGCGTGCCGTCCGCCTTCATCGGGAAGGACGCGATCCGGAAGTCGCTCGTCGCATCCTGCGGGTCGAGCCCTAACGCGTAGCACGCCCACACGGGACGCCCGTTCGCCGCCGTCGCCGTCGCGGCCGCCTCATACGCCTCGCACGCATACGCTATTCCCGGAACGTGCGCGTTTAGCCACGCATACGGAACCGGAACCTGCGTCGTTTGCGTTTCCGTGACGGGCAGCGGATCGTACGTGACGATGCCGAACGCGCCGCACTGCCGCGCCAGCGTTGCCGCCGATGCGGCTCGCCCCACCAGCAGCGCCAGCACCGCAACTCCCAACTTACAACTTACAACTCTCAACTTACTCATCGTTATTCTCCTTTAAAATGATGGGGCGAGGCGTCACGCCTATCTCGCTTTCGAAATCAATGTTCTGCCCAATCGACACCATGACTTTTCACACCGCGATCACAAAATCACCATAACCAGGGAAACGATTGTCATGTGAAAGGACTTTCATCCCCTCCGCCTTAGCCTGCCCAAGGATCATCCGGTCGAACGGGTCGCGGTGCAACATGGGAAGATCATCCATTGCCTCGGCATGAGAAGCTTCAAACGGCAGTTCCCCGTATCCGTTCGCAACGAACGCCGTCCTCGCCTCGCGTGCGCCAACCGGCATTTGCCCGGGATGAATTTTCCTCTTCAGCGATATTTCGCAGAGCGACGCCGAACTAAAGTACAACTCGTTGCTCTCGTCCTCGATGATTGCACGAGCCTTGCTTGAAAGCCGAGGATCGCCACACATCGACCAGAGCATAATATGCGTATCTAGAAGGACTCTCATCATTCGCCCCTCTGAAGGCATTCGAACATCGACTCAATCTCGGCATCCATCGCACGATCCTCCTCTTCTGTCGGCAAACGCCACTTCCCGGCCATTGCCCCAATGCGACGTTTCTCCTTAAGGTGCGGAACGTTTTCATATTGCACGACCGTGATCGAAAGCGATCTGACAAGATACTCCATAAGGCGCATCTTGTCACTGACGCTCAATCGCTCCACCTGTTCAAACACCGCTGGCATAATACCTCCTTCTTCATGTACACCACATAATGAATCAAATGAATCAGAATAAATCGAATACGCGCGCTATTCGCGCGCTATTCGGCAAATCCGCGCACAGGACGAACAGACTGCCCGATGTAGCGGAAGTTGATGCTCCGGTAGAAGTCGCTCGAAAAGAAGTAGAGGAACCACGCGCCGCCCGAATAGTCCGAATCCGGCGTAGAGGACCAGTAGTAGCTGTACGTACTGCGGAGGAGCGAGTCGTTGCCGTAGCCGGCAGCCGGAAGGAAGATGCTCCTGTTCGCATAAGCCCCCTTGCCCGTCACTAGTTGCCCGAACACGCCGTTGGTGGTGATCCACGTGGTGGTGCAATTGTCGACGAGTACTTGAATCTCACCGCTCGTCGGCATGCGCCACGGGGCACCGAGATGCGCCGTCGCAGCATCGTGCGCCGCCACGAGATTGCCGGTCGAATCAATGTAGCCCGCTGAGCGAAGCTCCGAATCGCCTTTGTCCGAGGTCGGACACGACGAATAAAGGAACGGACTGCTACTCATTTGCTCGCCCGTACTCGACACCCACGTCACGTCGGAATATTCACCAGAACCATCACCATTTCCGTAATCATTCCAAGTACCTCCGCTTCGGGTGTACCCCACCGTGTCGCCCCACCAGAAGTAGTAGCCATATTCCTCGGGCTTCGTAGCGCCCACGTTGCACTCCGCCCAGTACGGGCCGCCCTCCCACAACTGCACGCCGCCAAGGCCGCCGCTTGAGCCACCACCGCCAGCTCCTTCCGCGATCGTCACCACGAACGAGGCGTTGGTGAGCAGCAACGCGCCGCCGAAAGACGAGGCGAAATCAATCACATGCGAATTCGCGCCCGTGACGATGTTCTTGTTGGTGAAGGTCGCGCTCGCGTCGTCCGTGTTGAGGATGATCTCCGCGACGGCGTTCGCGGGAAGCGTCCCGCCCACCGTGTATTCGACCGTCGCCTTGCCCGTGTACGGATACGACTGGTGGAACTTCGTGACCTTCACGGTGTTGGTGATTTCTGCAGTCGCGCCCATCGCCATCGCGGCGACAACGCCCATCATCATCAGTTTTACTTTCATTTTGCTTTTCCTTTCAAGTTGGTTCTATTCTCTTTACGGCTCGGGGGTGGGGCGAGCCACGGCGGCTCTCCCAGCAGGTGGGGCGAGCCCTCCGGGCGAGCCGCTACGGCTCGGCGGGACGCCTCGCCCTACCGTTTCGGTCACGCGGGATGCGTGACCCTACCTCCACACGGATAATCTGTTATCTCGCCTTTTTACGGGCAACACGAAAATAGTATGCCACATTCCCCCGCCCAACGCAAGCAGGATTTTGGGAAGTTGAAGTTTTGCGCGCGGTTTGGGATGTGAATGCGCGCTACGTCACATATCGCGATAAGTGAAGTAGCGGGTATGAGGGGTGAGATTACGGTGCGGAACGTGGTTTTGGTTGATGCGGCTCGCCCGGAGGGCTCGCCCCACCTTTCGCAGGGGGGATTTATGAGCTGCGCAGGGGGGATTTATGAGCCACAATGAGGGGCGGTGCTTGGAAGTGAGTGGCGAAGGATTCTGTACATGATGGTGCAGACCTTGTCGGTTGGACTTGTAGGGGCTTCTTGACGGCGTGATGAAAAACGGGGGTAAGGATAACGCATCGTTATACCGAAGAACACAGACTGAAACAAGAATTCTTAAGCATTATGAACTCGATTCTTTGAGGAGTGGGATGGTAGAGGCCCCATCATTCCAAGCACATTGACATGTCCGATTGGTCCCATGCACCTTGGGGTATAACGCAAAAGTCTGGGTTCCTACCATGAGTGTGCCATCTTGACACAGTTGGCACACTTCAATGCTGCGCACCGTCGAAGGTTTTGCTGCGCACCAAAACATGCTCCGCTGCGCACCAAAACATGCTTTGCTGCGCACCAAAGCATGCTCCGCTGCGCACCAAAGCAAATTCTGCTGCGAACCGGCCTTTTGCGGCGGCTCGGCGGGACGCCTCGCCCCACCACGCGGGACGCGTGACCCTACCGATGGGCGCAAGGACGATAGAATAGAAGTCCCAAAGCCCACGTAGGGAAATCAAACCCCCTAATCTCCTCCGAAACTCCTAATCTCATCATCTCCCGACAGTGAAAGCAATAAAAGTTATCCTCATGTTCATTCCTGCGAGAAGCGTAGGCGGCGGACTCCACAATTTCACGAGTCTTTGGTGAATTGTTGGTGAATCCATGGTGAATCCAATGTGAATCCAATGTGAACTTTCCGTGAACCTGTCAAGGCGTTATCATGCAGTATTACTAGAAAAAGAACGTCATTACTGCTGAATTATTCCATATAACGTCGAAGTGATTCTCGGCTTACCGTTTATTCCCCGCACATCAACCTCCATGGTGCGGTGGAAACGCGGCTGGAATGCGCGAAATCGCCCGAACTATCGTAGCGGCACGGATTGAGCGAAGGTCCACGGGGACGCCCCACGCGGTGGCGATGTGCTCGGAGGAGAGGGCGTCCTCCGGACGCCCTTCCGCGACGATCCGCCCGCGTGCGAGGAGGACGACGCGCGTGAAGAAATCCGTTCGATGGGCGCCTTCAGGGCAGGGATCTTCTCGGCGGCGGTGAGGCCGTCGTCCGCCGTGAACATCGCCACGGCGTCGTCGATCTCGTCTGCGCGTACAATAGGCGCGGCGGCAACCGCAAGCAACAGCGCAGCGGCGGCAAATGCGAGCCGTTTCACGAAGTGACATCTTTTCATGCCGTGACCTCTTTCTCTTCGGTAGTTGTTTCAGGAACTGTTTTCGGCTTTCTTTTCCTGCCGCCGGCGGGCTTGCGCTTCGCGCGCTTCTTCTGCCGCAGCACTTCTATGAACTCCGCGACCTCGGCATAGACCTCGCGCGGCATGTAGATGCTCTCGACGCCGTTCAACGTGTCGATCGCGATCTTGCCACGCTTCTCGTCGCAGGTAGCGCCCCTCAACATACTGAGATCAAAATACTTCTCCTTCTGTCCTTTGTCGTAGAGGAAATTGTGCAATGCCATCCGCTGTCCCGGTTTCATCGGGAAAAGCATCATGATCCAGGCGATGGAACGCAGAAACTTCAGTCGTCCTTGATTGTGCGCAATCTTTCGTCCATTGATGCCATGGCGGTCCAACTCGCACTCCCACTCGTCCACGCCGCCGTTCGCCCACGCAAAAAGAAACAGGCTCGGCAGCGTGAACGCCGTCAGGAAGACGAATGACCCGCCCCCCACAATACTTGGCAAGGTGAACAACTTGAGAGAGAACCTGAACTTCTCAGCTATCAAAAAAAGGATAAAGAGGAAAAGGAACATGACTAACGCCGTCACGCCCCAAGCCTTCAGGCAGGCCTTTAGCTTGTACCATAAGTCGTCGCGGTACAGGTTCTGCGTACTGACCCACTTGATTACGCCCTTTCCGTTAGGTTTCATCTTCTGCCTTCCACTTCGGTTTCGGGGGCTGCGATGCCGCACGCTTACTTGAAATCGTCGCTGAAGTCGATGACAGCCGGCGCTTCGTCCTTTTCCTTGGTCGGAGGCGCGGCTGTGGGCTTCTTTTCCGGCGCCGGCGCGCCGAAGTCGCGGTCGAGAGCCCGACGCACCCTGTCGTCGGCCTCTTTGTCCTTCTTGGCGGTTCCGGCGGCCGTCTCCAGCGTGCGCTTCACCATCGCGCCGCCGATTGTCTTTGTGGACATCTCCTCGCGCGCGCGGCGTTCGGCCTCGGCCTTGGCCTTCAGCTCCTTGAGC
>CACWIW010000084.1 GCA_902761035.1 uncultured bacterium | reverse complement strand
TGCGAGATGGTGACCATCTGCGCGCAGATGGAGGCGGACCTCGCCGGGCTCTCCGACGCCGAGGCGAAGGAGTTCCTCTCCAGCTACGGCCTCACGGAAAGCTCGCTCGACCGCACGATCAAGCTCGCCTACCACACGCTCGGCCTCGCAAGTTTCCTCACGGCGGGTCCGAAAGAGGTGCGCGCCTGGACGTTCCGCCGCGGCTGGAAGGCGCCCCAATGCGCGGGCGTGATCCACACGGACTTCGAGAAGGGCTTCATCCGCGCGCAGGTGATCGCGTTCGACGATTACGTGAAGCACAACGGCGAGGCGGGCGCGCGCGCCGCCGGCGCGCTACGCCCCGAGGGCAAGGAATACGAGATGCAGGACGGCGACGTCGTCGAATTCATGTTCAACAAATAGGAGGGGAAGCCATGTCAGGCGTCAATACAATGAAAGACCACCGCTCGCTGTTCCGCCAGCTACTGACGGGTATGTACGACGCGGTGCTGATCACAGATCCAAACGGGCACCTTCTGGAAATCAACCCCCGCGCAAAGGAGTTCTTCCAGTACGAGACGGACGAGGTGATCGACCGTCCCGTCAGCCTGTTCATCCCGGGCGTCACGCCTGCGATCGTGCAGCGCATCCGCGCGGGACTCGACCAGGCCCGACACATGATGCTCGACGCGAACTGCCTCCGCAAGGACCAGACGACGTTCTCCGCCGAGGTGACGGTGTCGGTAATCGACCTCCTGGACCCTGGCGACCTCGTGTTCACCATCCGCAACACCGAACGCCGCCGCCGCCAGCTCGACCTCTTCCGCACGAAGGAGAACGCCGCCGACGTCTCGCAGGCCGCACTCTTCGCCTGCCTGCCCGACGGACGCTTCCGCTGGGTGAACCAGTCTTTCCTAGATACGTTCGGCTACGCCGAGGAGTCTGAGGTCACAAAGCTCTCCTTCGCGGACATCCTCGCGGACGATCCGCTCCAGCCGCTCTTCGCGCAGGCATACGCCGGCGAACCCGGAGCGCTCTGTCTGCACGCCGAGGGCGACGATGGATCCGAAGACGTGGAGGTGCGCCTCGCGCCCGACGTCCACGGCAAGAAGATATTCGGCGTCGTCGGTTCAGTAATACGGGTGTAGCCATGCGACAGGCCCCACGCTACGCATCGAACGTCGAAGTCCTCCTTGTCAACAAGGCGGACGCCGCGAAGCCGCTCCAGGACTTCCTCGCCGGGCGTCTCGGCCTCTCGCGCCGTGCCGCAAAGGCGATCATCGACGGACGCAGCGTGTGGGTGAACCGCCGCTGCGTGTGGATTGCGCACCACGCCCTCAAGATCGGGGATTCGGTAGAGATTCCCCGCGCCGTCATTTCCGCCGCCAAGCGCCAGAAGGGCTCGAACGTGGCGCAGAAGCTCCCCGCCGAAGCCTCGCCCGAACGCCGGCACGTTCGCGTGCTCGTGGATACGGAGTTCTACGTGGTGGCGGACAAGCCCGCCGGTATCGTCTCGTGCAGCGACCCGAACAGCGTGGAGGCCATTCTCCGCACCCAGTTGCACGAGCCGACGCTTCAAGCGGTCCATCGTCTCGACCGCGATACGACCGGCTGCCTTCTCTTTGCAAAGAACTACCAGGCGTACCTCGCCGCCGTGGAGGTGTTCAAGACGCACCGCGTGGCTAAGACCTATTTCGCCATCGTCGCGGGACGCTTTGAGCACGCGCACTTCACCGTCGATGCGCCGCTCGACGGCGAACGGGCGCTCTCGCACGTCTCACGTGAGGCGGCGGGGCTCGACGCATCCTTCCTGCGCGTGCGCATCGAGACGGGCCGCACGAACCAAATCCGCCGCCATCTTTCAAGCATCCGCTATCCTGTTCTGGGCGACCGCACGTTCGGGCTCAAGAGCGCGCGCGATCCGCGTCTCATGGCCGTGCCGCGACAGATGCTGCACGCCGCCTCGCTCACCTTGCCCGATCCCATGGTGAAAGGCGCGGAAATCAAGGCGCACTCCCCTCTCCCCGCCGACTTCCGTTCCACGCTAAAGCTCTTCGGCATGGGCAAACGCTAAGTCATCATTCAACAAATAAAGTGCCCCCTATCGAATATTGTTCACAAATCTTCATTGCCAAAATTGTTCACAAATCAAAAATATCAACCTAAATTCCTCATTTCGATTTACTACTCCATGTTATATCTCACGCAGAGGCGCGGAGAGGCAGAGTTCGCAGAGGTTATCCCATTGCTTGAGCATGTATTTGTTTTCACCAATTGGGTGAAATTTCCGAGATTCTTCTTGTCATATTTTTCTTTTCCGGCAGATTTCTGAACTTTCTCTGCGCTCTCTGCCTCTCTGCGCCTCTGCGTGAGATACTACCGTAGCGAGATATTACTTGCTTAACTGTTTCTTGATGCGTTCGACCGTGCGCCTCACCTCGTGCGCGTTCGGCAGTATCTCCAGCGCGCGCTCCGCGTATGGGAGCGCCCCCTTCGGGTCCCCCCGCCGCAGATGGCACTGAGCAAGGTTGTTGAGAACGGCAGGGTCATTGGGACGGGTCGCAAGGCAACGCTCCAGATACGTTTGCGCGCGCGCGTACTGTCCCTGCACGAAGAAGTCCATGCCGATTGCGAAGTTGGCGGACGGATCGTCCGGCGAAACGTCAAGCACGCTCAACGCGAACGGACGGGCAAGGGCGAAGTCCGCGCGGCTGAGTCCGCGCCTCAACCCCTCACGTGCCGTCATGCGCTCCAGCTTCCGCTTGCTTGCCCACGCCATCGTGGCGCGGATGTTGTCGAGCGCGGCGTTATTTTTGTCAAGCTCGTCGGCAAGTTGCGTCTCCTCCATCGCACGGTCACGCTCTCCCGCCTCGTCGTAGGCGTTCGCGCGGTGACGCGCGAGAATCGCCAGACGCCACTGGACGAACATGAACGCATTTCGCAGCAATCGGTCCACAGACCCATCGGGATCGCCCCATTCGTATATTGCGAGGACGCGCCGCGCAAGAGCGCGCGCTGCCTCCGCACCGCGAGTTGCCTCTTCAGGCGCAAGCCCTTCGGGACGAGCCACCAGACCCGAACACGTCGGCATTGGACGCCCATGACGCTGCCACAACTCAAATCCGATCTGTACGGCGTAGTCCTTCGCCTTGTCGGGACGCGTCTGCACCCAGGTCCTCAGCACGTCCGGCGCACCGCTTTTGAGCAGCACCTTGTCCTCCGCGTTTGTGACGCCCCGCGTGCGCAGGTAGATTTCACGCGAATCTTCGCTCCCGCCCATCATGGAAAGCGTAATCAGGCGGTCACCCTTCTCCGCCGCCGCCAGCTCCACCGCCGCGTCCAGTCCGCCGTCCGTGAACAGGTATTCCACATCGCGGCACTCTTCGGCGGTCTCGCGCGCGGCGTCCGATACCACGCCGAGCATCGTACGCTCCAGACGCTGTGCGCGGAACGGGATCACGCATCCGAGGATCAGGACGGGCAGGAATAAGAACACAATGCGGACAACCCGCTGAACGCGGTTGAGGGAGGCGAACGCCTCCGCAGCCCCAGCCGACTCCGCAGCGTCCTGAAAGCGAAGAGTAGTGATGCGGCGGAAGTTGCGCAGATACAACTCGATGGTGAAAACGGAAAGAGCCCATAGCACCGCCAGGGAACAGAGAAACGCCGCCACGCACTTCAGCACGTCGTCGCGCACACACCCGTGTTCACCCGCCCATGTCCAGAACCAAAGCTCTTTCGCGCCCGTCAACTGCGAGAACGCAATCAGACAGCAAATCAGGAACATCAGACCGTCAAAGTACTCGAGGTGCTTCTCGTCGTCCGTCGCCCGCTTGATGAATCCGAGCTCGACCAGCACGGGACACACCGCCACGACGAAGAAGATGAACATGCCGGCCGGTGAGCAGGCGTTCAAGAGCGCCCTCAAATAACGAATGGGAACCGCAAGCGCGTAATCGCTCCAATCTTTCCAACCAAACGCCGCGAGGCCGTCAAGGTATCCAAACGCATACACTTCAAGCGCCGTGCCCATGATCACGCCCCCCAGGAACGA
Organism: uncultured bacterium; assembly: GCA_902761035.1. GTDB lineage: Bacteria > Verrucomicrobiota > Kiritimatiellia > RFP12 > UBA1067 > RUG572. Next base: position 15,516 of record CACWIW010000084.1, on the reverse strand, counting down.
CAGCGTGAGACGCCACGGCAGAAGCGCGTTGGCTAGAGGATTCTCCACCACTACCGGGTTTTCTACTCCATACAGGCGCCAGCGGATGTACAGCAAGACCACCAAGCCGAAAAGCATCACCGCGCCCACCGGCGTGTCGGCGGAAAGAAGCCCCAAAACCCCAAACGCCGAAAAAAGCATGGGGCGTCGCCCGTTTTTGAAATATACGGTGATGAAGATGACGGTCAGGACTACAAGGAGTGCCTGAAGCGCGGACGGCGAGAACCAGCAGAACGTCTTCCACACGGGATTGGAACAACAGAAGATGGCCGCACCTTGGAACAGCACGATGCGCACCCACGCGCGCCACCACCACACGACGTGTTCGCCGCGCCGGAGCGATGCGGGCACTATCATTTCAAAAAGCATCACGACCAGAACGGCAAGGACACCAAGCGACACGTGCCCAGCCATGCGGAGGACGGTCTCTGCCGTCTGGATGCCGAAGCAGCGACAAAGCGGAGCAGCGATGTACTGCCACAACAACGCAGTCGTGTCTTTCGGGGGACGCAAGCCTGCTGCGATGGAAAGGTGCTCCATCAGGTCGGGCGGCACGGAATCAAACTGCCACACCCACGCAAGTGTGGCAACTGCCGCACCGAACAGCAGCACGTAGAGACGGTTGCGGAAACTTTGCCAGCCGCCCGTCATGCCATCATGCCTCTTTTCTCTTGCGCCGGAGCGCCAGGAACGCAAATCCAAGCAACGTCAGCAAGCCGCTCGAAGGCTCGGGAACTGGCGTATAAAAACTCGTCGGCGTCCAGACTGCCATCGCCGAAGGATTCAATCCGAACGACTCGTGGATGTAGGCACCAAGCGAGGAATACGTCGCCGACGCGCTCGTAGCCACAGTCGTCCAGTTGTCGCTGGAGTCGATGTTGCCAAGTTCCACGGTGAAACAGTACTCAGGCGTCCCTTCGGAGTAGTCGCCCGACGGCGACTGGTTGCCGGTCGGAACGCCCGCGCCCCAGTAGCCGCTCTCGTCGGTGAACGACACGCCATACTCCCCGCCGCCCACGTCAAGGCCATAGCCGGGAATGTAGAGGTCGAGGAACACGTCTTGCCCGTCCTGAATGCTGCCGCCTGTCACGCGGATGCGCGCGGCGAAATCGGAGCCGGACGTGGCCACCGTCGGATCGGCGAAGTAGTCGGAGATCGTCACCTCCGTACCGTCACCCTTCGTCACCGTCGCGCTGTCGTTGATCATCCAGTAGAGAACGTCGTTCTCGCCGGCGGATGACACATCCGCCATCAGGGCTATCGCCGTAAACGCGGCTATCTTGAACCAGTCAAATCTCATTTCGCCGCCTCAAACTTAATCTTAAGCACGCCGCCCGTCGTGCGGTTATACCAGAAGCCGGTGCCAGCGGGGATCGTGCCGCCCTCAGTCCACACCTGCTTAATCCGGTTTCCGACCTTCGTTGGCACGTTGCATCCCCATTTTCCTGTTGTCCTATGCCGGAAATAGACCGTCTGCATTCCCGCGATGTCCTGCGTCACGATGCGGTCGTCCGCCGCCGGTGTTGCCGCGTTGCCCTCGCCGTCCACGAACACGAGATCGTTCAAGTCTATGTCGAAGAACGTCGGGTTCGCGACAAGCGTGAAGCCGGGAGACTCCACCGTTCCGCCACCAAGGTTGAATTCGTAGTCATCGCCCGTGTAGCGTCCGACAAGGTAGATGTAGTCGCCCGGCGCGTTGCGGACAAGCCAAAACGCCTTGCCTGGCCCGAAGGTTGCCACCTCTGCCGCCGGAGATTCGGAAACGCCTTTTACGGTAACGGTTGCATTGGTGGTCCACCCACCATTTCCCTTGCGTTCCCAGACGCGGAACGCGTCGTTCGCGGTCTCATACGCATAGATTCCGTCGCCGCCTCCAATGCAGAACGGATTGACCACATCCGCCACAGCGACTTCGATCTTGTTTGTGCTGTCAACGGACATCGACATCCACGGCGCGACCGTCACCGTATTCGTGAGTGCGCTCGAAACGCGCATCACGCCGATGGTGGCGCAAGAGGCGATCACCGACTGGCCCGTAAGCGTCTCGTTCGTCGGCGAGAACACGATGTTGAACACGTAAAGCCCCGTTGGATCGGCCGAATCGAGCTGGATGTTAGTCTCGTACTTGGTTGTCAGCTCGCCAAGCTCAAAGCTCGCCGCCGCGAATTCGTCCTTCGTCGGATGATTGCGCCTGAGCTTCCTGTCGAGGCGGTACCGCACCTTGAGACCGGTGCCCATGAGCGGCTCGATGTTGGGGAAGTGGACGACGAACGAGTTCGGATTCACCACGCTTCCCTGCTGCATGATCGTGGCGACCACCTTCTTGGAGAAGTCCTTGCGCTCGAGGACGTAGTTCTGCCACAGGCGGAGCCCGTTGGCACAAACCGCGTCAAGCGCACCATAGCGGGTGTCGTTGTCCGAAAGCTCCACTCCCGTCATTCCCGTCAGGTTGTTGTTTACGATCCATTCGGGCTTGCCCATGATGATCGGGGTTCCATACCCGGTCATGCCGTCCATGTTGACCTTGAAGTCCCAACCGTTGACCACAACGGTGCAATTCGTCACAAAGGTCGTATGGTTCGGCGCGGACGCGCGGAAGTAGAGCTTGTACGTACCGGGCATGACGTACGACGGCACTTCGCTCTGCCATTCGCCCACCTCATCGCGGAACTCGCACGTGAGCGGGTTGATATCGCCCCGCACTAGCCCAATCACGTTGGTGACTACCGCCGGAACGATGGTAGCTCCCGTGTAGTTCACCGTCACGCCCTCGATCGTCGCCGTCAGCGGCGCCGGCGTCACCGTCACCTTGAACGAACTGTGCACGTCGTCGTGGTTCGGGGCCGATGCCACGAACTGCACGAGATGGTTCCCCACGTTCGTAAATGCGGGCATATCGACCCAGTCGCCCGCGCCGTTCGCACGATAGCGATATGTGACTGGCTGCTCGTTGCGGATGCCGGAGACCGTCTTAACAAGCCCGCTCGCGTCGAACGCATCGCCCGTGTAGTTGGTGACGACATCCTCGATGTCCGCCGTGAACACGGCGTTGGTGATCGTGTACATCGCGCCAGAATAGGTCAGTTTGTGCTGGTACTTCCGCTCCACGCCATCATCGTCGGTGTGGAGCTGCTCCTGCCCGCCGTTATGAAGAATCAGCGTCCCTTTCGTGATGGGATAGTTCCCGGAAGCCGACGTGGAAGTGACCTCGCAGGCGATATCGCCCTCTAGCGCATACCTGTTCTCCCAACCCCAGCCTTCCATCTGGCCGGCATACTTGAAACCATAGTCAAGCGGCAACGGTTCGTCGCCATAGCACATCACCTTCGGATTCGCCGTCACGATGTAGAGCAGCGTACGCGGCTCAACTGCGGATACGGCGATCTGCTTTGTCGCCTGCGAATACGACCCGGCAATGATGGCAAGGTTTGTGACAACGTGTGCCGCAGTCTCGACGATATTCGTCGTAAACACACCTTCCGGCTCCTCGACGATGTTCGTGACGACGCTGTAAGGTATCTCTTCGACGACGTTCGTAGCCAGCGCAATGCGAACATAGTAGTTGGTGGCCGCATCCGACCAGAGCGGGAAGGTCGCGGACGGCGAGGAAACGTCCAGACCGAGATCGGAGCAGTATCCGAGGCTGACAGCCGTCACCGACTCCTTCGTCTCGGGATCCTTTCCTGCCACATCGCCCTGTACACGTGAGTACAGCGCGACAAGCTGCACCTCCTCCGGATCAAGCTTACCGACGATCGCCGTAAAGTTGACCGTAGCCACGTTGCTGTTATCCCACGTCGCATTGTTGAGTACGGTATTCGGCGTCTCTTTCGTATCGAGTTCCACGATCTCCGCCGAGGGGAAGAGCTCGATGCCTTGGTCGTCGCCGGAGGCAAGTCGGAAGTAGTACGTCCTGTTGCGTTCGAGGCCCTCGGTCGCGGGCAACGTAAAGGTTGTCTTCGAGGACAGATTGGAATGGGTGTTCGCGCCAAGGTCGAGCATGAACACGCCTTCGCCAGACGGCGGTTCGTCGCCCTCAAGCTGCGCCCTGTTTTCGCTCCAATAGCAGTAGAGGTGCGTCTCCTCGTTCGTATCGTGGAGCTTGTAGGTGATGGTTGCGAAATCTTCAGCGGGCGAGTTCTCCGACTCAGTCCACTGGGCGGCCGTGAGCGTGATGGCGGGCACGGTGAACGAGGCGATCTCCTCCGAAAACGCATACGAGTTCCCGCCCTTGCGCGCGACGAGGCGCACCCAGTACGTATAGCCGACTTCCGGCGGCGTGAATACGGTGCTGCCGATGCCAACCGTCGCTTCAGTAACCTTGACCCAACTGCCGCCCTCGGTGCTGTCGAGCTCCTCCGGCCCTACGGTGCTGTAGTGTACGAAGATGTCGGCAAGGTCGTTCTGCATGCCAGCCCAATACAGGCGGTAGTCGATTTTGGCGATGCCGGCGACATCGTTCCCCGCCTCCTCGTTTACCTCCTCCACGTAGTTGCAGCTCGTCATCGAAATGCGCGGTTCGTCGGCGATGGGGTCGCGACCATGCACCTCGTAGGAGATGATCACCACGCCGTCGCCACCGTTACCACCCTGCCAGTATGTGTCTTTGGTATTGTCAACATTGTCGCCTTTGCAGAAGCTGCTGCCACCGCCGCCGCCCGCGCCGGTGTTGGCGACGCCGGATGTCGCAGGTGTCCCGTTTCTGACATCAGCCGCATTTCCGCCGATGCCGGAACCACCCGCCCCAGGCTTGGAGTGATTGCCAGTGGCGTCAAACTTATAGGCGTATCCACCACCGCCGCCCGCGCCGAACCAAAGCGGTTCACCGAGGATGTCGGAGGCGACGCCCGAACCGCCCGCGCCTCCGCCGAACCAGGTATCGGAACTAGCGGTAAGCCCCTCGCGCTGGCCACCACCGCCGCCGCCAGCCGCATACGCACCCACGGCGCCGCTGTTCTGCTTGTGATTGCCGTCGCCGCCGTTGTGACCGTAAACGATACCCGCCACCGACAAGGCCGAACCGCCTTTCTCGCCTTTTGTCGCTGCATCGCCACGTCCGCCCGCGCCACCACCGGAAGCGCCATTGCCACCGGTCACGATCGTCTCGGTCGTGCTACAGCTTCCGCCGCCGCCGCCGCCGGGAACTTCGATCAGCGGATGCTCGTGATCGCTGTCAAGCGAGAATGTGGAATATTCGCCTTTCCCCTCTGAACTTGCTGTCGTCGTGTTGGCCGGGGCAATGCCGCCTCGACCGACCGTGATGAAGTAGGTCGTGTTCGTCGTGACGCCATACGACTTGCTGTAATAGACGCCGCCGCCGCCGCCGCCGCCACCGATCTTGTAGCCGCCCGCGCCGCCGCCGCCCACGACGATGATCTCGATGTTCGTCACGTAGTCGGGCGTCGTGAACGTGTATTCTCCGCGGCGGTACAGATGGACGAACCTGTTGTCGAGACGCATCAGCTCGCCGTCTGCGGCCGATTCGTTGACGTTGCCGTTCGTGCGGAACGACCCCGTGTGCTCGAGCGTCTGCAGCCTCTCGCCGGCCACCTCGTTGACGGCGCGGATGCGGAAGTTGTATGGCATGTCCTGCTTGAGTCCGAACACGGGAATCGAGAACTTCGTGCCCGGTGTGGCGTCAGCAAGCAAGATCGTCCAATCGTCCTCCCCGGGCGGCTCCTCGCCGTTTGCCCAAAGTTGGTACTCGATCCAGCATGATTTCGCGCCCGAACCGCAGTACGTCACCGTGCCGGCGAACTGCACGTAGGCGTAGCTCACGTCAACAACCGTGACCGGCATGCCTTCGCCCGTCTCCCAGACGACCACAGGAACGGGCGTTTCGTCTCCCCTGCCGACCCTGTCGCCCTTTGTCACGAACCGCTTTGCCGGGTCGTTCCACCACGTCGCCTGCATCGTCGAGTAGTATTCCGCCTTGATCCAGTCCGCCGAGCGCATACCCTTGGAATAGCGGCATTCGTCAACCCAGCCGTTGAGCGCACCGGTGCCGATCTGCTGTCCACCGATGATCAGGCTATTGTAATAGGCGGTCTCGTCGTTCGCTACCTGATGGAGCTGTTTAGTCGAAATGCCGATAAGCTGCGCCCCGTTCGCGCCCGTCTGCTCGACTCCGTTGAGATAGGCGCGGAAGACCGTGTTGCTGTAAACGAACGTCCAGTAGGCCCATGACGTGTGACTGTAGCCGCTCACGTTAAAATGCGTATAGTCGCCCTTTGCCGTACTGCCGCTCCATGCGCGGAGCTTGGTATTGAGATCTCCATCGGTGTACTGAATGCCCCAGCCCTTGTCGGCGTCTTCGCGCTTGCGCGAGACGAGGTACGCCCAACCGGGCTTGTTGTCCGCAAGCTTGCTCCAGCAGGAATACGTGAACACGTTGCCGACCCCCGTGCGCAGGATGTCGTCGTGGTCGTTGATGAGGATGTGCCCGTAGGTGGAGGATGTGCCGCTGTGCTGCGCCACGCGCCGCGCGTAGCCGATGCGGCCTTGGTTGTAGGCAAGCGAATTCGCGTGCGTCTCGCCGGAGAGGTTGTTGGTGGTGGAGTCGTGGACTTCCACGATGCCGTCCCCCTTCTCGTTCATGTGCCACACGCCGACGTACCGCTCGAACGTGTTGCCGGGATCGTCCGGCGGATGGACGAGCGGGCTGCGGTAGCACATCGTGAACTTCGTCCCGTTGTTCATCTCGGGAAGGCGCACCCAGATGAGCGACATGCCGTTCGGGTTCCAAGTGTCGATCTCGTGCGGGATGACGTGCCCCTTCTCGTCCACAAAGGCGATGTCCCTGCCGCCAGTATGGTAGAAGTCGTCGTAGCTGAATCCGTTGGTGTCATTCTTGCGGACCTCGACCAGCACCGGGAAGTTCGTGAGCGTCTCGGTGCCCGGGTAGCCCGTCACGGTGAACGGAAGGTAGCGCTCGAACTCGTTCACCACCCAATAAGCGTTCGTGCCGTCGTCGAAGTAGAACGTTTCGCCCGAAACGTCATCCATCGTCGTGAACGTGCCGGAAACCTCCGCCGTTTCCTCGCCGGAATCACCGACCGCCTTGAACTTGTAGAGGTAGGTGCTGCTGTCGAGCACGGTGATTCTCTCGTGGCACGTGTCGTTCTCGACAAGGTTCCCCGAAAGCGTCGTCCATTCGGTCGGCTCCGTCTCGCCGTCGATCCAGAGCTTGTACACAATGCGGCAGGATGTCGAATCGCCAAGGTCGTAGATGGTGCCGCCGGCAATGACGTAGCCGTGCGAAATTCGCTCGATGCCGGGAAGCTCGGCTCCTGCGGACCACACAACCGTCAGTTCGTCCCTTGTCGTGAACGTGCCCGAGATCGTATCGGTCGTCGCCCCGCTGCTGCCGACGACGCGGAGCTTGAAGGAATAGTCCATGTGAACCGTCAGACCCGAAACGGACACAGAGAAGGGCCCCGTCTGCGAAAGGGGCTCGCCAACCGTCGTCCACTCCGTCGGCTCCGTATCGCCATGCCAGAACTTGCCCTGAACCGTGGCGTAGGTGGAACTGCCCATATCGTCGAGCGTACCGCCGATGACGGCGACGTGCTCGAAAACGTTCGTCACGCCGACGCAGAAGGTCTCCGCCCATGTCACCGAGATGTGGGTCGGGACCGTAAATGTTCCCGTGACCGGCTCCGTCTCGCCGGCGTCGTCATCGACCGCACGGAGCTTGTAGCTGTAGCTCGCGCCCTCCTCGCAGGGAACAGAAACCTCGAATTCATCGTACAGGTGAAGATTCTCCGCCAGATCCGTCCATCCGGAAGGTTCGCTCTCGCCGTCTTTCCAGAACTTGCCCTGAATCACGCAGGCCGTCGTGTTCGAACCGAATCCCGAAACGATGCCCCCGACCACGGCAGCATGCAGGGTGACGTTCGTGACACCGGTCATTCCAGACGCCTCCGCCCATGTGACAGCCAAGACGTCAGGCGGCGCAATCGTTACGAAGCTTTCGTTGTTGACCGTATCGAAGTCGGCCTTCACCCAGTCCGCCATCGTGTCCGCCCAGTTGGGAATCGGGGTCGCATCACTCAGTCCGGGCCTGAGACGCACCTCGTCCATAACGCCGTTGAAGCGGCGCCCCTTATTATTGGTTCCATCCGGATTGTCCTGCGTGGAGCAGCCGATGCCGATATTGGCGTTTTCCAGCCTCACAGGTACGCCATGCTTCGTCATTACCTCATCCAAAACACCGTTGGTATAGACATTAACGACTGGCGTATTATCGTTTGTCGCATACTTCCAGACAAGGTCAACCTTATTCCATACACCGTCCTTTTTCAGCACCGATCCAATCGCATGTGAAGTACACTTGAAATTGCCGTTGACGTTGTCTGAATGCACGCGCATGTAGTCTATTGTCGTTCCTGCGTCCTTGTCGCCACCAAACCCGAAGCCCCATGAATAGCCATTATCGCCTTTGCGGCGTCCAATGACATTACCCCACTTGAGTGCACCATCATAATTGGTCCCCGCTTTTGACATCATCCAGAATGAGGCATGGAAGTCTGTGCCGAGGGTGTCGGCAACGGCCTTCTGCGGGACTCCGTTCGTCGCATCGATGACGATGCCGTGGGCGTGTCCGCTGTCTTTTGCGATACGGCGGGCACCTCCGATCTTGCCTTCGGAAACTGCCTCGCCGTTGTTGGCGAGCGCCTTGCCGTTCAGCCCGTTGGCCGTGGCATCGGCAATTGTCGGATTCTTTCCCGTTTCATTCAAGTGCCAGACGCCGACGTAGTCGCCCCAGGGATTGTCGTTCGTGACATACTTGCCGTCATCGACGTTGTAGCACATGAAGAACTTGGTGCCCTGCTTCATCTGCGGGAGCTTGACCCACACGAGCTGCTCGCCGGTGGGTTCAACTGTTGTGTCGATGTTCCAGACGTCTTTGTCGATTTCAAGGCGGGTGCCGTCTTCCGCAAAGAAGGCCAAGTCAAAGCCCATCGACTTCCCGTTCACGTTTTTCGCGGACATGTCCGCAAAGCGGAAGCCCGGAATGCGAGTCTCCGACACGCGCACGAGCACGGGGAAGTTGACGAGCGTCTCGCTGCCAGTGTAGCCATTGACCTGCAGCTTGATCTTGTGGTTGAAGTCCGCCATTGTCAGCGAATCGGCGGCATTCGCATTGAACGCCGCAAGCGCGGCGGTGAGGATAAGGGATATGCGTTTCATTGTGGATTCTCCTTTCCCTTATTCAGCCCGTTTCACCTTGAAGAAGCGGCGCTTCGGCGATTTCGGCGTTCCTATCGCGATCTCGGACCTGCCGTCACCTTCGACGACCTCCGAGAAGTAATCTGGCTTGAGGTCGTTCGGCTTCTCGCCGGAAATGATCGTGTAGTCGAGGTACGGCACGGTGCCGTCAACGGCGAGCCACACTTCGCCGTCCGTAAGCTCAATGGCCGTGATCTGCGGCGGCAGGAGGTTTTGCGGCACGGCGGAGAGGTTGGTGGCACGGGCGGCGGACGCGGCGGAGCGCGTCCCTCCCGTGGTTTGGGACGCGGCTGTGAGGCGGCGGCCAGTTGAAGTGCCGACATCTTCGATTTCCACGCCGTCGGAGATGACTCCCCAGCGGTTCACGCGTACGGGCTTGCCGTTCCGCGTGCCGGTGGGCACGCCGGCGAGGTTGCGCGTATCGACAAGGCACACGGCCCATTCGCCGCCCTTGAGCGCCTCGTATTCCGCAGCGGGAATCTGGAAAACGGAATCGCGGCACTTACCGTCCTGGGCGAGCGCCCCCGCGAGCACCACGCGGTCGCGTGATGAAACGGGCGTACCATCCGCGTTGAATCCGGCAAAAGCCGTCCCGGCGGGCGACCACACGAGCGCGTAACACTCGCCGTCCCGCACGATTGAGCCGTCGGCATAACGGTCAGGACCAGGCGTAGAGAACCTGGCCAACTTGTCCTGCATGTTTCCGAAAACGCACGCAGAACACGTCATAACCGCCGCAACGGCCATAATTTTGGCAGTTTTAGGCATACTTTTATATACTCCTTTCTCCTCCGAGATAGACTCTCGGTAGAAAAAACGCTTTATTATACCATAATTTTCCTATTAGTAAACCATGTTCATTCAAAAAAGCAAAAAGTATGAGAAAATGGCACTTTGAACTCGCAGAGGATGCTGTCTTCACGTGAAGGGGGCACAGTTTCCTGCCAAGCGCAACACGCCTGAAGGGACATTGGGGACTTTGGAGACTTTGGAGACAAGCCCGCCGCCCGCGCTGCGCACAGGAACTTTGGCTTGTTACCCCAGTACAAGCACTAAGCCCTAGAGCATGGCTTTGAAGTAGTCGCACACGCGCGAGACACCATCTGGGACTGGCACGGTGGAGAGCCAGCAGGCGGCGGAATCCTCATCCGCCGGATCGAACCCGTGCATCCCGTTGAGCGGCTTCACGCCCATGTCGCTCGGACAGAACTGCACGCCGGCGTTCGCAAGGAAGATGGCGTCACCAAACTTATGGTCCTCGCGCCAAATGCCGTAATGCTTCATTTCATCGTCCGTGAGCCAGTGTCCGGGGAAGTCTGCAAACGCCGCCTTGACCTTATCTTCCGACTCCGGCTTCAGCCACCAGAAACGGGCCATCGTGGAGTCGATTGCGCTTGCGTAGTCCTCGCCCCAGACGAGACCCGCCTTCTCAAGCGCGGCCGGCGCATCGACCGTGCCGCGTAGGGGCGTCATGCCGTGGTCGGAGAACACGGTCAACTCAAACGGCTTGCCGCCCGCGACGAGCGCATCGTGGAGGGCGCGGATGGAGTCCGCGTATTTCTCCACCTTCGCCCGCAGCACGTCGTCCCGCCCCACGTTGTCGTGCTGCAGGGCGTCGAATGCGGCGGAATAGACGAACGCGCGGTCCACTTCGCCCTTGCGGAACGCCTCCGCCGCGATGCGGAAGTTCTCCGTCTCCGGGAGCCGCCAGTTGGAGATGAGGTAGCGGTACCCCTTTTCGCTCCAGACATCCGCGAGGTTCTTCACCGGGGCGAGGCCGCCCTTCACGAAAAGGTCGGTCTTCTCGCAGTAGTCGAGTTTCGGAAGACGCTCCACGGGCACGCCGTAGAGCTGGAAGTACCCGGTGAAGCCGTAGAGCTTCTTGATGAGCTTGGAGAGCTGGTGGCGGATGCGTCCGCGCCGCCAGAAGGAACGTGGTCTGAGGAACGGCGCAAGCCACTTCATCTTCCGGAACGGGCTTTTTGCCGGCGCGTAGTCGTAAAAGGCAAGGTGTCCGTGGACCGACGGACGCTCCCCCGTGAGGATCGTGGGTATGGCGGTGCAGCTGAACCCGAACTGCATCTCGATCTTCCGCCGGTTGGGGAGAAGGTCGCGCAGGAAACCATAGCGCTCGACCTGTTTCCACCCCAATGCGTCAATAAAAACGAAAACCTTCACCATCTCAACACCTCCCAACTCTGACCTCGTCATAGATGTCCATGAGGCGGGCGATGACGTTTGGCCAGGCGTAGCTTTCCACCGTCGCGCGCGCGTCCTCTAATATATGCGCGATGCGCTCCGGCGGGAGGGCGACGAGGCGGTCGAACGCCTCGGCGAGGCTGCCGGAGGCAGACGGATCGAAGAGCATGCCGTTTTTTCCGTCCTTCACGAAATCCGGGAGCCCGCCCACGTTCGACGCGATCAGCGGGATTCCGCGCGCCATCGCCTCCAGTGCCACGATGCCGAACGGCTCATGTACGGACGGCAGCACGAAAACATCCGCCGCCGCGAAGGCCGCCTCCAGCTCCGCACTGCCCGGCGGCAGGCCGGGGATGAGCGTAAAGCGGTCGCCGACGCCGAGTTCCTGCACACGCGCCTTGATTTTTTCTGCATACCATTGGGCCGTGAGCGGCCCCACGAGCGTCAGACGGCAAGCTGGGCGCGCGGCCAGCAAATCCACAAGCGCAAGCTGGTTCTTCTGGTAGTCGATCCGCGAAACGCACAGGATGTTTATGCTCGGTCGTTCGCGAAGCGGCTCAACATCTGTGAAGCGGCACTCTTGCCGCTTCAGTTCCACGCCGTTCGGCAGATAGCGGACGGTCCGTCCCGGATGTTTCTCCTTCAGGAGGCGCTCCTCCTCGTGCGAGATGCAGATTATCGCGTCCACGCGCGCCAGCGGGTCGAACCGCATCCCGAACATCCTATCGAGGATAGCGCCGTAAGGAAACTTCCTTCGGAGCGGACGCAGCATTTCCTCCATTTCGCTCGCCGGCACGGCTGCTGCGCCACCGTGGAGGGACATCACGCAGGGGACGCCGAGACGCTTGGCGAGCTTGACGGACGCGCATGCCAGCCGTCCGCCCGCATGGATGTGGATAACATCTGGATGGAAATCCCGCACCGCCTTGAAAAGCGCAGGCGCGTATGGGCTGCCGCCTTTTTTGTCAAGTTTCAGGCGATCAGCCGCCGACATTGGGAAATATGGGTAGAAATAGGGGAAGCAGCTGACGCCTTCCGGCGGCTCTCCGGGCGGCTGGAGGGCCGCCGTGCAGAAGATGCGCGGTTCATGTCCGAGCTTGCGCTGTTCCGCTACGGTATGACACACGACCGTTTCCGTGCCGCCCCATTCCGCCGACGAGTACCGCCTAACGACATGCGCGATCTTCAGGGGTTTCGGCATAATGGGCCTCCTTCATAGCGAGGAGCAGGCGACTCGGAACCCGTAGATGCTGTTTCGGACATCCGGATCGCGCTTCAGGCGGTAAGCGGAGCGGCAGTCACGCGCGAAGTAGAACCAGCATCCGCCGCGCATCATGCGGAACGAGCCTGCGGGCGGCCCCTTGGGATCGATCATGGCCGCTCCAGGCACTTCAGGCTTGGCGAACCAGTCCGAACACCACTCCAGCACGTTGCCGTGCATGTCGTAGAAACCCCAGTCGTTCGGCTTGTTGATGCCCACGTCATGCGTCTGGTTCTCGCTGTTCATGTCATACCAGGCCATTTCGCCCAGCAGACCGGTTCCAGCGACAGCGCCCGTACTGCCGGCGCGGCAGGCGTATTCCCATTCCGCCTCGGTCGGCAAACGCACCGCGAGGCCGGATAACGCATGGACCTTGCCGATGAATGACTGGCAGTCCGCCCACGAAACGGTCTCGACGGGGCGTGAATCGCCCTTGAAGCGCGACGGGTTGGTGCCCATCACGCTTATCCACTGGGCCTGGGTCACCTCGAACTTGCCGAGCCAGAAACCATGCGTGAGCGTGACCCTGTGCTGCGGCTCGTCCTCGAAACGCCCCTCTTCCGATACGGGGCTGCCCATCATGAACGAGCCGGGCTCGCACCAGATCATCTCCATCTTTGCGCCGCCTGGCAGGGTGATCGTGCGCTGCGTCCCGGTCTTAAGCGGGGTATTGCCGGCCTTCCCCTGCGAATTGCCCGCTTCGGCATGGTCTTCGGACGTCTTCCTTAAGAACGAAATCTTCGCGAAGTCGCGCACGGGCTCATTGATCAGCTTGGGTGAGACCTCTACTTCCAGCGTCACGCCGTCGATGTTCTCCAAGTTGGCGACTATTCGCTGCCTGCTGCCGCCGGCGGATGACGAGACGGGGATGTCGCAGATGGAGGCGAGCGAACCATCCGCCGCAAACGCGAAGGTGTGCTCGGGCATCTCGTCATCGCGAGCCACTTCCGCGTTGATGGCAAGCATCGCGTCGTGGAGCGTCACCAGCTGCCCTCCACGCGCGCCGCTGCTCCGGGGAATACGCCATTTGAGGCGCCACGGCGAGAGATGCCGCACGTCCCCGAAGTCCACGTGGATTTCCGTGGTAGGATTCCGCCACTTAACCTCCTTGGAAACGATCAATGTCTGCAACTGCAACGGCTTATCCCCGTCTGCGGCCAAGCAAAGGCCGATACAGGCGAGCGACAGCGCGCACGCTGCCGCCCGTGCAGACCAGATTGTCGAACACGTATTCATGGACACTCCTTTTCGTTCGGGCGCACATTATACCATTTTTGCGATTCGTTCGCCAGTCCGCGCCTTCATCCTCGCGGACTTCATTTCGAGAGCATTTCCTCTGGCATTTCCTTGTCCCAGATACGCTTGAACCGCGCGCGGGCCACGGCCTCTTTGATTTTCTCCACCATCTCCGGCGTGACGAAGCCCTTTCGATGCTCGTCCGTGTAGAAACTCGCCACGAGGCCCTTCTTCTTAAGGCTCGAAGCATTGTCTGCCTCATATTCCTTCAGCAGCCGCCCGCCTTCGCCTTCGCCGATGAAGATGAAGGGGCGGTCCTTCTTGTGGTGGTACTTGAAGTACCACTTCATGGCCGCCTCCATGTCGTCGGACGAGGCGACGAGCGGTGAAAACACGCGCGCGAGGCCGCTGAATTTGCCATATCCGACTTCCATCCTGGCGTAATCCTGCATCATACTGACGTTTGCAAGTTTCGTGTACAGGTCGTTCTGCACGTAGATTAGGTCTGAAGGGATGGCAAACGCGCGAACCGGATCATCGCGGATCAACCAGTTCTCCACATAATCGTATGGGGACGTCGTATGACATCCCAGCAGCAAGGTGAGCGCGGCAAGCGCAAACTGCGTAACTATCTTCATCTATTCTCCTTAGGCGGCGAAAATTATACCATATTTTTCGCCGCGCGTCCCCAATCGCGTCAAGGGTAGGAGAGGATTTTGAAAAAAGCAATCAAAGTTATCCTATTGTTCATTTAGGCGGCGGGCTACACGGTCATGTACCACCTCGTCGGAACGTTGGCATATTTCCGTATAATCTGCTGGAGTAAATTGAAGGCGTTATACTGGTACACTTCGTCCCTGCCGGCGGCACGATGGCCGAGGTCGAATACAAGCCTGTCCGAGAACAGGACGCCGTTGGGGGCGAGGGAACCGAAGACATTCTTGCATTCCTTGGTGACCACGCTTTCAGGCTTGCCGTGGAAGGCCTGCTTGGCCATGGCCTTGAGCGCCATTATGATGTACTCCCTGGCCGATACAACTTGGACATTGTTGTCCGGGAAGGCGTTGCGCATCATCTGGGCGCAGCGAGTCGCCATTCCGTCGAGTCCCGCAAGGAACTTCTTCTCGGGATTGGCCAACGTGGCGGTACGGCTCGCGAGGAGGTGGACTAGGCGTCCGAGGTCGTCCGTCTTGTCGAAGTATGCGCCGTTCGCGTAGTTTAACGCGAAGTTCTCGAACTTTTTCTTGGCCACCACGGGGGTGTCGTGCTTGAGGGCCGTGATGTCGCCGAGGGCCGTTTCGAGGTGTTTGGCGAACTGGTCATCGGGGATTTCAGCCGCAAAGGGAATCTCCGCCTTGACGAGACGGGCGAGTTCGGCCTTGTCTATTTCTCCGGAGGCGTACTTCTCGGCGAGTGCGACGACGGCGTCGCCGCGGAGGTCCGCCCTGGAGGCGAAGGTGATGTTCTCGGCAGTGCGCGTCTCGTTGACGACCATCCCCATCGTCACGGCTTCCTCCATGTACATGTCGACCATCTTTGAGAAGATGTTG
>CACWIW010000083.1 GCA_902761035.1 uncultured bacterium | reverse complement strand
TGTCACCATTGCCACCAATACAAATAGGAGGGGCCTCCTCCACTCTGCAATTGATATTTGTGATTTGTGAACAATGTTGGCAACGAAGATTTGTGAACAATACTCAATGGAGTGTTCAAGTTATTATTGAGTGATGACTTGGTGGTTCGTGGTTGGTGTCCCGTAATATTACGGTGCGGACCCGTAAGCGGCGAACCCATTCGCACAAAACACTCCCAAAGTGGACATATCCGCAGGAAATCGCATTTACCCTAAATTCGGCAGTTGGGGAGTAGGTTTTCGCCATAAAGAACCGGAATCCAACTTCGATTTATTTCCCATGCTTTGCCTTTGAGCTGCTTTCCTGTTTGCTATGACCTATATAGCCCCGATTTCTGACACCTAGGTGTCACACCCTATGACACCTAGGTGTCATACCCACTGACATCTAGGTGTCACAACCTATGACACCTAGGTGTCACGAATCACAGACAGTGATTGGAAGCTCTTCCTTGACGGATTTAGCGATGCCGTAATATTACGGTTCGGACTAGCCTTATATTTCCGTGCCTTTGCGTGAGATTCAACCTAAATTCCTCATTTCGATTTACCTCTCCATGTTATATCTCACGCAGAAGCGCGGAGAGGCAGAGTTCGCAGAGTTTATCCCATTACTTCAGTATGTATTTGTTTTCCCCAATTGGGTGAAAGAGCTTTCCGAGATTCTTCTTGTCATGGTTTTCTTTTCCGTAGGATTTCTGAACTTTCTCTGCGCTCTCCGCCTCTCTGCACCTCTGCGTGAGACTTTCAACCGAGGATTTTAGGTTCAAAACCTCTCTGCCATTGGCGCACGTTCATTGCTTTTTTAAGCAAGAAAGGTTTTGCAACCGGCCCGCCTTTCAGAACGGGAAGGTCTCTCCAAATATGTATTGTGGCGTGATTTGGGGCGGATTTGGCTTGTGTTTCTTCGCAAGGACGTCGAGAGCGAAATCGCCGATTTTCTGCCCTGCATCAGCAGAATCAATTTCAAAACGTGTAAAAGGCGTGATGTAAACAGGGCCGACACCGGTGTTTGAAAGTGCTACTATTTTCACGTCTTCCGGTATTTTGATACCATTGGCGAGAAAGGCCATAATTGCGCCTTGCGTGAAAAAAGAGTTCCAAAACAGCAATAATTCGGGGAGGTTTGAGCGTGGTATGGCGGCGAACGCTTCGTAGCCGCAGTGTACAATGCCATCGAAACGTCCCCAGCCGGCCTTGCCGCGCGATATGTTCATCCAAGAGCAGTCGATTCCCCTTTTCGCAAGCACGGGCTGTGCGTCGAGCATTTCTACCCCCTCGAACCGCACCTGTACGACATTCTTGACGCCAGCCCTGCAGCAGTGGTCGGCAAACTGCGTGAACGCCTCTTCGGGGGCAAACCGGATCCAAGGATGGTCGTCGGATTCCGGCTTGTCGCCGTACACGAAGAAATGTCTGACACCAGACTCCGCAAGGACCTTTTGGACCTGAGGCGTGGCGCGGACGGCAATGACAAGATTGGTTGCACGAAGGAGTTCGCTCTTAAGGACAGCGAGATCGTCATTCGCGTCACGGGAAAACGAGGCAATCGAAAACGAATAGCCTGCCGCCGTCAGCCTGCGCCCCAAGATGTCTATCAGCTGGCACGGATGGTACCGTCCAACGTCCTCATCGGGCAGGATGAACAGAACGCGCCCGCGCAGGATGTTTTCTCCGCGCGACAGGACGATGGTTCCGACGTGTGGCCGGGAACTAACGTAACCCTCCCTCGCCAGACATTCCGTCACGCGCCGCGCCTGGGCGAAGGTCAGCCCCGTCGCCTTGCATATTTCGCCGATGGTCGGAAGCTTTTCGCCGCCCTTTATCCGCCCGAAGGTGATTCCCTCCTTTATAAAGCGGCACAAGGCGTCCACCAAGGTAGTGGTGCCATCTGGCACAAACTGAAAATCATTGAGTATATTTTGCATGGGTCGGTAGTATATAAGATTTACAGTCCGAATGCAATACCGTAATACTTTACGGGCGCATCTGCGTTTTTCACCCATGCGTTTTGAGCGCGGGCTAACTCGCCCGCGCATCTTATCCATCTATTCTCATTAGATATTGATATGGCTGTGTCGTTTTAGATTAGCCGATGGGCGCGGGCGAGTTAGTCCGCGCGCCAAAGGCAAGTTGTTTCAAATAGTTGTTTCCAATTATCAGAAGGCTCGGCGGTGAATTTCGCAGATGCGCCCAATTCTTACTATTTCAAAAATTCCCTATTGCGCGAACGGAGGGGTTTGTGGTATACTTTCCGCGTCTGAGGAAAAAAGGCATGATTAAGACCTTTAAGTTTGCGTGGTACTATTACTTCGGCTTTACGGCCGGAGCGGTCCGCGCATTCTGATAAGGTGAATCGCAAAATGAAACCTATCGTATGACGGCCCCGCTCCAGAACGAGCGAGGCCGTTTTCGTTCAAGAAAATCTTAAAAGGAGAAAAAAGAAATGATCATCACACTCAAAAAGAACGCGGACAAGAAGCAGGTTGACTGCCTGCTCGGCTGGTTGCGCGACCACAAGGTAACACCGCACGTGAGCGCGGGCGAGTCGGAAACCATCATCGGATGCGTGGGCGACGTAGCGCGCCTCGACATCGGCCTCGTCCAGGCGCTCAGCGTCGTGGAGACCGTCCAGCGCATCCAGGAGCCGTACAAGGAGGCGAACCGCAAGTTCCACCCGGAGGACTCGGTGGTGGACTGCAGCGGGTTCAAGGTCGGCGGCGGCAACTTCCAGGTGATCGCGGGCCCGTGCAGCGTGGAGAGCGAGGAGCAGGTGATCGCCATCGCAAAGGCCGTCAAGGCCGCCGGCGCCACGATGCTGCGTGGCGGCGCGTTCAAGCCGCGTACCTCCCCCTACTCCTTCCAGGGTCTTGGCAAGCGCGGCCTTGAGATCCTAGTCCAGGCGAAGCGCGAGACGGGGCTGCCCATCGTGACCGAACTGATGCGCATCGAGCACCTTGAGCTGTTCAACGACGTGGACGTGATCCAGATCGGCGCGCGCAACATGCAGAACTTCGACCTCCTGAAGGAAGTGGGCGCGCACTCGAAGAAGCCCGTCCTCCTCAAGCGCGGCATGAGCGCCACGCTCCAGGAACTGCTCATGAGCGCCGAGTACGTGATGGCGAGCGGCAATCCGAACGTCATTCTCTGCGAACGCGGCATCCGCACCTACGAAACGGCCACGCGCAACACGATCGACCTCACCGTCGTCCCCGTCCTTCACCGCCTCACGCACCTGCCCGTGATCGTGGACCCCAGCCACTCCACCGGCGTGGCGCGTCTCGTGGAGCCGTGCGCGATGGGCGCCGTGGTGATGGGCGCGGACGGACTCATCATCGAGGTCCACAACGACCCGCCGCACGCGCTGTGCGACGGTGCGCAGAGCCAGACGCCCGAGATGTTCGCCGAGACGATGAGCCGCGTGAACGCGCTCCGCCCGCTGGCCTACCAGTTGCACGATTAAAGGAATGTAAAGATGAAAGACCTGGAAGACATCCGCAAGGAGATCAACGAGATCGACGAGAACATGCGCGAGCTGTTCGTGCGCCGTCTCGCCGTGTCAGCCGAAGTGGCAGAGGCGAAGCGCGCTAACGGCACGCCGATTCTCAACCCGGCGCGTGAGCGCGAAATCCTCTCGCGAGTCGCGAAGGAGGTGGGACCCGACATGGAGAACGAGGCCCGCCTATTCTTCACCACGCTCTTCTCCATCTCGCGCGGACGGCAGCGGACTGCCATCCAGGGCGAAAACGCGCTAGTGTCGCAGATCGGCGACGCAATCAAGAACACGCCCGACCAGTTCCCGTCATCGGCCACCGTGGCGTGTCCCGGCACGGAAGGTGCCTACTCGCAGCAGGCAACGAGCCGCCTCTTCTCCTTCCCCACTATCCTCTACTTCCGCGGCTTCGAGGACGTCTGCCGCGCCGTGGAGACTGGCATGTGCGACTACGGCGTGCTCCCGATAGAGAACTCCGCCGTGGGGTCCGTACCCGCCATCTACGACGCGATGGCACAGCACAAGTTCAAGATCGTGCGCGCGATGCGGATGCGCATCCGGCACGTGCTGCTCGCGAAACGCGGCGTGAAGCTTTCCGACGTAAAGGAGGTGACTAGCCACCCGCACGCGATCGCCCAGTGTTCGGCGTTCCTCCTCTCGCATCCCGAGATGCGCACGATCCCCGCGTCGAACACGGCAGCAGCAGCAGCGGACCTCGCGGCGTCCGACCGCATGGACGAGGCCGTGATCGCCTCCCGCGCGTGCGCGGAACTTTATGGACTCGACGTACTCGCGGAGGACATCTCGAACGTCGCCTCCAACTACACGCGCTTCATCTGCATCTCCAAGGGCCTCCAGATCTACCCCGACGCGAGCAAGATGACGCTCCTGATGAGCCTCGCCCACCATCCGGGCGCGCTGAGCGGCGTGCTCGCGAAGTTCGCGTCGATCGGCGTGAACCTCTCGAAGCTCGAGTCGCGTCCCGTGCCGGGCAGCGACTTCGAGTTCCGCTTCACGCTCGACATCGAGGCGTCGCCGCGCGACCCGCGCGTGGTGAAGCTGCTGGACGGCCTCGCCTCCGATCCCGAAATCGAGCATTTCACCTACCTCGGCGCGTACGACGAAAAGTGAGGGCGCAATGAGCAGCAGCTACGGCGAGAACATCCGCATCACGATCTTCGGTCAGTCCCACGCGCCGGCCATCGGCGTGACGATCGAGGGCCTGCCCGCAGGCTTTTCGGTCGACCGCGCGGCCCTGCAGGCGTTCCTCGACCGGCGTGCTCCGGGACGCGACGAGACGTCCACCGCGCGCCGCGAGGCCGACACGCCTGAGTTCCTCTCCGGCCTCGTGGGCGACGTCACGTGCGGCGCGCCGCTCACCGCCATCATCCGCAACACGAACACTCGCTCGCAGGCCTACGAGGCGTTGCGCGCCGTACCGCGTCCCGGCCATGCCGACTGGCCCGCGCAGGTGCGCTTCGGCGGCTTTCAGGACGTGGCGGGCGGCGGGCACTTCTCGGGACGCCTCACGGCACCCCTCTGCATTGCGGGCGGCATCGTGCTGCAGATCCTCGCGCAGAAGGGCGTAACCGTTCAAGCCCGCGCCGAACGCATCGGCGGCGAGACCGACCCCGACCGTCAGCGCGAGGCGATTCTCGCGGCCAAAGCAGCGGGCGACTCCGTGGGCGGCGTAATCGCCTGCGAGGTGTGCGGCATGCCCGTGGGCGTGGGTGACCCGATGTTCGGCGGTCTTGAGAACCGCATCGCGCAGGCCGTTTTCGGCATTCCCGGCGTGAAGGGGATCGAGTTCGGCGACGGATTCGCCGCGAGCGAACGGCGCGGGAGCGAGAACAACGATCCCTACCGCATGGTGGACGGGAAGGTGAAGCCCGTCACGAACCACGCGGGCGGAATCCTCGGCGGACTCTCCACGGGCGAGCCTATCACGTTCCGCGTGGCGGTTAAGCCCACGTCGTCGATCGCCATCGAACAGGATTCGGTGAATCTCCAGACCGGCGAGAACGCGCGTCTGCGCGTGCAGGGTCGCCACGACCCTTGCATCGTGCTACGGGCCCTGCCGTGCGTGGAGGCCGCCGCCGCCCTCGCCGTATACGACGCGCTCCGGGTTTAACCGGCGCGGCGGCGGAGCGTGGCGGCGTTGACGAGGTTGAGCAGGTAGAAGACGACTAGCATCGTGACCACGCCCACGTTGCCGAAGCCCATCTTGTCGCTCACGAGAATTGCCGCCTGGTTGCCCACCAGCCCCGCGACGCCCCAGGCGGAGAGCACCGCGCCGTGGATCTTCGAGATGTTCGTCATGCCGTAATGGTCCGCGAGGATGCCGGGGATCACCGAGAAACCCGCGCCGTAGCAGGCGTTGATCACGAGGAGCGCCATGCCGATCAGGGGCGGCCACCAGCTCGCAGCCATCACACCAGCCGAGATGGAAAGGATGATGAGCAGGATGTTCACGCGGCGTGCGAGGCGGTCGCTCCACCAGGCGAAGAGGAATCGGCCGCCGCCGTTCATGAGCCCCGAAAGCGCGATGATCCACGTGATCAGTCCTTCGCTGTAGCCCACGGACGGATCCTTCATCATCTGCTTCGCAAGGGGGATGAGGCAGAGCCCGCAGGAGATGTTGAGGAACATGAAGAGCCACGAGCGCAGGAAGTAGGAGTCCTTCGCCAGCCCCACATACGTGAATTCGCACTGCGGGAGGCCGTGCGCAAACGACATCTGCTCGATCTTCGGCTTTTTGAGGAGGAACGCCGCAACCGCCATCGGGAAGAGGTAGAACACGGCGAAGGCGAGGAACACGGACTCGATCTTTCCGGGACATGCCTCAACTCCGAAGTAGTCGTAGAATCCGAGGAAGCGCATGGAGAACATGGAGTCTGCCCCGCCGAAGCCGAATCCTTTGTATAGGATCGTGGAGAGCGTTGAACCTAGTCCGAACGAGATTATCGGCACGGCAGCGGCAATCGCCTTCGCGTTCGGGAACCACAGCATCATCGTCTTAACCGGCGAGATGTAGATGATTCCCGTGCCCGTTCCCACGAGAAATCCGTAACCCAGGTAGATGAGCGCGAGCGACTTCATCCTCACGCCGAGCGCCGTCACGAGCAGCCCCGTTATGAAGAGCGTCGTGCCGATGATCGTGGAGAGGCGGATGTTCTTCTCCACGATCTTGCCGAAGAACGCCGCCCCCATGCCGAGGAAGAATATGCCGAGCGAAAACGCGAACTGCACCGCACTCTTCGACTCGCCGATGTGCGCGGCGATCTGGTCGGAGAAGTTCGTGAACGCGTATATCTGCCCCACGGAGACAGCCAGCAAAAAGGCCGGAATCACCGCGCGAACCATGCGCTTGAAACCAAGGGAACTCTTTTCCATTTCAATTGCCTCTTTAATGATAACGCGCCTAGACGGACGTTAGGGGAACCAGCTACGACTCGTAGATCACCCGGTAGCCGATCTTCTTCGCGAGCGCCTCGACGTCTTTCTTGAAGTCGCCGAGGAACGTGACGCGGTGCCAGCCCCAGAGATCCCAGAGCTTGTACGACCGCTCGAAGTCGCCCGTCACCTCCACCACCATCTTCGTGCGGCAGGCGCGGTCGTCGGGGTCGTTAGAGAACGTGCGCCCGGTCTGGACGAGCACGCATCCCGTACCGCCGTTGCCAGTGAAGTGGAACTCCACGGTCGTGACCGGGTAGTTGAGAGGCGCGATGGAGCGCACGGACGCGCCCATGCGGTCCTCGGAGTGCGTCTCGATCTCGTATGGGGCGGTCGCGCCGTCCACGCCGAGGAACTTGCGCGTAGCCACGCAGTGCGCGAAGATCATGGCCCGGCGCGAGCTGTCGATTGCCGGATCGGAGATGTAGCCCATGCGTCCCTTCGTCATCGCGTGGAACACGACCATCGCAACGGTGGATCGGATGTCGTTCTCGCACGTTCCGAAGAGTCCGAGGTCCTGAAGCTCCATGAAGCCGAGGCAGGGATATGCGTGGAGCTTGCCGGTGTAGCAGCCGCCGAGGCAGTTGACGGAGATCGCCACCGCTCCGTGTGCCTTCAGGACTTCCTTCATGCCGTAGAACTGCTTCGCGCAACCGAAGAGCGTTTCGTCCGAAACGTCCACGATCTTCCGCGCCGTGCGCTTCCATTCGGCGACCTTCTCCCGAGCGAGCGCATCCGGCACCTTCTCCCACGCGGCGTTCAGCTCCTCGAACTTCACGTCCTCGACGATGATGCCGAAGTCCTTGAGAATCTTTGCCTTCGTCTTATTGTTGGTGCCCTCGACGGAAAGAATCTTCTTGCCCTTGACGGCTGCAAGGGTCTCTTCGGGGGAGAGGCAGTCAAGCGGTCCCTCGCAGGGCTTAATGCCGGTTTCGGGCGGCGTGTGGGCGAGACGGTAGTCAGTCGCTGCCTTCACGAAATCTTCGCCCGTGCCGTTCTTCAGCGTCTCGAACGCGCGCGCAGCGCCGATCGTGTCGTTGAAGTCGAGCGAACTCATGAACGCATAGTTCTTCTGCTTCTTGCGAATCATCGCGGCGTTCTGCACGTCCCATCCGCCGATACCCGAATACGGGAACGAACAGAAGAGCGTGGGCTTGCCAGCCTTGACGATGCCGCCGAGGGCGTTCGGCCACGAGTTCATCTGGATCACGAGGTAGCCCTTCACGTCGCCCGCCTTAGCGTCCTCGGCGAGGATTGCGGCGGTACCCTTCGCGTCGAACGCCATGCCCGGCACGAACTTCACGCCCTTCACGCCCGCATTGAGCGCGTCCGTGATGTTCTTCATCACGGGACGGAAGTCGAAGCCGGCGTTGGGCCATGTCTTCTTCACCTGCACGTCGTTCCAGATGGAGAACACGAGGCGCACCTTCACGGCACCCGTCTTGTCGGGGATTGCGCCCGCCGGGGTCGGCGCGGGCAGCGCGGCAAAAAAGTCGCCCAGTTCATGTGCCGAGGCATTGCCTGCGGCGACTGCGGCGAGAAGGCCGTAGATGAAATCCCTGCGCCCACATCCGGCACAAAAGGCTGCTGCGTTGTTATCCATTTTTTTATCCTTTTTACGTTTGAAATCAAAGACGGTGGGCATGATACCACAATCCCCCCTCAGGGGCAAGGGAAAAAAAGTGGCACCCGTACCGGGCGGCCCAAAGGGGGGGGGACCGTTGCTCCCGGCCGGGTGCCTACGCATACAGGTTAGCATGGGGGATACCTGTACGCGCAATTCACTCGTGTTCTCCAGTGGTGGAAAACGCCGATAGTATATCACATTCCGTTTCAGCGCGCAACCCCTTTTCATGTAAAAAACATGAATATTTTGTAGACAAAAAGAAACCCGACAAAACGCCGAGTTTCTTTCAGTTATACCTTGGGTTTTTCGCCCAGATTTGCGCAATTACCAGCGCGTATCGCCGCGATCACCACGGTCGCCGCGACCACCGCGACCACCGCGGTCACGACGTCCGCCGCCAAAACCGCCACCACGACGTTCCTGGCGGGGCTTGGGCTGCGACTCGTTCACGCGAATGGGGCGACCATCGAGCGGCTGCCCGTTGAGCGCGTCAATTGCGGCCTGAGCCTGCTCGCGGTTTGGCATCTCGACGAAGCCAAAGCCCTTTGAGCGGCCAGTCATGCGATCAGCCACAACACGCGCTGAGGTAACTTCGCCGTACGCCGCAAACGCGGCCTTGAGTCCATCGTCAGTCGTCGCGTACGCGAGGTTACCAACATAGATGTCCATCTTCTTTTATCCTTACTTGTTATCAATGGAAATCGACCCCAGACACCCGCCTAAGACGATTTCACAGTGTATATTCTACGCTCTTTTTTCTGCGCCGTCAAGAGCAAGCGTATGAAAAGTGAAAAATTCTCCTATCGGGACAAGGTTGTCGTGACGCTCGTGAATCCAGGAGATGAAGCCGTGATTGAGACTGCTTCCGACGCATTGGCATTCTTGCGCACGATGGCCTGGAGGCGTCCGGAGAAGGTGCGACGCGTGGGCGAGTGGAACGACGCGAAATCCGCCTCATCGCCGTTGTCCGTCGCGACGAGCTCGCACGGGCCCTTCACCATGAACGTCACATCCACCGCCGCATCCGGCACGAAGCGCCCTTCCGCGTCCTGTACCTCAAGATTGACGAACACAAGATCGGCTCCCGGCTCCGCGTTATCCTCGACCTCCAACTTGAGTTGCGCGGCGGGGCCCGTGGTGGCGATGGTCTTCTCCGCCCACGGCGCGCCGTTCTTGTACGTGACGACCTTGAGCGTGCCGGGTTCGTAAATAACGTCGTCCCACGTGAGGCGATACGCCTTCTTCCAATTCTTGGGGTCTTTCTTCTGGCGGCCGAGCGAGCGTCCGTTGAGGAACAGTTCGCCCTCGTCGCCGGACGTGAAGACGTGGACGGGCGTGACTTTGCCCACGCGGTCGGGCCAGTTCCAGTGCGGCACGATGTGCGCCATCGGCAAGTCGGGACGCCACCGCGACTGGAAGAGCCAGAACGTGTCCTTCGGAAAACCGGCGAGGTCGATGAAGCCCGTCGCGCAGGAGTGGATGCCCTTGATCTTGAATTTCTTCACCATCGAGTCGGCCCAGTACGGACCTCCCAGGTAATCCCAGCCGGTCCACACGAACTCGCCCATGCATTCGGGATGCGCGTCCATGTTGAACCACTGCGCGTCGGGCGCGCAGGCCCAGCCCTTCTTGGGATCGCCCGACCAGCCGCATGCCTCCACGCCGTAGCCGGAGACGTGGAGCGCGCCCGTCTTCTGCTGCGTCCAGCCCCATGTGACGGGGAAGGTGTACACGCCGCGGCTCGCGATCGCGCACTGCGTCTCGGACCCGAAGAACGGCTTGTTCGGGTTTTTCTTCTTGAACGGACCGAACATGTAGCAAGAATAGTTGAAGCCGTAGATGTCGAGAGTCTGTCCGTATTCGTTCGTCGCGTTAGCGCGCTCGTTGTTCGCGTTCGTCGTGGGGCGCGTCTTGTCCTCGCTCTTCACGATCGCGTCGAGCATCTTCGCGAGACGGATGAACTCGCGCGTGGGCGCGATGCGGGGGTGTCCTTCGGGGATTTCGTTGCCGATCGACCACATAATCACGGACGGATGGTTGCGGTCAGCGCGTACCCACGCGCGTACGTCGCGCTCGTGCCACTTGTCGAAGAGCTTCGAGTAGCCGTCCTTGCGCTTCCCGGACGCGCCGATGCGCCGCCACTCGTCGAACACCTCGTCCTTCACGAGCAGGCCGAGCTCGTCGCAGAGGTCGAGGAAGTCGGGATCCTCCGAGCTCGTCGCAGAGGTCGAGGAAGTCGGGATCCTCCGGATTGTGCGAACAGCGGATGGCGTTTACGCCCGCCTCCTTCAACTTGAGGAACCGACGCTTCATCGCGGCGCGGTTGTAGGCCGCACCCAACACGCCGAGGTCGTGGTGGAGGCACACGCCCTTCAACTCCACGCGGCGTCCGTTCAGCTGGAACCCGCGCGCGTCGGGATAGAACGCGATCGTGCGGATGCCGTAGCGGAACGTCTCGCCCGCGATGTCGAGCGTGTAGAGGTGCGGATCGTCGATGTCCCAGAGACGTGGCGACTCAACCGTGAACGTGCGTTCCTTCTTGCCGGACTTCGACATCTCCCACGCCACGTGAACGGTCGCCCGCGCCTTCGTCACCTCCGGCGTGGTGATCGCGACGGAGCCGGGGATGAGGTAGTCGGCCGGACAATACGCAAACCGGCACTCGCGGTACATGCCGCCGCCCGTGTACCAGCGTGAGGAGTCGGTGTGGTTGTGGCAGCGGACGACGAGCGTGTTCTCGCCGTCGAGGTTCAGGTGCGGCGTGAGGTCGCAGCGGAAGGCCGTGTAGCCGTAGGGCCAGCCGCCCACGTACTTGCCGTTCACCCACACCTTCGAGTGGCTCATCATGCCGTTCGACTCGAAGAAGAGGAGACCGCCCGCCTTGATGAACGCCGCGCGCGCGGGGTCGAGACGGAACGTGCGCCGGTACCAGCCGATGCCGGTCGGTTCGAGGTAGGCGTCGCCGTAGGGCTTCTTGGGATCGAACGATTTCTCCACACCCCAGTCGTGCGGTACGCGCACCACGCGCCACGCGGCGGAGTTGGTTTCGCTCGCGGAACCGTCCGCGCGCATGAACTCCCATCCATCCGCAAGTCGCTCGCGCTGCACGCCACCAAAGGCCGTCTGCACGCAAATCGCCGTCAAGATTGCGAAACCGATTGTTATTTTGCAGTTCATGTCTGAATCTCCTGATACTGCGGTTTTCCGAGTTCAAGGCTGTTTTCCGGATACTGTACCGGGGGTTGAGATTTCCGTCACGCAGTCGCGGCGGAAAAAGAAGATGCGGGCGACGAGTACGGCCACCGCGCCAATGGCGTAGGTTGCGCCGAACATTGCGATGCCGTGCTGGTAGGAGAAATGCTGTCCGACGTAGCCGAGGACAGCCGTGGCGGGGCAGCCGATGAGGAACGCCCCGCAGAGATAGACGCCCATCGCGGCCGCACGGTAACGGGGCGCGACGACCTCGAACAGCCCCGAGTAGAGCGAGCAGTCGAAGAATCCGCCGCCGAGACCGAAGATAAAGGTCATGAGGCAGCAGAGCCAGAGGTTCGGCATGTACACCATCGCCGCCATAGCCGGGGCCGAGAGCGCGAGGCCTATGATGAGCATGTTTATCCTTATGGCCGGGAAACGATGCGCCAGCCGGTCTGACAAGCGCGCGCCCGCTCCGATGCCGATAAAGGAACCTATGTAAAACCAGACGACCGAGTGCAGCGCGGCAGACGCAGGCGAAAGGGCATAGCCGCCGAGTTCCGGTCCTTGCCGCATAAACAGCGGCAGGAACGTCCTGAAGCAATTCGAGCCGAATACGAGCATC
Organism: uncultured bacterium; assembly: GCA_902761035.1. Lineage (GTDB taxonomy): Bacteria > Verrucomicrobiota > Kiritimatiellia > RFP12 > UBA1067 > RUG572. The sequence continues at coordinate 18,067 of CACWIW010000083.1, read as the reverse complement.
CCGAACGCGAACGTCAAAAGCAGTGCCGAAGGCTTCGACACCATCGCGAGTGCTGCCTCCTTGAAGCTTGCACGTTCCGCATCCCCTTCCCTGCGGTTCTGTACGAGCGGCGGCGTGTCGCGCAGGAAAACGCAAAGCGCAAACGTCCATATTACGCCAAGCGCGCCGAAACCCCAGAACGCATAGCGCCAGCCGTCGGATGCAAGGGAGCCGAACCATCCCGCGAGCGCGCTTGAGAGAATGATGCCGAAGTAGAGTCCGGTCTGGTAGATGGAAAGCGCCGTCGAGCGCGTCTCCTGATGGTACTGCGCGATGAGGGAACTGGCGGACGCCGGGATCATGCACTGCCCGATTCCGTTGAGGAGTCCGTACATGACAAGCATCCCGACGAAGCCATCAACGAAGCCGGTCGCAAGCACGCTTGCGGAAAAGAGCAACGCGCCCGCGACGACAACCCACTTGCGCCTGAGCATGTCCGCCGCAATCCCCGCAATCGGCACGACGAGACCATACGCAAAGAGGAATGCCGACCGCGTGAAGCCCCATTCCGCGTCGCTGGTTCCCGGAAGGGACGCCTTGATGTCCGGAAGCGATGCGTTGAACACCTGCCTCGTCGCATGCATGAGGAAGTAGGTGACGGTGAGGAATCCCAGCATCACCCATTTGTACGTCGCATCGCCCTGTTTTTCCATTCTAACTCTTGCCCCCGTGAACGCCTAGTTTCCCGCAAAGAACCTGACCAGCCTCTGCACATGCGCGGCACATGCGTCGATGATCGGGTCCGCCAGCTTGTCGGGCGGAACGAACGCGCCGTTGAGGTCTCCAAAGACCTTCAGCGTGGCCTTGATGTAGCCGTCCAGGAACTCCGTGGCGATGTTCACCTTGGCAATGCCCGACTCTATCGCGCGGCGAACGTCCGCGAGCGGCGTGCCGCTGCCGCCGTGCAGGACGAGCGGGACATCCGGGATCGCCTCGGCTATGGCAGCGCATCGCGAAATGTCGAGCTTCGGCTCCGCCTTGTAGTATCCGTGCGCGGTCCCAATCGAGACGGCGAGCGCGTCGACGCCCGTGTCTCGGGCGAAAGACGCCGCCTCGCCGACATCGGTGAGGGCAGTCTCGTCGCCCTGCGCGACGTGTCCGATCTCCCCTTCGCACGTCGCGCCGAGCGCATGCGCGTAGTCCGCCACGTGTTTCGTCCACTTCACGTTCTCGTCGTATGTGGAACGAGAACCGTCGTACATGACGGACGTGTAGCCCCAGGCGAGGGCATCCGTCGCCTGCTTCACGGTGTTGCCGTGGTCAAGGTGCAGGGCGACGGGCACCTTCGCGCGAAACGCAAGCCGCTGGAGCGTCCCCGCGAGGTCGTACGCCTTTCCCGTGTCGAACAGGCGCATGTAGAGCTGGATGATCACCGGCTCGTTCTCGGCCTCGGCCGCCTTGAGGACGGCCGCCGCAGTCTCGTAGTTCGTCACGTTGAACGCGCCGACGGCCTTCTTGGCCTTGCGCGCCGCGTTCAACATCTCTTTCATGTTGACAAGTGCCATGTTCTTTCCTCACAGGCAGCCGGCGGCGAGTTCCTCGATCGTAACGGCCTTCAACTTGCCGTACTTGACGAGCGCGTTCTTCACGTATGCGGAGGCCACTACGATGCGGTCGCGCTTCGGATCGTCCGCGCGCGCGGCGACGTACTCGGCGAGCGCCTTGACGAGTTCGGGGTGCAGCCTGTCGAGCACCACCGCCCCCTCCCCGCAGCAGTACGTCTCCCCGTCGTTCGTGCCGAACGGACGGCATGTCGCCTTGAGCGCGGCAAGAGCCTTCTCCATGCAGCCGCAGTTCTCGTAGTTCTTCTTGAAGTCGTCCGCAAGCGGATACACCTCGCCGGCGGCCTTCGCGAACTTGACCTTGTACTGGACGACGAGCGCGGCCGTACACTTCACGTCGCAGGGCAGCTTCACGCCAAACGCGGGGTAGTCCTGTTTCAGCGCGTTGACGGCGGCGGGATTGGAGACGAAGAGCGTCTTCACGCCCTCGGCCTTGAGGAACGCGGCGAACTGCTCGGCGGCGGCCTTCGCCTCCGGCAGGAAGCCGAGCACCTTCAACGCCTTGCCGATCGAGCCGCCCGTGATGATCTTGGGCGACACCTTGGCGGCGGCGAAGAGCTTCTTCGTGGCGGACACGACGGCCTTGTCGGCGGCGGTGGTCTCGTCGAGGAACCACGCCACGTCGCCCGCTCCATCGGCCTTCCAGCCGACGGACTTCACGAATCTGGCCGCGAGCTTCTTGACGGCCTCGGGCGCCTTTCCCGCCTCTACGACGTCGGCGCGCGCCGCGAGGGCGAGGCCGTTCTCGTCGTAGTGGTTCACGCAGTTCCGGCGGCAGCACGCGGAAAGGTCCTGCCGGTAGAGGGCGTCGACGAAGTCCTCGTCGTCGAACGAGTTCGTGCCCGTCCTGAGGCCGTAGATCATCGCGGCCCGGACGCGCGGCGTATCGACCTCCGTGAACCTGACGTTCCCGATTGCGGAAAGATGCCGGCACATGAAACAGAACCGGCAGTTCATGATCGCGTCTTCGAATTTGTCGATGTGCATTTTCAAGTTCCTTTTCTTGCGGCGCGCGCGGGGCGCGCGCCCTACCAGTTAGCAGCCGGCGAAACCGAGCTTGCCGGGGTTCATGATTCCGTTCGGGTCGAGCTGGCGCTTGATCCCCTCAAGGACGGGCATGGCGGAGCCGTAGAGGTCCTTGACGTAGCGGCCGAGCTTGAGGCCCACGCCGTGGTGCTCGTTGATGACGCCGCCGTTCGCGATCGCGGCGCGGATGGCCTTGTCCCAGACCGCGTTGTAGAGCGCCGCCGCCTCGCGCTCGTTCGGCGGCACCTTGTCGCCCGGGAAGATGAAGCGCGCGTAGAGCATGCAGCCCCACTCGTACCAGTGCGAAAAGTGCCCGATGAAGCGCGCGTCGGGGAACTCCTTGTTGACGACGTTCTTCATCGCCCAGTACACCTTCTCGATGTGTGCGAAGTCGGCGACGGTGTCGAGCGTGCCGAACGCCTGCGGCACGTGGAACATGTAGCCGGGATAGAAGAACTTGTACTTGTTCTCCCACCACCACTCGCCGCCCTTCGCGCCGAGGTCCTTGCCCCCGAACTCGCCTTCCATGATCTTGCGGGCGTGCTTCATCTGGAGCGCGACGATGTCCTTCGGCCCGTCGAATCCGAACACGAGGTATGCGCCCCTGTCGAGGTCTATGCCGAACACCTTGGAGACGTGCGTCTTCGTCTCCGTCTCGTCGTAGAGTCGCATCGCGCACGGCTGGAGACGCGAGCGCATGAGCGTGGCGCCCGCCTGCATCGCCGTGTGGAAGTCCTTGAAGATGTAGGCGCGGAACTCGCGCGCCTCCGGCTCGGGGTGGACCTTCAGCGTCACCTCCGTGATCACCCCCAGCGTGCCCTCGCTGCCGAGGAAGAGCATCGTGAGGTCCGGCCCGGACGCATGGCGCGGGACGGGAAGCGTGCGGATGATCTCGCCGGACGGCGTCACGACCTCAAGGCTCATCACCATGTCCTCGATCTTGCCGTACTTCGTGGAGAGCACGCCCGTTCCCCTGTGCGCGAGGAACCCGCCGATCGTCGCGCACGAGATGGACGCCGGCAGGTGCATCGTCGAGAATCCCTCCTTGTTGCAGTTCCACTCCAGGTGCTGCGCGATGATGCCCGTCTGGCAGCGGACAGTGTAGCTCTCCTTGTCGACTCCGTAGCACTTGTTCATCCGCTTCATGTCGAGGACGATGCCGCCGTAGATCGGAAGCGCACCGCCCTGCGAACCGGATCCGCCGCCCCACGGCACGACCGGTATCCTGTACTGGTTCGCGATCTTCATCACCTTCGCCACCTCCTCGGTGGAGCCGGGATGGACGATGAAGTCCGCCTTGGGGCACTCCTTGCCCCGGTCATGCCACATCTCCGGAATCCAGTAGTAGTCGATGGAGTGCCCGAACCTGTCGGCGAACCTCACGTCTACGCTGGCGTCGCCTACGGCGTCCGTGAGCTCCGTCCGGATCATCTCGAACATGTAGCTGTCTGTCTGTACCTTCATTTCTTCTTCCTTTGCGAGTAGATTGGCGCAAGCGCATCGTGAATGCGCCGATAGTGATTGAAAAGTTCCTCGTATTCCGCGGCGGCGCCCGGATCTGGTTCGACCGTCCTCCCGATCCTCAGGCACTTCGCGACGGCCTCCCTCTCGTCCGAGAACACGCCCGCCCCGACGCCCGCGAGGAGCGCCGCGCCGAAACTTGCGTCGCCCGGCAGCGGAACCGCGGCAGGGCGATTGAACACGTTCGCCACGACCTCGCTCCACAGGCGCGACCGCGCACCGCCGCCGATGAGGAAGATGCGCTTCGCGGGCAGACGCATCTCCTCCAGCGTGCGGTAGCAGTCGCGCAGCGAGAACGCCACACCCTCCATCAGCGCGCGGGCGAAGTCGCCGCGAGTCGATGATATCGAAACGCCTGTGAACGACGCACGAAGGTCAGCGTCCCAGTACGGACACCGCTCGCCCTGCAGATAGGGATGGAACATGACGCCATTGGAACCAATTGGTGACGCAGAAGCCTCGCGATCAATGACTGCAAAAAGGTTGCGTTCGTCGACATTAGACGACCGACTGCCGACATCCGGACGACTTGCGACTTGCGACGGCATGGCGCAATAGAAGCAGTCCCTGAACCATCTCATGCAGAGCGCGGCGGCGTTGGTGGCTGAAACCGAATACCACATCCCGGGTACGATGTGCGAGTAGGTAAGGGTTCTCGGATGCGGATGGGCGGCATCGGTCATGGCGTTGACGTTGCCGGCCGTGGCGAGCTTGATGATGAGGTCGCCCGGCTCCACCGCGCCCGCGCCGTAGTCCTCCACCGCGCTGTCGGATGATCCGCATACGACGGGAATGCCCTCCCGAAGCCCAGTCGCGGCGGCGGCCTCCGCGGTCACATGGCCAGCGACATCGACAGGAGCGATGATCTTCGGCATCGCCGACATCTTGAGCCCGGAGAGCGCAACAAGTTCAGCGTCCCATATTCCATCCGTCCCAGTTGTCCCGGATGTCCCAGATGTCCCGGGCATCGCCCACATAAGCGTGCCCTGGGCCTCGATGCGGTCTGTCGCGGCCTCGCCCGTGAGAAGATAGCGCACGTAGTCCTTGACGAACAGCACGTGCTCCGTCTTCGCGAGCGCGTCGGGCTCGTGGGCCTTGAGCCACATCATCTGCGGAAGCGTCCACGTGGGCGCGGGCATCTGGTAGCAGGTCGAGAATATCCTCTCGCTCCAGTCCGCGCGCAGCGCCTCGCACTCGGCGGCGGAGCGCTGGTCGGTCCACATGATCGTGCGGCGGACTGGACGGTACTTGGCGTCGAGCAGCACGGCGTTGTGCGTGGAGCCGTCGAGGGCGCATGCCGCGACAGACTTGAGGTCGACGCCCTTCTCCGAAAGCTTTCCGAGCGCGGCGACGAGCGCATCCCACCAGTCGCCGGGCTCCTGCTCGCTCCAGCCCGGATGTTCATGGTGCGTGGGGTACTCCACGCTCGCCTCGTCGACGAACGCGCCGTCCTCGCCGATTGCAGTTACCTTGCAACCTCCGGTCCCGAAGTCTATGCCAAGCAGCAGTTTCATCAGGAGTTCTTCACCCATGCGTGTGCGGGGTCCATGGACGAGACGAGTCCCCGGCCCTGCGCGCCGGCCATCGTCCAGAGGTAGTACATCTGATAGCCGGGCGCACCGACGAGCGGATGATATCCCTCGGCTATCGCAACCGTGTCGTAGCTCTGTACGCGATACGCCTCGTTCATCGAGCCGTCCGGCTTGTAGACCGACTGGAACCCGAAACCCTGCGGCGGATCGAAGAGGTAGAAGTACGTCTCCTCCATGTCGAGTTCCCGCGGCGGGTCGTTCACGTCGTGACGGTGGCTCGGGTAGCCGCTCCAGTTGCCGGACGGGATCATGCCCTCGCCGATGTAGAGGTGTTCGCTGTCGAACTTCTCGTCGAGGATGATCTCGGATGTGCGCGTCCAGTTGTCGCGTCCGAGCGCAATGTGACGGGTGTCCTCGGGACGTATGAGCGTGGGCTTCGCCGTCTCGCGCGTGGCGGGCGATTCGTTGCAGGCGAGCTCCACGTCGGAGATGGCCGTGATCGAATACGTCGTCCGGCGCGGCAGGTACAGGCAATGCGGCTTGCCCGTGAACGGCGAGGCGCGCCCGTCCCTCACCTCGCATTCGTCGGCGATGGCGATGCATCCGTCGCCATGCTTGAACGCCGCCGCGAAGTTTCCGCCGAGGAGGACGAACGCGACTTCGTTTTCGCCCGTAAAGCCCTCGTAGAACGTCCCTTTCGCGAGCTTCAGAAGGCCGAATCGCGTAAGCTTCATCCCGTATTCGCCCACGTCAAAGACTTTGTTGTAGCCCTGCGTGGGCCTGAGTTCGATCTTCAGGTTCATTTAATTCTCCTTTTTTCGTTTTCCGACATTCGACAGCCGACATCCGACAACTGACATTCGACGTTCGACATTCGACAACCGATTAATCGACCAGATGAAGTTCAATGTCCAGGTTTCTGCAAAGGTCCTTGAACGCCTCCGCATGGTCGCCGTAGATGAGCGTCCAGTGGTGCTCCCACCCCTCCTCGAGAATCGTCCTGCGCACGGCGTCGCATCCAGCGTCGAACTTCACGCGCAGCGGGTTGCCGCGCACGAAAAACTCCGAGTCGAGGCCCTCGCCCGTCGCGACGAACATCCTGTAGCCGTTTCCGTCGCGCTTCTCGCCGAGCCGCACGACGGTCACGCGGCCGGGCTTGAGCGGAAACTCCCCGACCACGCCCTTGACGTGTCCGCCGCCGACCGTGGAGGAGCAGCGCAGCTGCGGACGGAACCCCTCTCGGCAGAGCTGGCACGGCGCCGCGCCGCAGTGCCACGCGACGGCCCAGTCTCCGTGGAGCTTGATGAGATCGCAGAAGAGCGTCTTCTCCCCGGAAAGGATCTCGCCCACGCGCATCATCGTCGCGCCATAGACGTCGCCCTCGCAGGCGGTCGTGAACCCGTGCGCGGTGAGGTGTCCGAGCGTGGAGCAGGCGGCTATGCCGTAGAGCTCGTCGGATATCACCTCCGGCCAGCAGCGGAACGTGAACGCATCGACGACGTACTTCTCCTTCATCTTGGCGACGGCGGCGAAGAGCGCAGCGGACTTCTCTAACTGCCCCTCCTTCGGCGCGTCGGCGGGATCGACGTCCGCGTCCGCAAGAAGAATCTTCTTCGCCGCCTCAACCTCCTCCGGCGGCAGGACGCGCGCCGTCTCGAGGACCTCGTGCTCCGTGATGTACTTGACCTCCGGGCCGATGTCGCGGCGGAACGGCAGTTCGCTGAAGCTGCTCGTGTAGAAGCCAGGCACGCGCCCGCCGATCACGCCGATGCGAAGGCGCTTCAGGGCGCGGATCGCCTTCGCCGTGCGGATGATGCGGTCGAGCGTCCGCACGGTTTCGTCCTCTCCTGGATTGCCGTACACTCAGTAGTAGGGTATCTTGAGCCTCCAGAGGTGGTGCGAGTTCATGTTCGTGGCGCAGAAGCTGTTGCGCTCGAGGCGGCCTCCGGCGTCCCACGACGGCTCGGGGATGCTCCAGAGTACGATCGGGACGCCAAGCCTCTGTCCGAAGAGCGGCGGCACAACGCCGAGCGCGAACGACAGGAAGTGGCACACCACGATGTCGGGACGCGACTCCTCGAATTCCGCGAGAGTCGCGAGCGCGTCGGCCTCGGTCTCGAGCATCCTCTCGCCACCGACGACCTCCACGCCGTCGAGGGAGGCGAGGAAAGTCCTCGCGTCGGAACGCGCCTTCTCGAGCGCGTCGCTCGTCCAGTTCTGCTTCGTGAGCGGAAGATATCCGATCTTGAACATTTCAGCTTGTCCTTTCTTCTAGAAACTCCTCTACTTCGTTGCGCGTCGGTGCACTTGGCGGGCGGCCCGATAGCCCCCGACACTTGATTGCCGAGACGGCCGCGGCGAAACGCTGACACTCCATCAGGTCGTGCGTCTCAAGCCAACGCACGGCGAAGCCCGTGTGAAAGAGGTCGCCGCATCCCGTCGTGTCGACCACCTTCTCCACCCTGAACGCGGGACACCTCGCAAATCCCTTTCCGTCAAAGCACATCGACCCGCGCTCGCCCATCGTCGCGCCGCACACCTTCGGCCTGTACTTCGCCCACACCGCGCGCACGGCTTCCTCGGCGCTCTTCAGACCCGTCAGCTTCAAGATGAATTCCTCCGAGCAAATCAGCAGGTCGGCGAGCGGCAGAAGCTCCTCCATCCCGTCGCGGTGCGTGCCGGCGTCGTAGTTGACGAGCACGCCCGCCTCGCGTGCAACCTTCGCGGCGGCGATCGCTCCCGCCGCGTTGTGTCCGTCGACGTGCAGCACCTTCGCGGCCGCAATCGCCTCGGGGTCGATCTCGTCGGCCGTCAGCTCGTCGAGTCCCTCCCGCGTCCACGCGCACGAGCGCGCGCCGGTCTTCTCCTCGATCCAAAGATACGCGATCGCGCTTGTGGCACCGGGGCGCACCTTGACCATCGAGGTGTCAACGCCCTGCTTCGCGAAGTCCGCGAGGATCATGCGCCCGTCCGCGTCGTCGCCGACCGTGCCGACGAAGGCCGTGCGCATGCCAAGCGCGGCCGCGCCCGCCGCCGCGTTCCCGGCGGGGCCGCCGCCCGTAACGGCATGGGAAACCATCCTCACCTTGGTGTCGTGCGGAATGAACGGCACGACCGCGAGGTGGTCGTTCGAGCAGAAGCCGAGGGATATGTATTCAGCTTTCCCCATCCTGACGTCGACGCGAAATGCCATGATTTTCTAGTGTACAATGATCATGAGGCCCGACGGGAGAATGCGGATGCGCTTCGCGTCATTGGACATCTTCAGCTTCCATCCTCCCGAACCGGAGGGCGTTGGCAACCCGGAGAACGTGCCGTCTGTCTCTGCGAGCGTAAACCCGCGCGACGGCCTCTCGGCGAGATTCACCGTCGTGTCGGTAAACGTCATCGTACCGCCGCCCGTCACCGAAATCTTCGCGCCCGGCGTGACGTTGAACGTGCAGTTCGTAATGCCGAGGTTGTGTCCGCCCGACTCAATCGCAAGTCCGCCGGTGCCGAGGGTGATGTTCTCAAGTTTGTTGAGGAACGCGGCGTTGTCCACAAGCGCCTCCACCACGCCATCGTCGAACGTGACGTACGACTGGTTCGCGGCCGCGCCGTTCCCGCGAAAGAGGGAACGTGCGACGACCTTTCCGCCGTTCGTGACGACAAGCGTGCCCGTGCCGGAATGGTTGTTGAAGGTGAAGCCGATACGAAAGCCGTTAATGGTTGCGTCCCAACCTGCCGTAAGAACCGTGCCGGAGCCGCTGACGATGCACGTGCCTTTGCCCCACCGCCCGATGGAAATCCCCTTGTCAGTGCTGCAGACGCCTCCAGACATTTCATACCTACCCACGCCGCCGCCTTCATATCCGATGAATAAGGTGCCTCCAATCTGGCACGTTCCTCCCGCCTGGAAAACCATTCCCGTCGCGGAGCCAGCGTTTCCAAGGGCGATGTTGGCCGTCGTGGAGAGCGTTCCGTTGCCGGAAATGAAAAACTCGCCAAGCGTCTTGCTGGAATAGCCGATGGTTGCACCGTCTGCTTGGAGTGCGCCGTTCTCCGACAGCTTCAGGATTCCGTGCGCCCCACTTCCGCCGCTCGACTCAAATCCAACCCGAAAATCATTGACTTCCACGCGCCCCGTACCACTAACATCAATCGTGCCGGTTGCGGATCGGGCTCCCAAATACGATGTGTTGTTCGTACACACGAACGTCCCGCCAGAAACCGACAGCAGCCCGTTGCCGCGGGCGAGGCGCCCGATCGTCATTCCGCCGCCTATCACGGCGAACACGCCATTCGTCTGACGCAAGACCGCCGAGCTGCCACTTCCGAGGTGCAGCTGATAGACAGCCATCGGATCGCCGGGGACTACGGCGTCCTTGCTTCCCGTCGCCGCTATCGTGGCGTACGTGGAAAGACCAGGGAGCTCGGAATCCCAGTTGCCGGCTTCGCTGAGGAGGTCCGTTTCGCCGGAGCCGGTCCATGTCGCGCTGGCGGGACCATCGGGTTCCGAATAGTAGAATTCAAGTTCGCTTATCTGCATACATGTGGTATCGCCATTGAGCGCTGTGCAGTTGAACTTGTAATACGTAAACGGAATGCGGGCACGGAATTCGTAGTGGCGATATTCGCCAGCGGTCCACCCGGTCTCTCCCGTCCGCATATCGAGCGTCGTCCACGTCTCGCCGTCGTTCGACCCGGAGAACGTCCACGTATTGGGCGCGCGTTCCGGATAGGAACCGCCACCGCCGGACGGAAGCAGGATGCCGATGCCGTTCACCGCCGTCGCCGTATTGAACTTGTATATGACGTACATCCCGCTCGTGTTGTACGAGGCGAGCCAGCGATCATCGCCGTTATACAAATCCGTCAGGTGGTTGAACGCCCTCGAGGCGGCATATCCCTTGTAGATCGTTGAGTACCCTGATACGCTTCCGAGGGACGAAGTGGCGAGGGGGATGAAATCGGGCGTGACCTCCTCAGGCCCGTAGAACTCAATTTCCTGAATCTGCATGCAGTCGGAATTGCCGTTGTTCGCCGTGCAGTTGAACTTGTAGTACAGGTACTTAGTCGTATTGCTGAACTGGTAGTAGCGGAATTCGTTGTCCGACCATCCAGTTTCGCCCGACTGCGTGTCGAGCGTCGTCCACGTCTCGCCGTCGTTCGATCCGGAGAACGTCCAGTCTTTCGGCGCCCTGGTCTCTTGATTTAAGTTGCCGGTAGGTATAAGTATGCCTATGCCATTCACGACCGCCGCGACCCTGAACCTGTATATGACGTACATGTTATCCGCTTTCTTTGCAAGCCAACGCAACGTCTCTGGCGTATTGCTCCCGATATCGTTGTCGAACGCCTTGGCTCCAAAGTATTTACCCGTGTAGGTCGTCGAGTACGAGAAGACCCATCCGGAGGATGCTGTCGTCAAATCGACAAGCCCTTCGGGAACTGGCGTCGTCGCTGCCGCGAACGCGGTTCGACATGCGAATGCCATGATGCAAATGGCTGCCGTTGCGATAACGGTCGTCATCTGCTTTCCTGTGGGTTTCGTCGTTGCAATCCTCATTGTCTGTCTCCTTGTTTGATTACGCCAATATTATACGAAAACGGCATGAGAACTTCAACGGTAAGTTTTGAGAAGATTTGAGAGCATTTGAGAATCTTTTATGGTATACTGTGCGCCATGGACAACATAAGGCAACGACAGATGCTCTCATACCTCAAGTCGAGGAGATCGTGTACCCTGGAAGAGCTCATGGAGCACTTCAAGGTCAGTTCGGCGACAATACATCGCGATGCCGCCGCACTGTCGCGCCGGGACGCCATTGAGCGCGTGAGGGGCGGACTCCTCTACAGGAACGCTCCGGACCCCGCCGCCGGCGCGGCGGACTACCAGGGACGCGTCGTGACGCACCGGGCGCAGAAGATCGCCGCTGCGCGAAAGGCCCTTGCGCTCATTGAGGAAGGCGACATCCTCTTCCTCGATTCATCGACAACGGTTTACGAGCTCGCGCTCATGCTCTTGAAATGCAACTTCGACCACCTCACGGTCATCACGAACTCGATAGCCATCATGCACCTCTTCCGCAAGTTTCCGCCCCATTGGTCCATGATTTCGCTCGGCGGCAACTACGACCCGCAGCTGAACGCGATCCTTGGCGCATCCGCAATTGAGCAGCTTTCGCGGTTCAACATCACCAAGGCGTTCATCTCGGCCTTCGGCCTCGACGACAAGGCGACGACCACCAACCACGAACGCCAGGCGGAGATGCTCAAGAGCATTCTCGACGCGGCAGACAAGCGTTTTCTGATCATCGACCACACCAAGCTACACCGCAAGGGCCTCTACCGCATCGCCTCACGCGGCAGGTTCGACGCAATCCTCACGGACAGATAACCGCCCACACACCAAGAATCCCATTGGCCGTCATTTGAAATACTCCACGTCGGGATTGAGGAAACCGAGCGAATAGATCTGCGGCAGAAGTTTCGCACGGAGGGCGTCATGGACGGCGGCGAGCGTGGTCTTCGCGTGATTGCTTTCGCTACTGGGAGTCTTGGAGTTTTGGAGATCTGGAGTTTTTCTAGAATCTTCTCCTAAACTCCGAATCTCCCCGCAGCGAAAGCAATCCCTCATTTCCCGATGCCGCGGAGGGCGAAGATCTTCATCTTGAAGAACTTGCAGAATTCGGCCTTGACCTCTTCTTCCTTCGCGCATCCGCGCAAGCTGTCGTACAGGTGTTTCACAACGACGCCCTTGATCCCGCGCGTCGAGGCCGTTCTGTAGCCGTATCGTTCATTGTCAGTTTCGCGATTTGAGATTGATTGACGGTTTTCACGATGCACGGCGGACGAATGTTGCGGCGGCGGCAATCCGTTCGGCCTCCAAAAGCTGCCGTGCAACGTCGTTGCTCCAACCGATGATGTTCGCGTGAAAGTTGCTGATACGACTCGGCTGTGGCGCGACCAGAAGCGTGTTGATTGATTCGACATCGCCAACACTACATACGCAACGGCCAAGATAGCGAGGATGCTTCTTGTTTCGTTTCTCGATGTATTTCCCTGCTTCATCCAGTTGCGCATCGGTCTGCCCGCAATGCAATATCACCGATGTTTCATAGCGTGTTCCATCTTCGTCACGAGTTTTGACAAGATCGGGCATGAACATGTATCCTTCAGGCGAATCGACATCACCATCCTCGGCATTGTCCAACATGACGCAACGCGAGAGCAGCTCATCTGGCGGCAATTGTCTCACGCAAAGACCTCCAACGCCTTGCCTATGACTTCAACTGGCGAGTTGGTCGTAAGAGCCGACTCCGCGCCGCCAATGATCGATGCGCAATGAAATCTCCCATCTGTGTCAAAGACAACCGAGCAAAGACGCCCTTTACCCTGACGCCAAACGAATGACACACATCCTGTCGGAATCACCCGAACAACAGGATCCCGGAGTTCAAAAGGCATTACGTTGACGAATGCTTCGGCGTTTCTGATAGACTGTACCGCAACGGCTTTCGCGCCATAGCCGTTCCAGCCGTCAATGCCGTATTTGCGCTGAAGTTCCGTCCGAAGGATGCAAAGAATGCGATTCCTCAGTCCAAACGTCTGCGTAGTTTGGAGATTCCGTTCTGCGGCCTGTATGGCCTCGCCTATCTCCGCGCCGTCGCGTCCACCGCTGGAGAATGTCATACCCGTGCCGGGTACGACAATTGGCGTTCCCATGCCCAATGCGGTTGTAAGAATAGGAACAATCATGACAACTCCAAGATAATGGCGTCCTGAACAGAACCAAAGAACGTTTTGTTGACCGCCGCTCGCAAACTTGATACCGCATTTGCAAGCACTTCCTCTTCAAGGACTTGATTGGGCGTCAATGACGCGTCAATGTCAAGTAGCGCCTTGGTAGCGTGCGGTGTTTCGGCACCATTGGACGGATAAAGCCGATTCGAGACGACAACGACACCAGTTTCTTTGTCGCGGAATACATCTTGATAGAGAAATTTGAGCGGATCACCCAACTCTCCAGTTGGAAATGCAGATGTCACAAACAATTTATCGGGAGTGTGTTCTGGGCCATCAACCGCAAAACGATTGATGTATCGAAGTCCAAGGCGCGTCACAGGCATGCCTGCATATCGTTCCTGAAACAGTTTAGACATTGATGATAATTCAGAGTAGAAACTTTCGTCAGAAGGATAGGGTTTCAGTATACCGAAAGAAAAGCCGTCGGAAAAAATTGTTATAACGCGATTGTCGTTGACAAAGCGAACGCCAATCCAGTTTTGTTGATGGGTAATGGTTTCCGGCGGATCTTGAACCGTTTTCTTCTTGACTTCAATTGATTCAGAATAAATCGTCTCCTTGTATTTGAAGTCAGGGAAGTGTTGGTGTATAAATGTTCGCGCCGTCTCTTCTGTCAATGATGTTTTCAATGCAAAATTCATCTGGAAAGTCGCCTCTACAATTGGCGGCTTTCTCAAGACCGGAAACCCTTTGGGGCTACCTCTCGTGCCCGAACTATTCATGTCTTTCATCTCGCTTTCCGTTTAAGGGCATAGTAACCCTATCGAAAAACACGTGCATTTTATCACATTTGAGGGGAAAACACAAGGCAGCGGCAGAATGGATGTGGCAGAATGGGCCGGGTTGGCGAGGTCGGCGACGAGGCGGAAGCACGTCGCGGCGCGGACGTGCCTCTTGCGGCTACAGAGGTTCGATGATGGGTTCGTCGATGTTGCGCTTCTTCGCGCTGAAGTTGATGCCGATGAGCGTGACGGGGCGTTTGTCCGCCTTGTAGGCGTCCGCGTAGCCCTTCTCGCGGATCTGCCGGATTGCCGCCTTCGCCGAGCGGTTGAACTTGAACTCGAACACGTACACGCCCTTCCGCGTCTCCACGATCGCGTCGGCGTAGCCTCGTGCAGAAGTCTGCTCCGCATGGACCGTCGCACCCAAGAATTTCATGAACATCAGGAAATATCGTTTTGCCTCTGCTTCGTCCTTCACGCGCCATGTAGACGGAAGCGCGGCGTAAAGCGAGAAGAGCGTTTCATTCGTCAGCGCGTCGACGTTCCCTTCCGCCAACTGCCGCTTCGCGACATCTACGAGCGCCGTGAAGGACGCCTCGTCCATGTGCATGATGGTACGCCAGAAGTTCGACTTCAGGTTCTCGCGTACCTCGAAGTTCGGGACGCCGAGGACGAGTCCAGAAACGTAGCGTCCGTCGGGCGAGTCGGTCCAGACGACCTTCTTGATGGTGAGATAGCCGCTCTGGTAGAGAAGCGGGATCCACGGCAGGTCGTTCGCGTCGCACACGTCGAGGTCGCCCGGCGTCGTCACGACCTCGGCGAGGTCGGACGGCATCTTGCCGCCGGCCTGGAGCCGTTCCACGACGAGCGTTGGGACGCCCGTCTTGGACCAGTAATCGGTGAGAATGCCAGAAGGCAGCGCCTGGCCGACCGAGACGGGATTCAGCACCTTGACATTTGAGTAAGGCGAGAACCGGTAGGAGTCGTACCACGCGAGAAGCCGCTTGAGCGCGACCTCGCGCGTGCAGCGGAGCTTCCGCGCGAACGCGCCGAGCTGCGGCGCGAGGGTGGTCTCGATCTCCTTGCGCGTGTAGCCGAGCATCCCGGCGAACTCGGGGCGGTCCATCGTGAGGTCGGTGAGGTTGTTGAGCGCGGAGAACACGGAGAGTTTCGTGAACTTCGAGACGCCCGTCATCATCATGAAGCGAATCGACCCGACATTATCCTTGATGCCGCCGTAGAAGTCGTGCAGCATCGCGCGCGCGGCGCCGAGCTTTCCCGTGCGGAGGAATGTCTGCAGCGGCACGTCGTACTCGTCGATGAGCAACACGAACGGCCCATGCTTCTTCGCGAGCGCCTCGAGCGTCTCCGAAAACGCCTTGCCGCAGTCCCCGCATTCCCGCCAGTTGACCTTGAGCCCGTATTCGCGCGCAATCTTCTTCGACACTCCCCAGAGATTTTTCTCAAGCCCAGGAAGGCTCTGCGCGGCCTCCGAGCGCATGTTGAGGCTGACGACCGGATATGTCTTCGACCAGTCCCACTTCTTCTCGATCTTAAGGCCCTTGAAGAGCTGCTTTTTCCCCTCGAATAGGCACTTGAAGGTCGAGAGCATCAGCGACTTGCCGAACCGGCGCGGACGCGAGATGAAGTAGATGGCGTCCTTGTCACGCTTGGCAAGCCGATAGAGCATGTCCGTCTTATCGACGTACACGTATCCGCCCTTTATCAGCCCCTCAAAGTCATAGTTTGCTGTCGCGATCGGTTTCATGCGTCTGTCCTATAATTTCCTTGTCTCTCTTCGGATTTGGCAAGTCTCATGTTATGTTAGAAGCCCGTAACCGTGACAGACCAATTGATGGCAGGCCTGTTGCATGTAGCCATACCTGTGCCCACTCCGTCAACGACAACTCCCGACACCTTTACCGTGTACTTCTTCAGCTTGATCCGAGGCGATGCGCCTTGCAGTTCGTACACCTTGAAAGAACCCTTAAAAGTACCCTTCTTGGGAGTGTACGTTACCTTGATCGCCGAAAGGTTAGTACCCTTCTTCGTATCGGTCACTAGACCATATCCGGTTGACTCATCATATACTAGCGGCGTCACGCCATCTTTGACTTTCGCCCATTTGACAGTTGCGGCACGGCCAAAATCCCACTTTCTGCCAGACACGCTTGCCGTCTCGTCCAGCGGCAGAAGGTATTCCGCCACGTCGCCCTTGAACATCGATATGTCGCCCGCATTCACGGACACGCTGGCGTTGGAACCATACCAGCTGCCGCCAACATTAGCGCTCTGAACATGGTAGCCGCCAAGCGAACCCGCGAATTTGCCGCCTCCTATCGTCACGGTCATGGTCCCGAAGTTCTTGACTTCCAACGATACACTTTTAGGCGAAACGCCGTCAATGTTCATCACCTTGCCGGCCTTAACCGCACGTCTCTTTCCGTCAAGCCCCGTAACAGAGCCTGAAACACGCCCAGACCGATTCCTTGCATTAACTTTTGCTAGTTTTAGCTCCACTATGCCGACGACTTTGCCGTTGTCATACACCGCACCCATCAATGTAGTCGTTTTTGGAGCCCTATACGCATCAGTAATATCGCTTTCGGTCAACGCCCCGTAAGGTAACGATGCCGGATCCACGACCGGTTTAGAGGGAGGCGGCGAAGAAGGCTTAACTGTCGAGTTATAGTATTTGGCCTTCATTCCCAGCCACTTGCCGCTGGAATCCACCGTGAATCCGCTCGCTCCGTACGGAACGTAGACAGTGCAACCTGAAGCCACATTTGAAAACGCATACGATCCCACATACGGGGCGTTCCAGCTGAATACTACGCTTGAAAGGGCACTGCAATCATTAAATGCCGCATCTCCTATGCTTTCAATGCCCACCGGGAAAGTCACTTCGGCTATGCTGCTGCAAAACTGAAACGCACCAATACCTATGGACTTCAAACCATTGCCCAACGCAACACTCTTTAGCGCGATGCAGCCGTTGAACGCATAGTCCCCTATGCTCTCCACGCTGTCGGGTATCTTAACGCCTGCCAGCCTGGAGCAACCGAAAAACGCATTCGCGCCTATGTTTTTAACCCCATTGCCGATGACGACGCTGGTAAGCGAATCACAGCCCAGAAAAGCGTTGTCGCCAATGTCCGTGACGCTGTCGGGTATCACAATGGACGTCAAATTCCTGTTACCGGAGAACGCATTGGGCCCGATGCTCTTCACGCCGTCGCCAAGCGTCACGCTGGTGATTTTTGAGTTGCCGGAGAACATGCCGTCAAGGATCGCCCCGGATCCGACATTCACGCTCGTAAGGGCGTCACAGCCGTAAAAAGCGTCCTTCGCTATGCTTTTCACCCCATTGCCAATCGAGATGCTGGATAGTGAACTGCAGTTGTAGAACGCCTTTTCGCCGATGCTCTCCACGCTGTCGGGTATCACAACGGATGTCAAGCCCGTGCAGCCGGAAAACGCATTCGCTCCAATGCTCTTCACACTCGATCCAATCTGCACACTGGTAAGCGAATCGCAGCCGTTAAACGCATTGTCGCCGATGTACTCGACACCGAGGGGGATCACCACGCCCGTCAACTTGGAACAACCGGAGAACGCCGACTCACCAATATTCCTCACGCCGCTGCCAATCGTCACGCTGGTGAGCGTCGTGCAGTCCAAGAACGCATTGTCGCCAATGTTCGTGACGCCGCCTCCGATCACAACGCCTGTGAGCGCCGCGCAGTCCTGGAACGCCCCCTCCCCGATGTCCGTCACGGGCTTGCCGCCAAGCGTCGTCGGGGTCGTCAGACGGCCCGTGGCGGGGGACACGCCGGTGATCACGGCCCTGTCGTAGTATCTGACATAGCTCCACGTG
>CACWIW010000082.1 GCA_902761035.1 uncultured bacterium | reverse complement strand
AGCCGATCGCGTTCCAGTCGTTCTCGTAGTAGATCTCCGGCTCAACGCCGTCCTCGGCCTTCAGCTTCAGCGCAAACGGCTCCGGCGCGCCCGCGCCGAGCACGGAGCAGTTGCGGCAGGAAAGGACGTTGCCGTTCGAATCCATCGCTGTGCGGACCGTCCCGTTCGTGCCGAGCGTCGCAAGATCGTCGTCGGAGGCGAAGTCGAAACCGTAGACGACGTCGCTGGCGTTCGTCCCTCCGTCATACCAGAGGCCGAGGCTGTCGAGCGCGATGAAGGTCGCGGAGTCGCCCGCCGCTGCGTCCGCCGCGCCGTATGTCGCGGTCACGCCGTGACCGAGGGCGATTGCGGGTAGCTCCACCTCGACCTCGAACCACTCGCCGACCGGAACCGCCTGGGTGTCCGTCTTCTCGTTGGCGCCGATCTTCTGCTTGACCCGTGGCGCGGTCGCCGAATGTCCACTTGGCGATGCGGCCGGGCGTCGCCACCATCTCGCCGTCCTCCATCGCATCCGGCGACACGTAGCACGCGAAGCCGACGCTCGCCGACGACGCGCTGGTCAACAGCCGCTGGTTGCCGAGATCGACGCTCGCCGTCGCGTTCGTCTCGAGAAGCATGAGCGAACGCGCTCCCCATGCCGTCATCAGGGGATCGGCCGAGCCGAGCTGGGACGAGAGCGTGATCTCGGGGAAGAGTCCAGGCGACATCGCCTCCTTCCACGTCACCTTGTAGTTCTGCACGAGCGCCGGATAGGTGACCGGAACGCTCATCTGCGGCGTCTGGAAGTTCGCGCGCCACCAAACCTGGATCTTGGACGCGCTTTCGTTGACGCCGTAAATTGCGGATTCAAGGTCCTCGAAGGGATCGTCTTCGGACTCGCCCGTCACATCATCCATCAGGTCTTCGACAGACACCGTCGTATCGACGGGAACGAGGGACTCTCCGTCCGGGCGGTGGTAGAGCCGCGGGTTCCAGTTGCGTCCGCGCGATTCCGGCTCGTAGATGTAGCCGGGGAGGTTGTCGTCCACCCGCTCGGACATCGCCCGCGCGTCGGGTCCCGCCTCAAGCCCGATGCGCGGCGTCAGCTCCTTGCCGACGGGCCACTCGAATATCCAGGGCGTCGCCACCGCCTTCTCGGTGTAGTCCGTCAGCTCCACCGGGAGATAGGCCGGGCAACCGGCTCCGCTCTGATTCGCGAGCTTGACGAGGATCTTGCTGCCTTGCTGGCCACTGAACGCGAGCGTTCCCTTGCTGGAGTCGTAGTTGGCCGAAATCGTCGCCGGCATCTTGAAGCCGGACATCGTCGCCACGTAGTTCGTGGGCACGTACATGGGGCAGCCAGCCTGCGCCCCGCTTGGCGCCACGACGACGCGCAGGGGCTTCTCCGGCCAGCTGATGAGATAATAGTCGTGCTCGAAGTTCCACTTCGTCTTCATCGGGTCTTCCGTCTGCCAGAAGACTTCCGCCTTCCAGGGCATGGCCATGCCGGACGAACTCGTCGTCACGTCCGTCGGCGCGATGGCGAACACCTTGCCGTGGTCGGGGTCTGTCAGTTCCTCCCCTTGCGCGGCCTTGTATTGCTCAAGATAGGGCGAATGGGGGTCGTTGGTCTCGCGATTAAGTCCGGCAGCGGCGACCGCGTAGAGCTTGTCGTCCGCGTATCCGCCGCCGGCCGGCTGCAGGCAGTCGCCGACCTCGGCGTTGAGCGTCGTCACGTTCGGAGGGCAGATCTCGACGACGATGTGCGCGATCATGTGGTCTTTCGTCTCGGTGTCGTAGTAGGCGAGCACGAACTGACCCTGCGGACATTTTATCGCGCCCGTCTGCTCGTCCACGTTGTAGCGCACGGTAAGCATCTTCGTGTTCGACGAATCGTAGTCGATACCGTAAACCACGTTGGACACGCCCTCCGTTTTCACCTCGTAAACGCTCTTCAAGAGGTCCTTGTCGCCGAAGAACTTCACGAACTTTCCGGTGAGGTCGATGAACGCGGCGTTGTTGGCCTCATCGACGCGCGTCGCGAAGAGCCTGTATGGACGCGCCGACGACGAGCTGCCGATGTTGTAGGTGCGCGAGTCGCTCGCGCCCGACGTGGACACCCACGTCAGCTCCGTTGCGCCGCTCGCGGTGAAGATCACACGCTCGTATTCGTCCGATGCGCCGACATCGAAGACAACCCGGCCTTCGGCGATCGCCGTGGCGTTCGAGGCCATGGTCGCGGCCCAGTCAATGCTTTTCGGATCAAAGATCGTGTCGTTGCAGAAGTCGCCGAGCTTGGCGTCCGGCGGCTGCTCCGAAAGCGTCCGGCCGACCGTCCACGCCGCAAGCTCCCACTGCACAGTCTTGTCCTTGGTCGAAACGGACGTCACCCGCTCTTCGGGCGACGTCGGCGCACGGACGGTCGAAATCGGGTACGCCACAGTCGGCTGCGTGTAGCCGGAGGTGCTGCCGCTGCTGTAGATGTAAACGGGCAACTCCACTTCACCGAGCGTGAGCTGAATATCCGCCGGCACCTCTGCGAAAGCCACCCCGGAAAGCAGCGCCAAAAGCAAGCTGGCGCACTTTACACTTTTCACTTTACACTTTACACTCTTCATATTAGCGGCCCTCCTTTCCGATGAATGGGAAGAACGTCACCTTGAGCCCGCCCGCGTCGGACGTGGGCGCGCGTACCTTCTCCCCCTTTCGGCAATATTGTATGACCGCCGGGCAGCGCAATGCGCGGTTGCCGGTCGCCTTGCTCGAAATGAGCGCGATGCCGTCAGACGGCGCAGTAGCCAGCTCCTGCCCTCTCAATATCGCCCCGGCTGGGGTGGACAACACTGTCGGCTTCGCTTTGGAAAACACCTTCACGCCCTTTCCGCGCAGAAGCTTCGTACGTTCCGCCGGGCCGATCGTCAGCGGCGAGACCGACACCTTGCCGGCGCCGTATGCATTCACCGTGCCCGCGACTTCGAGCTTCGACACCGTGGCGTCCGCCGCCACCAGAGAGTTTTCGGTGGCGAGGTTCCCGATGCGGATGTCAAGCGCCGCCCCTTCCGCCGTGAGCGCGCGGTTGACTGCGGCGACAGGCCTCAGTTCGCGCCTCGGCTTCATCTCCACGGCGGTGCTGGCGGTTGCCCCGAGAGCCAGGCCCACGTGCGTCACGCGCCCCGTCGCGATCAACGCGGCGAGGTTGTCGTCGCCGAACGAATAGACGAAGCTGCCGTCGGCGTTCACGGTCACGTCCACCCCCTCATTTCCCGTCTGCCAGAGCGGCGTCGTCGCCTCCGATCCGTCGTACACGCGGAAGTGCATCCTCTTCGTGTAGGTGCTGCTGTGTACGGCAGGATCGCCCGTCAGCAGGTTCAGCTGCCCGCGATAGACGAGCTTCACGACGCTGCCTTCGGGAACCGCCCAGTGGGCGTAGAGCGTCACGTCGGATGTCTGTCCCACCAATGATCCTGGCACTAGTGCGCCGTTCCCGTCAAAGACCTGCTGTCCGTCCTGCGTGTAGTAGCCAAGGAAGGCGTAGTCGCCGCCGGTCTTGGCAGCAACCGGAACCAATGCCGCATCTCCTCCCCCAATCAAATTGGTGGACGTGCCGACTGTCTCCCCCTCCGAAACGAATGAGATTTCAATTTCCGTCCGTGCGATAGTCATACTGAAACTCCTGAACCTCGGATTATCAACGTATTCATCCGAATACTTGCACTTTCCACTCGCCAGTAATTTGAGGCTGCGTGTTGCAGGATCGATATTGAACGTGGCAGTGGCTCTGCCAGAATAATCAACAGTGGTCAAGTCCACGACAAGGTGCGCAGCGAGAGTATTCCCGGTCACATCCAACTCATAGACTGTGACTTCGAAGGCCTTGCT
This sequence comes from uncultured bacterium, assembly GCA_902761035.1. Taxonomy (GTDB): domain Bacteria; phylum Verrucomicrobiota; class Kiritimatiellia; order RFP12; family UBA1067; genus RUG572. The sequence goes on along the minus strand of CACWIW010000082.1, from coordinate 25,194 downwards.
GTACGAAGTGCCCGTATATAAGGCGACAACATTCACGGCTGGGCGGCTTTGGAGAAAGTCTTCGGAGAATCCGAGATTTGCGAGCGTTACCGTCTGCGAAACCTGACCCAGTTGTTCAGAACTACTTGCTGCAAAACAGGGAGCACCGTTAAAACTAGACATCTTCATCCATTCCTGTTCCCAACCGTCAAACGTCGAGCAGTCGCCGTTCGTCAAGAGTTCGGTGGTCACCGTCCGCGCGGCCTGCACAGAGATCGCGGCTGCAGTCGCCAGTATTGCTGAAAGTATCTTTTTCATGTGTTGGTTCCTTTCAATCTTGTTGATTGTTGCCATTTTTGCCATTGTTGCCAGTTCCATTTTCCAGTTTTCAATTGGTATTGGATTTGGATATTGGCAACATTTTCACATTGGCAACATTCCTCATTCCTTCACTCCGAAGTAGATGAACTGTGCCTTGACCAGCGAGAGCTCGCCGCTGGACATCGTAAGCCGCACCGTGTCGCCGCTTCGGACGGGGACGGTCCAGATAAAGCGGCGATTGTCGGACGTATCGCCCAGCGTCCCTTCGGGCGTCACCTCGGCGATAAGCGAATCCTTGTCGCCGACGACGTCAAGCTTCAGCGTCGTGTCCTTGGGTTTGCTGCACTGCGCCTGCAGCTGGAAGAACCCGTCGTTGCTGGCCGTCCACCTGCTGACCTTGCCGGCGCCTGTGTCTTTCGCGGCTACGCCGCCGCCGATCGTCATATCCGCGAGGGTGGCGAAGGTATCGACCCTGTTCGCCGTCTGCGCGTTCGCGCCGCCCAGCCAGTCGAGCGTTCCGCCGGAGATGTCGACGCGCTCGAGGTCGATGTTGCTGAAGCCCTTGAGTTCGCCGGCCGTGAACGAGCCGCTGCGCGCGTCGAAGGAATTGGTCACCGAGATCGACCCGGCGGCGACGTTGCCGATCGCGATCGCGTCGCCGTAGAGGAACAGGGGGTCGTTGGAGCCGAGCAGTTCCACCGATGCCGCCGTCAGCGCGTACGGCGCCATCGTCACCGCAATCGGCTCCGGTCCGAGCGCACCGACCCTGACCCCCGTCACGTTGTGCGAAAGGCCGTCCGATCCGTCCACCGGCACGGAAAGCCCGAACACGCCGTAGTCCGCCGTCTTGATGGTGAGATTCGTCGTCGCCAGTCCGTCGCTGTAGGTTATCTCCACTGCGGAATTTACCGGTTGGTTGGCCTTCGCAGTGCCGTCCGCGTTGTAGAGGACGCCGTCCAGCTCCACCGTCACCGGCTCCGTCCCCACCGCGAGGCGGATCGCGCCGCGCGTCGGAGCCGTGCGCACCGCCGCGAGCTGATCGACGACGAACGGATTCTTCGCGAGGTCCGAATGGCCGGCGAGCGTGACGCTCGTTCCGTCGCGCCCAACGGCGCGGACGTTCTCGTAGCTCGGATCGCAGAAGATCTCCGCCGCGTCCTCGTTGCAGGCGTTCGCCCCGCCGAGCGGCGGATGGATCACGTGCGTGACGCCGGCAACAATCTGCGTGATCGCCGCACCGTGCGAGGTAAAGACCTTGGTCGGATCGACATTCACCGAGCACCAGTAGGTTGTGATCTTATCGAGTTCTCCCTGGAACTGGCTGTCTCCCGCAAAGATGCAATTGACGGCATTGACAGGAGTGCTGACGGAAAGCGACGGCCCCTTGCCGGCACCGGCCGTGTTGTTGGCGAATGTGCAGGCCAGCAAGTCCACCTCCTCGCCGTTGATTGCATTGACGGCACCGCCATAGCCGGATGCGGAATTTCCGCTGAATGTCGTGTTGACAAAAAGCACGGCATTGCCATTCCCTTGCAATCTCACTGCACCACCATGATTGGCGGAATTACCCGCAAATGTCGTTGATGCCACAAGCAGATAGTTGGTGGACGACGCCGACATGCTTATTGCGCCCCCGTAGGAGGACGCCTTGTTGCCGAGGAACGAGCAGGTGTCGACAGATACATTCGCGCCGCTGGCGAGGATGGATCCGCCGGTGTCTGCATTGCCGCCCGTGAAGTTCAGGTTCGCAAGCGAGAACATGCCGCCATCATCCGACGCCCTCCCCTTGAAGTTCAAGTGCCGCGCGTTCGCCCCCGCGACGATCTCCACGCCCTTTACGCCCGGCTCGAGCTCGCACAGCCCGTTAATCTCGAACGACCGCACGTTCGCCGGAATCTCGATTGGCGATGCGAGCCGTATCACCCTGTTCGTCGCGTCCAACTTCTCGAAGGTGACGCGGCGGCGTCCGTCCGTGCCGACGAGGCCGGGATTGGCGACGAGCGCATTCACCGCGTCGCGCAGCGTGATCGCCTCGTTGCCGTAGACATCGAGCGCGCTCGCCCCGTCGCCGGACGACGTGACCGAGAGGACGCTCGAATCGATCTCCCAGCGGGCGTAGAGCGTCATATCCTGCGTGTAGGGCGAAAGCACCGTCGTCGGCTTGTAGTCCGGCCCGTACACGCACGTGCCGGCGCCTTCGCGCGTCGTCCAGAAGCCGGTGAAACGGTAGCCCGGGCGCTTAACGCGCGGATTCACGCCTTCGACTTCAGTGTCGGGTATCACCTCCATCGCGTTGGCGAACGGCTGGCTGATCGTGACCTTCGCCGTCTCGCTGCTTCCGGCGCTCTTCTTGATGTCGAGGTCGAGCGTGACGTTCACAATAAGGAAGCTGTCGAGGGTGTCGGGCAGGGTGCCGTCGCTGGCGCGATACGGCGAACTTGCGAGGCCCACCGACGGCAGCACGTAGAGGTTGCCGCTGCTGCCCTGCGTTCCACCCGCTCCGCCGGCGCCGCCAGGACCGGACTTCGATGTAGGATGGCTGTCTTCATCGTAGTTGTCATGATCTTCACTCGGTTCGCCGTCAGACTTCCTGCCGCCGCCGCCGACAGCGCCGCCACCACCGTTGCCGCCGTACCCGCCGTCGATTTTTGTCGAATGGTAGGTTTCGGAATTGTCCGTCACTACATACGAGCCGGAGCCGCCGCCGCCGCCGGAGCCGCCGCCGCCGCCGCCGCCGCCGATGGACATCGCCTTGCCGCCGCCGCCGCCGCCGCCGCCGGGACCGCCGCCACCCGCATGCCAGTCGTCGGTCTTTTTGTCGGTCTTGGTTTCACCCCAGCTTCGCGATGCACTGCCGGCCGTACCGGCCACGCCGCCGCTCACGTTCACTGTAACGTCGCCGAGAATGAACACTCTTCCGCACGAATTACCGTTAGAGCCGTTCGCACCCGCTCCACCCTCTTTTCCGTCGGCCGGAAAGTATTTACCGTGTTCTGCATACCTGTAATCAGACTTGGCCGCTCCGGATCCGCCAGAAGCGCCGCCGCCGCCGGAGCCGCCGATGCCGGCACCCGCGCCGCCGCCGCCGTCGCCGCCGTCGCCGCCAGGGCCGTTCTTGAAGTGGTTCGTCCCTGAATCATTGAGTTCGGCGACGCCGCCGCCGGAGCCGTTGCCGCCGTTGCCCGCCTTGCCGCCGGTCGCCGTAAGACTGCCCTTGCCGGTGATGTAGAGCGTCATGCCCGAAGGCAGGTAGATGCCCGCGCCGCCGCCGGTTTTGCCACTCCCGTCGCCGCCCTTCACGGTGAGCGAACAGCCTTGCGGAATGTCGATCACGACCTTGTCGCCGGACCCGCTGCCGCCGGACTTGACCGTGATGGCGTTCTGGCCCGACGACGGTGCGTTGATCGTGACGTTGCCGCTCACGGTATAGACCGTGCCGCCGTTAAGCTCCATCGGCGAACTGCCGCTGATCGTACCCGTGGCCATATCGCCACGCGCTCCCGCCGCAGCCAGCGCCATCGCAAAGATAATCAGATAATTCTTCATTCTCTTGCCTCTTTAACTATTCACTATTCACTATCACCTATTCGCTATTATGGATTCCCGAACGCCGTTCCATAGATGATCTGCACATTGCTGTCCTTGCCCTCGATCTTGCCGCCCGCCGGCACGATGACGCTGAACGCGCCGTCCTTGCCCTCGTAGGTGAGGATCATGTCGCACGGCGCGGAAGTCGTCGCGTACTTGAAGCTGCGCTCCGTAAAGCTCGTCGGCCAGTTCGGACGCGAAGCCGTCACGTCGCGCACCGTGATCTGCGAATCGCCGCCGCCGAGTTCGCGCGGACGAGGCTCGTCGAATTTCGTCAGGGAGCAGTTCGGGGGGAACGCCGCAAGCGACGCGCCCTTCTGCACCGTGACGCTGTTGGCCACCGCCGTGTCGATGTTAACGCCCTGCGCGAAGGCCCCGGTCGGCGCATAGACGACATCCGCCGCCTTCGTCCGCGCCGCCCGTGCCGCACGTGGCGCAGTCGCAAGTTTCTGGCGCGGCTTCAGTTCCGACGCGTCAGGCGGCGTAAGGCCGATCTCCGGCGTTCCCTTGATCGCCCCCATCACGTCCGCGAGCGGATAGCCGATCCCGTCGGGGTCGTTCCCGTTCTGGTCGCTCAGCTCGGCGTAGAACACGCCGTTCGTATCGACCGGCACGCGCATAGTCCGCGCCCAGAGCGCCGTATCGGGCGACTGCGAGTCGTAGAGGCGGAACGTCATCTCCAGCGAAGTGGCGCGTGCGAATCCGCCCGTCCGCTTCAGCACCCCGCGGTAGGTCAGCACCTGCGGCACGTCCGCGAAGAGTGTAAAGTGTAAAGTGTAAAGTGTAAAAAGTGTGATACAGGCTGCCAATTTGCTCTTCATTCTCTTTCTCCGTTTTCGTTTACCTTCAGATTTTTTGCCGCAAAGTTCGCAAAGCCCTTGCGTTCTCTGCGTTCTTTGCGGCTAAAACACCTCAATTGCCCTCTAACTCCTTAGCTTTAAAGACGCGCTTGAGGGTGAACGTGCCGACCGACTTGATCGGCCTCTTCGCGATGAGCCCCGTCACCTCCCATGTCACGAAGCCGGAGGTCGTCTCCTCGGCGTTATACGGGAAAGTGGCTGGCAGATTGCGGTTGCCCAGCTCGTGCCAGGAGAAGTCGAGGCGATTCGAGATGCTCCACAGTTCGGGCTTGATGGGACTCGCGTAGTTCGCGAAGTCGTCGCCCGAAGGCGCGGAACCCTCATAGTCGGCAGTCTTGCCGTCGTGGTCTGGATGCCAGGCGTGGCGGAACGGATTGTCGCGCGCCGTCGGAGCGATGGCCCACGTGAAGTCCGCCTCGTCGCCGAACACCGAGCCGCCCTCCGCCGCGACGACGGGCGTATCGACGCTCATCATCACCGTCGAGAAGCGCTTGGGAGCCTCAATCTCCGCCGGTACGTTCGCAAGCTCCTTGAAGAGCCGCGCCGTGCCGTTCGTATCCATCCCCGCCGCGACGCGCTGGAGAAGCCTGCACGTGCCGTTCGCGTCCACGTGCATCATCACGCTCATCTTCAGCGTTCCGCCGGCCTTCACGGGGATGGAATTGGTATCGTCCATCCAGGTGACGTGCGTGAGCGCGATCTCGCCGATCCAGAGACCGGTCGGATAGGCGACGGCGCTCTCGGAGACCGGCGCCACGTAGATCGGCAGGCGCACGCGCATCTTGCTGGCGCCGAGGTCCTCTATCACCAGGATCGCCCCGTATTCCGTGGAGGCGTCGACTTGGGAACGGTCGATGCTGAATATCTGCTCCGTAACCTCGCCCGCTTTCAGCTGAACATCCCAGGCGACCGACACGTCAACGTTCGTGTAGCCAGGCTCGCTGATTGCATCGCCGCGCGGCAGCCGGCGCGAGATGGGCGGCGGCTCCTCGCCGGACACCGATTTCGAACTCACCATCGTGAACCTGAACGTGTGGTTCGTCGTGCCGCAGTTCATGACCTTGATGGATGCGTAGTTGTCTCCATTGTTAAAGGACACGGAATCGCCCTGCACGCCAATTACGCCCGGCCAGTCGCATGAACTCGTAGATGTGAGCGCATACGCCTTGCCTCTGGCAATTGGCGTCAACCGACCGAAGCCGCCATGCTCCGCATCCTTTATTTCGGGCCTATCCGGATTCGTGCCATAGATGGAGTAGATCGCCCTGCCAGAGGACGACATGCCGAACGGACCTTCGCCGAAGTAGTCCTTGATGGGGATCGTCTCTTGGGCTGACGATACGCCGGCCATGTTGAAAGATTCCACAGACTCGGAGGACGAGACCTTGTGCCACGTCATCTTAGGCGCGGCCGGCACGCCCTCGAAGGTGATATTCGCCGAGTTCGTGGCGAAGAGCAGGAACGTATTGCCGCCGATGATCGACTGGAGCGCCGAGGCGCTTTCTTCGCCACGGTTCCACTGCAGATAGGGCAGCTCCGCCTGCAACTTCTCGTTGCCGCTCTCGTCGTACTGGGCAGTCTCGGAGTATGCGCCGCTGCGGAACGCCGCCGCCGAAATCACCGGCGTGTCGCGGAAGAAGGCTTCACACGTCGCATTGGTCGGCGTACACTCGATGTACACCGCGTTCCATCCCTCCGAAAGCACCAGCGTCTCGGTCACGCGCGGCACCGCGTAGAGTGTAAAGTGTAAAGTGTAAAATGTAAAACATAACAGGCAAGTTACAAGTTTCTTTGTTTGATTTCGGGCTCTCATTTCCAAAGTCTCCTTTTCTTTCACGTTCCTCTTTTCACTTTACACTTTTCATTTTACACTTTACACTCACTTGGCCTCCAGCCTGAAGAACTCGCTCGTGGCGCCGCCGACGGGCGTGATGAATATCTCCGTCTCGCCCACGTCGCCGTCAGTGCCGTCGGCCATGACCTGATCAAGCTCCGCGCCCTTGGCATCCTTGCGCACGCGCTTCTTCGCCCATGTCGGCTTCGCGAGCGTGTTCGCGGAGGAAACAGCGTAAACGTGGCCGCCCACGTGTTCGAACTTCAGCGCGAACTTTCCGTCCTTTGCCTTGAACTCCTTCACGCGGAGGTAGTCCGACTCGTCGAACGGAATCGTGCCGGCCAGGAACTCGCCGTAGTTGCTGATGCCGTCGTTGTCGTAGTCGGCCCACGGATCGTAGGTGCCGCCGTTCATGTACGTATCGAGATACCACTGCGCCTCTTCGATGTAGGCGGTAGGAATCTCCACGACCGTGCCGTCCTTTGGATTGGTGTAGCTCTTCACCTCCGTGCAGTTGAACGTCACTTTTCCGACCTTGGTCGGCGAGGCAACCTTCAGCGAATTCGGCACGTCCAGCGTACCCTCCTGCGTCACCAGCACGCAGTCTAGCGTCTCGCCCACCGTGCAGGACTTCGCCGTGGACGCGGTGGCGACCGGAATCGAAAGGATGAAATTGACGCCCTCGGCGTTGGCGGACGCGACTGGCGACTCGGCGATCACCGTACCGTCCGAACGCTGGGCCCTCAGCTTCGCCGAACCGAAATCGCGCAGCACCGTGTTGTAGTCGCCTCGGAACGAACCCGTCACGAGATGCGTTCCATACGGCAGCACTGGCACGGCGTAAAGTGTAAAGTGTAAAATGTAAAATGTAAAACACAAGAGGCAAGGTGCCATTTTGCGGAGCCACCTTGCGGAGTCCTTTACAGTTTCACCTTTCCAGTTCAACCTTGTTTGTCCTTTGATTTCCATTCTTTCATTCTCCACTTTCCATTTTACACTTTACACTTTTCACTTTACACTATTCACGACCTTGAAGAAGCCCGCGCCTTCGCTCGGCCTCTCCACCTTCGGGAACTCAACCACGCCGTCCGCGCCGCAGAGGACGCCGATGTTCTCCGCTTCCGCATCCGCCGCAATGCCGGAAAGCGTCGCGCCGGAGTGGAGTGAATAGTAGAAACCTGGCGTGCAGCCCGTAAGTACGACGTTCGTCGTCACCCCCATTGGAAGCTGCGCAATCTCGGCGACGGGAATCTGCCGCGTCGCGGCTGTCGCATTCTCCATGAGGTTCGTCCACGCCGTCGGCGTCAGCTGGGCGGCAAGGTACCACTTTCCGTCCTCCTGCAGAACCTCCACCGTGAACTTCGCCTTGTACCCGTCCGGCATCCCGTCGCCCGTGAGAACCGTCGTCACCGATTCGCTCGGCGCGACTTCGGCTTTCGTCTTCGCCGCCATGGCCGCCGCCTCGGTTTCGTACTCGATCGGGAAACCCGGCGTGACCAACACAGACGACGCATCCTCCCCCACCTGGATGTACTCCTGCAGCCGCCCGTCCACCGCGAGGCCGATCAGGAAAACCCCGTCAAGCGCCGGCTTCTTGACGAAGAACTCCTTCTTCCCGGTGTTGTAGTCCGAGTCGTAGAAATACTTTCCAAACGCCGCGCCCGCGTTGAGGCTTTCAAGGCTCTCGTACAGCTCTAGGTCCTGTCCGTCCTTGCCGACAGCCGCAGTGCCTTCGACGGCGCGGATCGAATAGACATGGCCCCAGCCGTAGTTGAAGCTCACCTTGTACGCGCCGCCCTGATCTTCAATGCTGACTTCGGGCTTGTTCGGCAACCCCAGCACATTGCCTGCGGGATCGGTTCCGAGTTGGTATTCGCGAATGTTGGAGAGCCCGTCTTCATCGTAGTCGTCATCGAGGCCGCCAATGGAAGAAAGGGCATACATTTCAACAGTGCGCAGCCAGACGCTCCATCCGTCGTCCGTGTCCGCGGAATCCGACCAGAACACGCCGACCGGCGCATGGGCAAAGCCCATCGTTCCACCAACCGGGGGCAGGACCTTCGATGAGCGGAATCTTTCTGAGCCGGAATACTTTGTCGTGACCACAAGCGTCAGCTGTTCGCCGACCTTCGCGTAGCCAGAATCCTCGCCAACGGGCACGGTAACCGCACAGTTATGCCCCACGGTCCCTCCGCCGTCGAGCACCGCGTCCTGAACCTGAACATTCAGTTTCACGCCATCGGAAGTGTACACCTCAATCTTGTAGTTGGAGGACACCCTCTCGTCGCCGGCGTCCGTGTCCGTCCCGCTCAATGCGAATCCCAGATCGTCGCGCAAAACGAGCTTGTAGGTATAGACTCCGGGAAGGCCTACCGCCTGCGCCGTACACGCAAGCATAAGCGCGACTATCGCGACCAACAAGGCCCTATTTGCCGCCCAGTTGAAGACTGCCGTGATTTTGTCTATCATTTTATTCTTCCTAGGGATGTCGAAAAGTGAACCAGTTCTACTTTTGGTTCGGCACAAATTATGCCAAATTTTCACCCTGCGCGCAAGGGGAAAAATATATTTTTTGGTGGTGGCGGGTGGTGGGTGGTGGTGGGGATTTTTTTGGGGGACGGTTCGCTGCGGTCATACGGCCTTTCGCGGTGATTCCGCGCCGTAATCTCACGTGGAGGCGCGGAAATATAAGGCCAGCCCGAACCGTAAGTATCATGGCATCGCTAAATCCGTCAAGGAAGAGCTTCCAATCACTGTCTGTGATCCGTGACACCTAGGTGTCAAGGGTTGTGACACCTAGGTGTCAGAGGGTATGACACCTAGGTGTCAGAAATCGGGGCTCTAAAGGTCATGACAAGCAGGAAAGCAGTTAAAAGGCAAAACATGGGAAATAATAAATCAAAATCGAAGTTGGATTCCAGTTTTTAGCCGCAAAGAACGCAAAGGTCGCAAAATGCATTACAATGGGGGGGAGGGAATTGGGAATTTGGAATTGGGAATTGGGAAACTGCCTCGTCAGGAATTATTTCAGACGTGTTCGTGTCCCATGACGATTCAGACTGGAAAACCGACCTTGTCCTCTTCCGTGATTTTTCTCAACACACGGCATGGATTGCCCGCAGCCACGACACCCGGGGGGATGTCGCGGGTCACGACGCTTCCGGCGCCGATGACCGCGTCGTCGCCGATGGTAACCCCACTGAGAATGGTGCTGCCGCCGCCGATCCACACGCGGTTTCCGACGGTGATGGGTTCGGGAATCAAGGCCCCCGCGATCCGCTCTGCGGCATCCAGCGAATGGTTCGCCGAATACATGCTCACGTGCGGCCCCAGCAGCGTGTGGTCACCGATAGTGATCTGCCCGCAATCGAGAAGCGTGCAGCCGAAATTGATGTACACGTCGCTTCCGATGGTGATGTTCTTGCCGAATTCGCACGTGAATTCCGGCTCCATCCAGACGCGCTCGCCGACCTTCTTGAAGAGCTTCCGCATGATCTCCTGCCGCCGTTCGGTCTCTTCGTCTTCGGTGCGGTTGAATTCCCGGAACAGCTTCTTCGCCACAACCCTCCGGTTGAACAAATCCGCATCGAAATCGTTGTAGATTTGGTGCGCCTGCATTTTGTCCCATTCTGTCATGATTCGTTGTCTCCTTTTCTGTTTTTGGTATGTTTCGCGTTCAATCTCGGCGATGGTGGCTCACTGGACGTCCTCACTCCTCGAACCAACCGGGCTTGGCGATGTGGGGGAGAAGGTCGCGGCGGAACAGCGAGACCTGAAGGTCGTTTACATCGGCCTGCACATTCTTGGCGAACATTGTGTCGTTCGGACTACATCCGCCAACAGCGGGAAGCGGCTTTGGCTTCGGCCCGGCAACCATGCGCTGGACGTCTTTCTTGCCCCAGTCGTCCGTTGAGACGACGCGTCCGTCTTCCTTGAGCTTCTCCGCGTGGGCGATCGCCGCGTCCAGACGGTTTATCGCCACGTCGACCTGGTCTTGCGTCAGGCGCGCCTTGAGGTCGGCAATGTATTTCTCGCGGGCCTCGCCGCCCTTCATCGCGACGAGTTTGTCATAGAGTTCCTCGTCGATGTAATCGGGCACACGCGTAACATGGCATCCGGTCGCGACTTTCAGGCAGAAGTGAAGCTCCGGCGCCCACGTCTTCGACGTGTCGACGACGACCGCGCCGTTGGTGAGCTGACGAATGCCCGGATCGTGGTTGAGGCGATTGATCTGCGTTCCCATGACTTGGCTCGGATACAGCTTTCTCCCGACCGTGTTGAACGCCTGCGCGAATTTGGCCGCATGTTCTCCTCTGAGCATGAAAACGCCGGGGGCGATGATAAACGTCCCGAAGCAGGCGTCGTTGTCGATGGCCTTCACCGTAACGTCGCCGGCCTCCGGCACGTTCACCATGTAGTTGTGGTGGTGGCGGTCGCCCTGTCCGGTCAGTATGTCAAACCACTCGAGGCGGTTTGTCTTGCGCATCAGTTCGCCCACCACCTTCCCGTACTGCGCGTCGGGGAGTTCCTTGATCTGCTGTGCGTTCAAGCGGCCTGGCTCCGTCCTCGGATTGTCGCGTCCGTAGTCCGCCGCCTCACCGCCCGGGGCCTTCTCCATGAACAGGCCGAACTGGCCGTCGTGCGCGCCGACCGACGTCTTCGTCATGACGTCGCCGAGCCCGAAGGCATCCGCCGTCTTCTGCGCGGACATGTTGAGCTGCGCAACGAGCTGCGTGTCCTTGTAGGAACCCTTGGAAAGCTGCAACCCCTCAAGGCCCTGGCGACCGGGAGCCTCGGGCTTGAAGATGTAGGTCGAGCCGTCCTTGTATCCGACCTGGTACACGGTATTGACCTGGCCGCTGCCAAGGGGCTTGGAGGAGACGACGTTGGAGCTGTCGAGCGCCGGGTCGGCATCCTCGTCGGGAAGTCCGGCCAGGCGCGTCTCGACGACCGTCGTCACCGCCGCCCGTCCCTCGAACACGGCTGCGAGCGTCTTGTTGGTGAGGAACTTGGCAGGATCATGGCCGGCCGCGTTCCGGAACATCTGGACGAGATGCGCGGTCTGGGTGCTCGCGCCGAAGATCCCGCCGTAGGCGACTTTCAGGGCGCCGAATTCGGCCTCGCTGTTGTCGGCCACGAACGACAGCACCGCCTGGCGGAACTCCTTGACCAATTCCGGCGTGCAGGCATTGCGGTCCTTGCGCGACAGCGAATTAATCAGATCCCGAGTGTCCGGACGCTCTTCGTACACAAGGTTGAATATTGGTTGGCCTTTGTATTCCTGCTTTTCAATGCTTTTCAGTTCATTCCCAACGGCGCTGGAAAGACTGGCCAGTTCGCGGGCGAGGGTGTTCATCTTGCGGACTGTTGCATCGTTGTGCTTTTCCAGAAACTCAAGCGCCGCCTCCCGGAGGAGCCTCTGCGTGTCGATGGCCGACGCGAGCGCGGGGAACATCTTTTTGACGAGCGGCCTGAACTTGTCCTGCAGAATCGGAATGTCCGGCGCCGTGAACGTCTTGTCGATGAAGGTTCGCATCGAGGCCATCGCGACCTCGCGCCGAATGTCGTTGAGGCGCTTGGTGAGGTCCGTCAGGACGCCCCGCGCCGACTCGAAGAGCGAACGGTCGAGCGGCGTGCCCTTCGCGGCGTACGTCGTCTCCGCCTGCGCGAGGGCGTTGAACGCCTCGTCGATCTGGCGGCGGATTTTCGTTGCCTCGTCGTCGGAAAGCTGGCGCTCCTGCACGGACGCGAGATCGTCGATGCGCTTCGCAAGCGGCATGAGGGATGTGCGGAAGTCGGCGGCGATCTTCTCCGAGCCGTGCATCTTGAGCGACTGGCTCGGGATGAGCGATTCAAGCGTCTTGTCGAGACGGGCCTTGATTGTCGGATCGTCCCCGACCTTCTCCGCCATGTCGGCGAAGTCGCAGACGAGCGTCTGGAGCTCCGAGGCGCGGCGGTCGGCCTGGAACATCGCCTCCATGAGCGCGTTCCGCGCGCGGGCGCTCGCGTTGTCCGGCAGGGCATTCAGCGCATTGTAGAGCAGTTCCGAAAGGTCAGCCTGTGCGTCGAGGGCGGCCTTGATCGCCTTGCCGACGGCGCTATTCGCGTCCCAGTCGAAGCGGCCTTTCTCGTCCTTGACAAGGGCATCGGCGATCTGGCGGCCCGAGAACTGGTTGATGGCCTGGAACGACGTCTGGGCCTTCTTCGCGGCGCCTTCGATCAACTTGCGCGTCGCCTTGTCGAGACCGGCGGCGACGAGGGTGTCCTTGAGGGCCTGGACGTCAACCGGCGCCGAAGCCGTCTTCGCCGCCCTGAGGAGCATCACATCCAAGGAGGCGGCAAGGCGTTTCGTCTGGTCAAGCCGGGTATCCGCTGGTAGGGCCCGATCACCGAGCGGGCCGCCTGGTAGGGCCCGATCACCGAGCGGGCCGCCGTCTTTGCCCGGCTGAAGCTCCTCGACCTTCGGCAAATCAAAGGTCTGCGGCACCTTAATGCCGCTTCCGATTGCGCTAAAACCGCCATGTCCGCTCATCTTTTTCTCCTTCCTGTCTACTCCGTTTACACCTCTGCCGATAAAAGGTTACAAGCGTAATGTCGTGCAATCGGCAAGTAAGGCACAATAATTCACCGAGCCCAAAAGGCACCATAGACTCATCCCCAAATTTCCGCCGCGCCCGCGCTGCCGCGCTGGACGACGGCCAGGGAGATTTCGCGCACTTCCTCAAGCGTGCGAAGCGTTCCGTTGTCCGAGACTAGAATCCTGTCGATGTTGTTGGCGACGAAGTTGACGGCGTCTTCGCTGGCGGAGCAGTACTTGAGCGCGATGTTGATGAGCTTGTCGACCTTATCGGCGTTGGCCGCGCCGGCTATGGCGTAGGCGTTGGTCGCCTTGGTCTTGGCCACCTTGCTTCCGTTGCGGATCAACATATTCTGGCGCTCGGCCTCTACCTCGATCTCGCCTTCCTTTTCAGCCAGCGGGACGAGAAGTCCGAAGATTTCCCTGTCCCCGAAAGCCGCCTTGTCGAACTCGCCCCTGAAATCCCGAACGTTACCGCCGTATTCCTTGTCGAGCAGCCTTTCGACAGTCATGATGTACTGGTTCGCCTGCTGCTCCAGCGCCATGCCCTGTTCGTCTATGAATGAGGCAACGGTCCTGGATACCGCGGCGCCGGCGGGTTGCTCGCCGCGTATGAACCCGTCAAGGACGGTGAAGAGCTTCGACGCCGTCTCGGAGCGGAATGCGTCCCTCACGCCGTTGAGCTGCGCTTCCGAGAACTTCGCGATGAGCAACGAGAAGACGAATTCCCGCGCCGGGCCCATTTCGTCGCCACCCTCGAGAGAGTCCCTCACGTACGCGTTGTGTATCACGTTCTCCACGGCCTCGCGCATGTCGATGACGGCCTTGGTAATCTGCTGCGGCGTGGATTTCGCGCTGAGTTTCGAGAAATCTCCTATTTTCTCGGCCGATGTGGCCCTGAGGATGTTTCCGATAAGCCCGGGCGGAACGCTCTTGCCGTTCAGGCCCCACAGGAAGTAGCAGCCTGCGTCTTCGATCGCGGTGCTCCCTGCCGCCTCGCGGCGCACCTCTTCGAGATTGGCGCGTACTGCGTCGATGCGCGCCTTGATCTGTTCGGGTGTGCGCAACTTGGCGGTGCCGGTGATGCAAAGCCCAGGGATTGTCCGCGAGACGATGTCCTTCAGCTCGAAGTCGTCACCGCAGTGTGCGAGCATGTCCTTGATGATGTTCTTGGCGGCGGCTTGGTCATTCTCGGGCAGTTTGGCGGCGATCTGGCCAGCGAACGTCATCGCCTTCGCCTCGTACTGGCCGCGGTCGCCGCGCACGCGCATGGGCGTGGTGGCGACATTGCCGTCCACGTCGATTGTCGTGGTCCAGTTGAACTTGACCGGGAAGCCCTTGGGCTCGGAGTACTTGATCGTGACGGCGCCCGTCTCGTCGTTGCGCGAGAAGGTAAACGTGAGGGGCATGTGCTCGTCGGAGTTGACGCCGTACTGCTCGAAGGCGCGGTTGGTGTTGCTGCCGGTGCCGCTCTGGGAAAGGAGGAAATAGACGTTCGAGAGCTGCTTCGGGTGAACCTCTCCGCAAAGATCCTTGATCTTGTCGGCGATGGCGTTGCTCGAGGCGCGCACGTCCGCCGCATCTTCGGCGCCCTTCTTTGCGGCAACGGTCGTGCCATCCGGGAAGTTGAAGACGAACTTCGTGTCCTCGTCCTTGAGTGCGTCCGCCCCGTTGCTGGCAAACGAAGGGCTCGAGGGACGGTTGAGGTCGCCGATCATCGTCTCGCGTCCGCCATTCGCGGTGCCGTCCAGTTGCTCGAGCTTCCCGCTGAAGGAGGAGATGCCCGGCGCGTTCTTGATGCCCGTTCCGGAGCGAATGGCCGCCGCGGCTTCGTCAAGCGTGGCGCCGGAATGCATTGCGAGAGCGTGCAGGGGCAGGATGATGTCCATATTCTCCTCGCGCTGCAGCTTCGCTTCAAACGCATTGGTGATTTCCTTGTTCGTGGCGTTGGCCGGGACCTGGAGATCCGAAAAGAGGATCGGCACGAGGTGGGCGCGGTCGAGCTTTCCAGATTTCTGCAGCGCCGCGACGGCGTCGAAGTGCTTCATCACGCGCGCGCCGAGAACTGCGCTGATGCTCTGGTCGATTTCCGATTTCTTATCGGGCATATTGTTGCCCGAGGGGAGCTTGTGTAATGCGTCGAACACGGCGTAGAGAACGGTGCGCTTCTCCGGCGGAATCTGCGCGAGCGAGTTTGCGAAGGAAATCGTGTAGTTTCGCCCGATGAAGCGCATCGCCGGGTTGTTTTTCATCCCGAAGGCATCCTCGGGGTTTACCGCCTCGAGCGGGATTTTGGAATTGACCGCGATCTCCTCCATCAGGAACTTCAGCGCGGGAACAGCGGAATGGCGGTTGCATATTCCGGCCATGAAATTGCGCTTTGTCGGCGTATCGAGCTTGCCTGCCGCGTAGTCGTCATGGAGGTTCTTGAACCACCCGGCGAACTTGTCCATGAGCGCAAGGCCCTTCTTGAAGTTCTCGACATTCTGCGTGAAGCGTCCGCCGCAGTCGTAGAGGCGGCGCGCCTTCGAATTCGGGTCCAGCACGGCGGATTCCGCCTCCTCGTCGGTGCAGCCGGTCGCCTGCTGGTAGATGTTCGCGGCGCGCGCGAGCTTCGGCAGCTCGGAGGCAACATAGCCCCTCGACGTCGCTTTGCCGATGCTCGCCGGGTCGGTGAACTTGCCGCCTCTTACCGTGTCGATGGCGATCCTCACGAGGTTGATGCGCCGCGCCGTGAGAGGCTTGCCCTTGTCGAAGTCCTCGAGCTTCATGTTGTCGCGCACGATGTCCGGTATGTTCCTCTCGCCGCCGAACATGTCCGCGATGGTCTTGCGGAACAAGTCGCGCACCTGGTCGTTCGCCGTCTTCATGTCCGATGTTCGAAAAATCGACGAGAACGTGCCCTTGTAGTCGCCCCTCGGCATACCCGTGAAGCGCACCACGGTATCTTCGCCTTGCGTCGCGTACGCATTGTTCGCGAAATCCACGAACTTCTGGAAGTTCGCGCTGTAGTTTGCATTTACCATTCCTGGCATTATTTTGTTCCTTTCTTTATTTAAGCTTATCGACCTCGGTCGGGACAGCGCTCCCACAGAGCCCTGCCCTCCCGAACTTTTCAACTTCTCGACTTGTATACACGCGGAACACGAAAAGGTTACACATGGAAAAATCCGAGTTCAGCAACGCCGCCAGCAAATTTCCAGTGCAACGCCCGTTGCCTATCCAAATGCTGACAGAGCTTTCCAGTGTGTTGGGCGTAGTATAACACATATCAGTTGAGGGCACAAGGACCATCTGGCGGTCTTGGAATCCTCAGGAGGCTTGGAGGATCTTTATAACCTCCTCCAAATCTCTTAATCTCCCAGTAGCGAAAGCAATCATCAAAGTTATCCATTTACCCTAAAATCCTCGGTTGAAAGTCTCACGCAGAGGTGCAGAGAGGCGGAGAGCGCAGAGAAAGTTCAGAAATCCGACGGAAAAGAAAACCATGACAAGAAGAATCTCGGAAAGCACTTTCACCCAATTGGTGAAAACAAATACATACTCAAGCAATGGGATAAACTCTGCGAACTCTGCTTCTCCGCGCCTCTGCGTGAGATATAACATGGAGTGGTAAATCGAAATGAGGAATTTAGGTTTACATTCCTGCGCGAAGCGCGGGCGGCGGGCTAACTTGCCTCTTTAGAATGTCCTTATAACACAGCCCGGCGGTTTATCCTAGTCAAACCGCCCCGATTTTGCTATGATATTCCCCTACACATCACCATGGAAGACCATACCAGTTATACGGCGGCAAAAGAGCTGCTGGAGAAATCCAAGCGGATTCTCATTTCGGGGCATCTCAGCCCTGACGGGGATTCGCTTGGCTCGATGATTGCCCTTGCGCGGATGCTCACGGCCGCAGGACACGATGCGTTCGCCACGGCGGACGTCCATGCCCTCGGCAAGCCCGGCTTCCTCGAGGGCGTGGCCGACCTCATCCCGCTCCGCCGCCTGAAGAAACGCAAGTTCGACCTGTTCATCTACGTGGACTGCGCCGCCCCGAACCGCCTCCCGCCAGAAGTGCGCCCCTTCGCCGAGAAGCTTCCCACCCTCACCATCGACCACCACGCAACGAGCGTGCCCACCGGCACCGCGTCTATCATCGACCCCGAGGCCTCCTCCGCCGGCGAGGTCGTGTGGCGGTTCGCCAAGTGGCTGGAATGGCCGCTCGACCGCGCCACGGCGGAGGCCCTCTGGGTGGCGATCATCACGGACTCCGGGCGTTTTGCCTACGATTCCACGCGCACCGGCACCCTGCGCGCAGCCGCCGACCTCCTCAAGTACGGTGTGCGCACGGCGCAGATCAACGACACCCTCTACTGCTCCTTCAAGCCCAAGGCCATGGAACTCAAGCGCCGCGCCTGGCGTTCCCTCCACATCTGGAAGAACCGCAAGGTGGCGGAGGTCACGCTCACGCGCAACGACTTCCGCGAGGTGCGCGGCTCGAAGGCGGACGCCGAGGACGTAATTGAGATCCCCCGCCAGGTCGCCCGCAACGAAATCGCCCTCTTCTTCTACCAGATTCCCGACCGCACGCATGAGACGCGCGTATCGATCCGCACGCGCGAGCCACACGACGCCACGCTTCTCGCCACGCGCTTCGGCGGCGGCGGACACCTCCGCGCAGCCGGCTGCACCGTCAAGGGAGGCATGGCCGTCGCCAAGCGACAGGTCCGCAAGGCCGTGCGGGAAATGCTCGAAGGAAAGCTAAAACCGCCAGAGGAGCCCGCGAAGGAACCAGTGAAGGAGCCCACGAAGGAACCTGTAAAGGAACCCGCGAAGGACAAGGGAGCGGAGCCGAATGGGGCGTAGGGTTCTCATCCTCACGGACGGCAAGGCGGGGCACGAAAACCAGTCCAAGGCATTCGCACGTGCCCTCGGCTGCGAATTCGACCTCGTGGAGATCCATTTCAAGTCCGCCTTCCACAAGGCCCTATCCTACCTCTTCGACCGTTTCGGGATTCATACGCTCTCACTTTTCCCGTCTTTCGACATTCGACACCCGGCACCCGACACCCAAACCACGAACCACGAATACTGCGCCGTTCTCGGTACGGGATCGGGCACGTTCTACGCGGCGAAATCCCTCGCGCGCAAATTGGGCGTGAAATGCGGTGTGGTTCTCTACCCGCGTGGCTACCGCATCGCGTCGTTCGACTGCGTGCTCGCCCCGGCGTTCGACCGTCCCGCCCCCGCCCCGAACGTGATTCCAATCCCCGTCAACCTAGTTGCGAGCGACGAGGCGTTCTATGCCGCCGGCACGGAGACGTTCCGCGCGCGCTACACCCCTTCCGACCGCCCCGCCGTGGCCATCATCGTGGGCGGTCCCAACAAATGCTCCACCCTCTCCGCCGACTGGATGCGCACCCAACTCAACCAAATCTTCTCCACCTACAAACCCACCCCTCAACCTCCAAGCTCTAAGCTCCAAGCTCCAAGCTCTACCCACGAAATCTGGGTCACCACCTCGCGGCGCACGCCGCCCGAGGTCGAAGCCGTGGTCGATTCCTTCCCCTTCGACTACAAACTTCTCTACTCAAAGGACCATTTCAATCCGATTCCCGCGTTCGTCCAGCTCGCCAGCACGCTTTACGTCACGGCGGAGTCCACCGGCATGATCTCCGAGTCCTGCACGTTCGGCACGGCGGAAGTGCGCGTGCTGGACAACCTGAAGCCCGGCCCCCACAAGTTCAGGCGCTTCGTCGAGGACCTCGCGCGCGGCGGCTATGTGAACGGCGCGCGTAAAGTCGACCTTTCCGAGCAATTCGCCCGCGCTCGCCAACTTCTCAACATCTAAGGAGGTCCTCCCATGTCCGACGTCGCCGAGCAGACTATCTCCATGCCACTTGGGCTCCGCATCAAGCTCTCGGCCATGATGTTCCTGCAGTTCATGACGCTGCCGGTGTGGTTCAACACGATCATCCCCTACGTGAAGACGCTCCCCGGCGGCGAACCGTGGACGCTCTGGTGCGGGATGTTCATCGGCTTCGGCACGCTCGCCTCGCCGCTCGTGGGGATGTTCGCAGACCGGTTCCTCAACGCGGAGAAGGTCCTTGCGCTCACGCACCTCCTCTACGCGGCCCTCCTCGCGGCCTGTTTCTTCGTGCGCGCACCCGCGCTGCTCTTCACGCTTCTCCTGTTCGCGTGCTTCGTCAACATGCCGGGCTGGTCGCTCACGGCTACGATCACGATGACACACGCCACGCCGGCCGCGTTCCCGCACATCCGCGTGTTCGGCACCCTCGGCTGGGTGGCCTCCGCCGTGTTCTCGGTCGTCGGCATACGGTGGTTCGGCCTGACCGGTTTCGACACCTCGCCGTGGATCTTCGCCTGCGCGTCGGGGACGGCACTCGTCGCCGCTGGCCTTGCGCTCGCCCTGCCGCCCACGCCGCCACGCGCGCGCGGTACGCCTATGAGCGTCGTCGACGCTTTCGGACTCAAGGCATTTTCGCTTTTCAAGGACCCGCGCTTCCTCGCCTTCGGACTCCTGCTCGCGGGCACCATGATTCCCTTCCAGTGGTACATGAACTACAACGCGCTCTACCTCAAGGAGTCGGGCTTCACCTATCTCACGCTCACGCAGAACCTAGGACAGGTCGGCGAGCTCGCCTTCATGGTGGCGTTGCCGTTCCTCCTGCGGACCTGCGGCTACAAGTGGTCGATGGTGATCGGCATCGCCCTGATGGCAGCCCGCTACGCATGCTTCTACGGCAGCGTAAAGATGGGGTGTCCCGCGCTCGACTTCGGCGGCATCCTCCTGCACGGCGCGGTCTTCGGCTTCATCATAGTGAACGCGCAGATGTATGCGACGGAGGTGGCGCCTCCCGAACTGCGCAACCAGGCGCAGGGGCTCACGATGACGCTCACGGGCAGCGTCGGGGTGTTTCTCTCCGTGACCATCTTCAATCGTGTCCTTGCAGCGAACGTCAAGCCGGACGGCACGCACGACTGGTCTACGCCCTACCTGCTCGCATTCGGGCTCTCCGTCGCGCTCGCGGTCCTCACGGCCCTGCTGTTCAAGCCTGCTTCCAGAGGAAAACTTTGATCCAAAAATCCTCGGTTGAAAGTCTCACGCAGAGGTGCAGAGAGGCGGAGATCGCAGAGAAAGTTCAGAAATCCGACGGAAAAGAAACCCATGAAAAGAAGAATCTCGGAAAGTTATTTCACCCAATTGGTGAAAACAAATACATACTCAAGCAATGGGATAACCTCTGCGAACTCTGCCTCTCCGCGCCTCTGCGTGAGATATAACATGGAGTGGTAAATCGAAATGAGGAATTTAGGTTGATTGCTTTGGTAACGCTAATGAATGACAAAAGAAGAAAATATATTGTAGGAATCAAGCAGATTGTTGTAATCGGCGTTCTGGTGGTTGCTGGGCTTGCTCTGACGGTGATGTACAACGATCATATCCAAAAAGAGAGAATAGAGGCGGAAAGGCAGGCAGAGGAGTCTCGACTCAAACGGGAGCGTGCCGAAGAGGCCGCGCGCGCACAGCGTCAGAAAGAGGAAGAAGAGGCAAAAGAGGCGGAGGAGAAGCGGCGTGCGGAGCAGGAGGCGCGCGAGAAGGCGCAAAGGGAACGCGAGGAAACCGAACGAGAACAGGCGCGCAAGGCTGCCGAGGAGGAAGCTGCACGCCAGAAGAAAATCGAGACCGAAAACAAGAGACGCGAGGTCTACAACACGGCGCGGGACCTTTTCAAGTCGGCGCTTTATATGGAAGAGGAGGCTCCTCCAAGCGAAAAAATCCTAAGCGCGAAAGCGGGCAGCAAGTTTTGGTTTATTTTTGACACCTATCCCACGGAAAAACTAATCTATGAGGTGTACAAGGCTTCGTATAGCCGCATGGAAGTCAAGACGTTATCTCTGGAGGCTGATGCAAAGGACGTTCCCTACTTGGATTTCATTCGACTGGTAAACGGCAGATCGTACATCTATACATCTGGCGACAAAGTGTGGCTGAAGTGCGAAAAAAATCCCGAAGGTTCGTATCCTGTGCCGAAAAGGGGACGGGACTTCTGCGTGGCTGCCAAAAACAGTTTTGCGCTGTACAAGACACTCCTTGAGCTCGGCACGAAGTCCGGCGGTGCCAGATGCCGCTTGACGTTGCGGTCGGACAACGGGAAAACTGATATCCTACTCGGCGAGATCGGGTTTGGCGACGTCTTGCCAAGGCGTGCGATAGAAGAGGATATCGGCAAGCTGATTGGCTGGAAAGCCAGTTCCGCCATACCTGAAAATAGTAAGGTAGAGAAGCCCACATTCAAGCGCACGGTTGTGTTGTACAATGGGAAGGTTATCAAGAAAGAAATCGACGTGACGAAAGTACCAAGAACTTTTAATTCTCCCCCACCGCCTAAAGTGACGTATTACCCTACGTATGTACGTAATTGGCGGGAAGCCAATCGGAAAGCGGCCCAAAAGATGCAAGAGTGGGCAAAGAAGAAAGAGTTTGCGAGAAGGAAATGGAAGGCATTGTACGACGAGGCACTGCGCCAGGAAAGACGGGAACAGAAAGTCCAGGCAGATTACAAGACCGCACTGGCGTTGGAGAAAAAAGAAGTCAGTCAGATGGAAGAGGACGCCATCAAGTTGTCAAAGGACGAAGAAGTCATCGATTCCGCTTTGGAAAACTACAAAATCTTCGTGGAAGTGGTAGGACAGAAGTGAGTCGTCTCCCGAACGCACATCTGGCAGAAGCTGCCAATTGACCATGGGGAGCAACGAGATATCCTGTTCGAGGGCACTGGGAAAATCGCGCGAGCAGATGTTTCTTCGGATCGAAATGTTGCTTATTGCGAGCACAATGTTCATGTCCTTGCGCGATTTCCTCAGCGGGCCCGGTAGGGCGCGATCACCGAGCGCGCCGTTCCCCGTGCGGGCCGCCTGGTGGTCGGCCCCTACCGACGGTAGGGCGCGATCACCGAGCGCGCCGCCGC
Organism: uncultured bacterium; assembly: GCA_902761035.1. Lineage (GTDB taxonomy): Bacteria > Verrucomicrobiota > Kiritimatiellia > RFP12 > UBA1067 > RUG572. The sequence goes on along the minus strand of CACWIW010000082.1, from coordinate 3,054 downwards.
CACTACGCGCCGAACGACAAAACCACACACCGACAACGTCAGCCGCAATCGCGGCCAGCACCCACAGACAGACCCACATCAGTCCGTTCTTAACCGAATCTATGATTACTTGATTCATTACATGCGGTCCCTTCCCCTCATTTTGCCGTCTTTTCCGCGTAGAGTTTGAAGAGGTGGGCGACGATTTCAGGTTCGGGAATCCATGCGTCGAGGAACCTCGTCGTGCCTTTCATGGGAACTGGCACTTGGTACGTGATATGCTGCTCAACTTTCATGGTGTTTAGTATGCCAAATCCGCATCCCCAACGCAAGATGATTATGAAAAAACACTTCTAAATCACTGTCCGAACGGCACTTGACAATACGGATTTGACGTGGTGTTCAAACTTCTAACATCGTTTCGTTGTCACAGCCCCTCGACCGACGGATCAATCCCAGCCCTTTTTAAGGCTTCCCGACGTTGGCTTCGTAGAATCTCCTGCAACTTCAATGGCAAATGCGTAGGAACAGTAAATGGTTGTCTGGGAGATTCCCGCATGGGATTTTTCGGGTCGAAGATATCCACTTTACGGCCAGCAGCTTTTTCAAGTCTGGCAATCCATTCTTTTTGCCGTTCGACCGGTAACTGATGGTAGTATTCTCCAAAAAGAGGACTCCTCTCAAATACCAATAGAATGGCCCTGCGTTTCTCGCACTCCATGGCATGGGCATAGGAATCTTTAGTGGTGCGAAGCCCCAGAGGGGATTCACCTCTCAGTTCGAAATCTGGAGCCAAAACAACGAGGCGTTCGTTGTCAAACTCCGAAATCGCACGCAAAAGGAAATCCCACACTTCGGTTGGTCTGTCCCATTTTTCCAAAAACACGTTTGAAATGTCTAGGACAATTCTACCAAATGCACACATGGAATGCTCTCGTTCCCCCAAAGGGTATTCTTTTAGTTGGGGGCGGGAAAAAGCCTTCTCCGCAAAACGGAATGCCTCTTCACGCTCTGAAGGCGACAACGCAGACATCTTGTTTGTCAATGACGCCACATAATCGTACGGAGGGCTGCCATAACGGACACCTGCAGCGATGTTGGACAACTCCGTTTGGATGCATTCAAGTTTCGTAGGCTGACATTCAGTCTTATCGGCCTGAACCGTAGCGCCACGCAACGGTTCTTCCGAACATCCGAGGATGCAGGCAAGACAAAGCGCCAACGCCTGTTGAACAACTATTTTATGGATTTCCATTTCGCAGGCTCCCATCAAGATACATTTGTCCATTGGCTGACACGCCAATGGTGTGCGAATGCTTCGTTTTCTCAATAAAGTTCGAACTCATTGTCCATACAGAATAGGACGGTGGATTGATTTGTCCCACTGGTGCATTAAAAGTTGAGCCTGCAAGTCTCCAACCGTACGGTATCGTCCACGACAATGTTCCCTCCGACCACGGCTGAGGCCACGTCCATATCCGGGATTCGTCAAATTCTATGCCGTTAAATTCGTTTACAGCATGCCAAACCCCTGCGCCCCATAAAGTAGTGTGGCACCACCTCTGGTAAAAGGCGTAGTCGTCAAAGTATCCCGAATGACTGCCCCATTGCTGCCAATTTGTCAAGTCCGCAGGTATTTCCTGTATTTCAAGCCCTGAAAACGATACAGACAAAGGAAGCAATTGTAAATACAGAAGCATTCCGCACCCCTTTCCATCAGATGTAGGTGGAAGGAATTCGGCATAGTCACATCCTATGCGTTCTGGCTCAATGACCCTCAATATGATTGGAAGCGGTGCCGATTTGCATTCTGCATATAATTGACACCTTTCAGCCGTCAAGGGGCAACAAAATATCTTTGTTATCCCTAGGCTGAACGTGCCGTTTCCATTAGTGCGCCACAGAACGGCAGGAGCAGAAGGGAATTGCTTACATTCAACTTCCTCTGCGATGCCATAGCACCTGCGATGAACGTACGGATTGCCAGGAGCCATCTTTACCTCTTTGATCTCCACCCTTACCACTGTCAAACTGTTGCTGTCGGAGATCTGTTGCCCCGTCACAAGCTCTGTAAACGTGCCGCTTATCGATACGTCACCCTCCGCATCGCTCGCCTCAGCCCCCTCGTACACGCCTGTAGTATGGAATGCCTCTTGCTCTGCAAGCGTACGGCTGGGCGGTAATGTCACGCTTCCGTCAACGGGCGTAAGCTTGCCGAGGTTCAGCGACGAGAACACCAACTCTCCGCCCCGCGTACCGCCGTATGCATCCACCGAAATTCGCACCCGAGTTGAACTCTTCGGCTTCACGTCATACATGCCGATCTCGCACTCGTCATCAAATACCACCGCCTGCTTGCTGAACGTTATGGAAAGCGATGGCACGTCAGTAGGGTCATACGAAATAGGGTCAGGCGGAGCTGGATCGTCGAAGCCGTAGCGGCACACGCCCCCGGTGGCGGCGAACACTGCGCCACCCAATAAATAGTACAGTATGCCTTTCGGACAATTACCGCCGCAGTCGCACGTAGGCGAGTAACCGAATACAATCGACCATCCGCTAAACGACAAGCACCCGCAAGTCACCCCCCTGTGCGGCGGTTCCCACGTCAGCTCACCGCCTGGATCGTATGGCTCGACACTCACCGAATAGACGCGGTTTGACTCGCCGATACTTTCTGTGAACTCGAAATTAAGCGGCCATTGAACTTCGTAGTTTGAAACGCCGTTGGTAGTGACGGATGCAAAACCATCGTCGGGGATAGAAACCATGAACGGCACGGGGGACGTGACGGCGTAGTTGATCCCTATCAGAAGTGGAACATGGTTCGTCTCGCCGCCACGCGCAACCACAACTGGATTACCAAGACGAGATTCATGGTCGCCTGTGAAGTAAATCGGCGCTAGACCGTTCGTCGTCACGACATCCACGAAATAGTAGGCGTTTGTATTGGCGCCATCAAGCCACGACAAGGTAGGGCGAGGCGTCCCCGCCGAGCCGTCACCTCCCACCGCCTCCAGTACATTTGAACAAACGACGTTGTACCATTCCGCATTCGTACCGTGTGCGTCCGCA
>CACWIW010000081.1 GCA_902761035.1 uncultured bacterium | reverse complement strand
CGCCATCGAAATGGCCTGCTGCGCGATGGAGACGCCGTATCTGGAGCTGAGCGCGCGCGTGAAGTCCTTCATGACGGCGCCGCGCAGTTCGTTGACCGTGCCCCTGAACAATAGACGGCTTACGCGGCCGATGCGGGTCGACTGTTTGACGAGACCGGTGGAGTCGTTGTTCAACACAACCGTCGAGCGCTGGTTCTCCGCGGCCCAGTTCCTGTAATCGTTTATTGTCAATGACATGTTCTACTTCCTTTCACGCATTGTTTCGACACCCTGTTTACACGCGAAACCGAAAAAGGTTACCAAGGACTTACAAGTTCCTCGCGCCGACCTCCTTCAATGTCAATCTCATGTCTTCCATGTCTTTTCACGCTAGACGTCGTTCAAGCGCGTGCGGATGCAGTCCTTTTGTTCGAAGCCTTGGGTTTTCACACTGTTTACACCAGACACCCCAATAGGTTACAGGAACATTCGCCTTTTCCGGCTGCGCCGCTACACCTGCATGAAGTCGCCGAAGGCTGGATCATGCGTCGGATTGCCGCCAGAAGGAACGTTGGGCTTGAAGTCGGCGACAAGTCCGCGCCAAGTTTTGGCGGTCTCGGCGAAGCGGGTTACCATCTCCACGCCCTTCGCGCCGTCGAGACGCTCGAGGAAATTGTATTTCTCGAGCCAAATGCAACCGTCCTCCGGGTTGATTGCGAGCGTCGCGCCACCCGTCCCCCTGTAGAGCCAGTTGGCCTTGAGAACGGTGCTGAAAAGCGTCTCAAGCCCTTCCTCAGGTGGCGGCGGACCGATTTCGGCGGCAAGCAGAACGAGGTCGTCGGCGTCGTGGAGTATCACCGTCACGTCGTCTACGTCTAGCCCGCAGGCGCCTCCGGCGTTTTCCAGACGCATTCCCAGCGCATTGCCAAGCGATTCTATGAATTCTTTGAAGTTCATGGCTGATATTATACCATATTCCACACCCGCCGCGTGAACAAACCTTCACAACCCGATTTCAACTCGTCTCCCATGTCCAGCGTGGCAACGCTGACTGGGAGAGCCGCCATCTCGGCGGCGGAAATGGTGGCGGTGTGTTGCGGCAACGGGTCATCCCTTTTATCCCTTCGATCCCTTTTATCCCTTCTTAAGGGTCAACTAGTCATCACTTCCCGAAAGCGCGATACAACCATCACCCCTGCCTCATAACACAACTCCACGCAGGGTCTGTCCCCGGGCATACCATGTGGTCAGACCCACATAGTCCCTTCCGTCAAGCCGCGCCGCGAAGTTAATCACCCCCCTCGCCGACAAACAGCCAACGCTCTCGCTTCACCTATCGCCCGCATTTCATTTCCCTACGGCTTTTACCATGGGGTCTGGCTTTTACCATGGGGTCTGCCCCCATAGTCTCTTGAATACCAGTGAATGATGTCCGCCGTCGGACAACTCCTCGGCGACATCCTTCATCGCCAGTCAGCGCCATTCTGCGCCCATCTCGACGAAATCGGCCGCCGTGACGAGGAAAAAGCCCGTAATCCAGATTGGATTCCACGGGTCGTATCCGCCGCGGAAGTCACGCGCATTCCCCCTGTCGCGAATAATCCTGCGATCATCCCACATGTGGCGGTAGTTCGTGTGCAGTATCTGCTCTCCGGCATTTCCCTTGTGATCCGTGAGCTGGAAGCATGAACGGTACATGAGCTGCGCGAGCGGCTTGAGCCGTCCATCGCCCAGATACTCGCCCATCCACCACAGCTCTGGCAGGGTCAGAAGCCCGAACACGTCGCTGCACTGGTTCTGCGCGGAGACGACCGTCCATCCCTCCGACTTGAACCCGGCGTCGGCGAGATGCCCCGGCGGCATCGGCACGTCCCAGACAAAAGCATACGAGAGATACATGTTCATGGCATGTCTGGCAAGACGCGCATATTTCACCTCGGCGGCCTTGTCCTTCGCGGCGATGGCATGGCGCAGCATGGCGCAATACGCCTGGAACGCCGCCTGTGCACCCTCCTTGTCCTCGCACCTCGCGTCGAGAGATCCGCCCCAATAGACCTTCTCGTAGCCAAAATACTCTCGTTCATAGAAGTCGGACAGCTTCTGCGCGGCGGCGAAACACTCCGGCATGTCGGGGTACATCTCGGAGGCGAGGACGAGCGGCGCGACAAGAAACGCCGCGCCAGTCGCCTTCGGCTTCACCCAGTCGTCCTTCAACAGCCCGACGGCGATCTCATGCGCCGCCTTGCGCGCAAACGCCTCCCACTTCGCCGGATTGAGCCCGCTGTCGGGATGCGCCTTTGCATAACGCACCGCCTTGAGAATGGAATAATGCGCCTGCCCCACGCAAACCGGGCCGCCGCCTTTGCGAAGCTGCTGGCTTTTCACGTCGTATTTGGAGCTGAACGTCCCGTTCCCCTTTCGTATGGTGGGGCCGAACTTATCGCTGACGAAGTCAAGCGTCTTCTGGGCCTTGTCCCTGTCGCCCGGACGGATGTTCAACACGGCCAACGCGTATGCCGGGCCCGCCGTGTCCTGCGTCCAGCCGAGGCCGATCTCCCGCCGTCCGGGCGTCCCGTCGAAACCCTCGTCCCATTCGTTGAATCCGCACACGCCGTTTTCCTCGATCCAGCGCGTCATGAGGTAGTCGTGCTTGACCGGCAGTATCTCATCCATCGTCGCGCATCGTCCGACGAGCGTCCACGGACGGAAGAGGTCAAGCGAAGCGGATACGGCCTGTTCAAAACTGAATGCATCAGGTGTCACAATTCCCGTTTGAATCCAGAATGTCTTTTCGATTGACTGTCCCGGCTTCAGCGTAATGTAGGCGTCGCCCCAGTCGTCCCATCTCTGCGGACGTGTCTTCGCTACGGAGCGATGGCGGTTGTAGCCGACCGGTCCCGACAGCAGCACGATGTCGGCACCGTCCTTCCTCGCCTCCACGCCCGCGCTCCACCACTGGTCGGAATGAACGGCTCCGCGCACCGGCGACGGCAGCGTATGGATCGCAACGAAATCGCCGCCGACTGGGACAACGGGCATCTTGCCCGTTGCACTGGGAGAACGGGCATCTTGCCCGTTCACGTTCTCCAGCACCACGAACGGCATTGGCAGACGGTGTTCCTCGAATATGGCGAACTCGTCGCTCTCCCCGCCATAGACCGGCACTCTGCCATCCGTCCGCCCCTTGTTTGAAGGGTTCCCGTACAAGAGCACGCTTGGAATGAACGGCTTCAGCGCGGCGGGGTCGCCGTCCATCCGATACCGCACGGACAGCGTCACCTTCTCAAGCGGCTCATTGCCCGTCCACGTCCAGCGGCGCACAACTTTGGTCAGGCCTCCTTTGGGCGCGGACTTGAAGTCCTCCACTTTCAGGCCAGGCACGTCCTTCCGCCATTCCCGCACCCAGCCATTCGTCCAGCCGACGCCTATTTCGGCGGGCAAAAGCCCGGCCGTCGCGGTAGCCGCCGCAATCACCGCGACTGCGGCGATCCATGTCTGTTTTCGTATGTTCATTTTCAGTCCTTTGTTGGTACCCTTCGCTACATTCATTTCCAATGCGTGTAGTGTCAATGCATTCATTATGGTTCACTCCTTTGGTTCACGTGGTTCACATTATACGCCATCGAATCCTCATGCGTCAAGTGGGGCATTTTCGGCGTATTTGCCCGCTACTTCTGTCCGCCGATAACTTCCACGCCCATCTCCTTGAACTCGGCGGCAGCACCGAGGAAGTGCGCCGTAAGCCAGAACACGGTCCAATGCTCGGAATAGTCACCGCGAAAAGTCGAGAGGTCGTGCATGTCGCCCATGTGCCTGTAGTTCGTCTGGAGAATCTGTTCGCCAAGCGATCCATCGGGACTCGTGAGTTGATAGCAACTGCGGTACATGACGAGGGCCAGACTTTTGAGACGTTCATCCTTGAGATATTCACCCATCCACCAGATGTCCGGCGTGGCCAGCACTCCAAAGGCGTCGAGACACTGGTTTTGGGGCGACACCACCGACCAGCCCGTCGATTTGAAGGCGTGGTCCGAAAGACGCCCCGGCGGATACGATGCGTCCCACACCATCGTGTACGTGAGCATCATGTTCATCGCATGGCGGGCGAGACGGACGTATCTACGCTCATCCTCACTGGGGGAACGGGCGTCTCGCCCGTTCATATTCACAGCATGGCGCAGAAGCGCCACGCACCCCTGAAACACCGCCATCGCGCCCTCCTTGTCCTCGCAGCGTGCATCGAGCGATCCGCCCCAATAGACGCGGTCGTAGCCGAAGTAGTTTCTTTCAAAGAAATCCGCAAGCCTCTTCGCCGCCGCAAGACAGTCCGGCTTGTTGAAGATTTCCGATGCCATGGCGAGCGGAGCGATGAGGAACGCCTCGCCCGTGGTACGCGGCGCGTACCAATCCTTCTTCAGCAGACCCGCCGCCATGTCGTCTGCCACCTTTTCCGCGAACGCGCGCCATTTCGAGGCGTCCATCCTCCCGCCGCCGTTCTTCTCCGCGAAGCGGATTGCCTTCAAGATCGAATAGAGCGACTGCCCGCACGAGACGGGATCGCCGCCACGTAGTTTCCCGTTGTTGAGGTTGATGTTCGTCTTGAAGATGCCGACCTGCGGACGCACCGTCGGTCCCAGCCTGTCGCTGATGAAGTCGAGCGACTTCTGCGCCTTCTCCCAGTCGCCAGCGGCGAAATCCAGGACTGGCAGCGCATAGCCGCACGTCGCGCCGCACCCGCACCAACCAAGCACGATTTCACGACGGCCCGTTGCGGCGTCGAACATATTGAACCCGCAGGCGCCATTCTCGTCTATCCACCGCGTCATTGCATAAGTGCGTTTCATGCGCGCGATCTCGCCGATAGACGCAAAGCGTTCCGCATCGTACGGCCTGAACAGTTCAAGGGACGCGTCCATCGCCTGCTCGAAGCCGAAAGCGTCTTTCGTCGCCTTCCCGGACTGAATCCAAAACGTCTTCTCCACGACCTGTCCCGGACGAAGCGTGATGTAGGCGTTGTCGTAGTCCATCCAATTGAACTGGCGGGCCTTTGCGACGGAACGGCGGCGGTTGTAGCCGATGGGGCCGGAAAGCAGCACGATGTCCGCGCCGTCCCTGCGCGCCTCCACGCCCGCGCTCCACCACAGGTCGCCCCGCACTGCGCCGCGCACCGGCGAAGGCAACGTATGTATCGCCGCGAAATCGCCGCCCCTCACGTTCTCCAGCAGCACGAACGGCATTGGAATGCGATGTTCCTCGAATATCGCGAACTCGCCGTCCTCTCCCGCATAGACCGGCACCTTGCCGTCCCTGCGTCCCTTGTTGGACGGGTTGCCGTAGAGCAGAACGCCGGGAATGAACGGCTTGAGCGCGGCTGGAGCGCCATCCATCCTATACCGCACGGACAGCGTCACCTTTTCAAGCGGTGCTTTGCCCGTCCACGTCCAGCGGCGAACGACCTTCGTCAACCCATCGCGTACTTTCACGGAAGAGTCGCGCACCTCCAGTCCCGGCACGTCCTTCCGCCATTCACGTACCCAGCCATTCGTCCAGCCGATGCCTATTTCGGCAGACAAGAGACCGGCTGTCGTGGTGGCCGCCGCAACCCACGCGACAATGCAAGACAAGACACCGTGAATTCGAATCATGAATACCTCCCTGTATTTTAACCAGACTAATATGACATTAAATTCACGGGTACGGTCCCCATCGTTCTTATGGTTTTACCGCACGACAAGCATCATTCCTCTTCTTGAAAGGCGCAGCCGACGACCGTCGGACACCAGACGCCACTCTTTCAGGCCTTCCACGCGATTCGGCGGCGTTCCAATGATCGATCCAACCTCCGCGAGTGTACAAGCCCCCGTGAGCTTGCCGGGATCACGCACGCTGAGCACTAGATTTGAAACGTCGAGCGTACCTACGCCCACAATCTTGTCGCACACGGTTCCAGCTTCTGCGTCGAGCAGCCAGTTCCTGACCACCAGCGATCCATTCACCATCAATGTGCCGATTCCGTCTCCGGCGATGTCAAGCGTCTCAACCGTGAGCGCACCTGCGCCAGCGATCGTGCCGGCGCCACTCACGGACTCGGTCGCCATGCTGTTCGAGCCCAGCGAGAACGTCGCGCCTGTGGCTACCACAACCGCCGGATATTTCCTTTCAGTCGGAACTATCGGCAGCAGGTTCGGGCCAAGCTTCGCACTGCGTTCAATCTGGGCAGCCGACAGAACGCCCTTCCAGATGCGCACTTCGTCGTAACTGGCGGAAGCATCGCCGTCCCGATTGTCATGCGAACGACCTAGCAGCATTCCACACGAAGCGACATCCGACGGCGTCCAGGCAGATTTCGTGGTGGCAGAACCGTTGGCAAGCAACGCCCAAGTGTCTATGTCCCGCAATATCCAACTGATGAGCGACTTGCCAGAAGCCTGAGGACTGACCGTCATGACGATGTGCAGCCGTTTCTCTTTTAACTCGCCGGTGGTGACGTTCTGGCTAAGGAGAGTGCTGCTCTTCACAAGATAAGGCACTATCGTGGTTGTGTCATACGCCTTGCACCACGTGACCGTGAACTGATTGCCACTCCCCGAACCGATACTGAAAACTCGGGAATAATTCTGCCCTTCATGCACCGTGCCCCACACCTCGATGGTGATCCCGCTGCCGTCGGCGGGCAACAGGCCTGTGCCGAGATTGACGCAGCTCGTGCCGTATGTGCCGCCAGTCAAATCAATGGCGGTGGGATTCGTCGCATCGTTCCAGGCAGTCGCTCCGACAAGTGTACCCGAAGTGCCGCCCACGGAGTCCCGTACATCGCCATTGAAGCTCCAACGATGCAGCAACGCATCTTCGCCGAGATAATCGGCGAACTCCGGCAACGCATTGTCGCTGACCTGCAGCACGCCCTGCTGAACCTTCACGGGTGCAAGCGACGCGGCGGGTACGTTCAATGTACCCGTACCGGTTTTGACTATGGGTCCATTGGCCGCAATCGCCACGAACGGTTCACCTACGGAGACCGTATTGTTGCCGGTGTCGATGGTCATGCCATTGGGGCCCACCCCGATGACAGGCACGGTCAGGAAGTCGGAAAACGTCTTGCCGGAACCATATGCGGCTATTGTTCCACCGTCCACAAACAGCCTGGAACTCTTCGAGGCATTGTTTGTGCCCACATACGAGGCGATTATCTTGCCGCCGTCGAAGACATTGACCTCGCCGATGGCGGTCGCGGCATGGCCGATCAGGAACCTCCCCGCCACTTCCACTATGCCATCGCAGGAAACGTTCATGATGCCAGTTCCTTCTTCGCCCACGATCATGCCATAGGATGCGGTCGTCTGGCATAGCCGACCGCCTGTGATGTTGTAAACGCCCGACGCGCCCGCATATCGTCCAACAGAAGGATAATTCTTCACCGTGATGGTCCCGCCTGACTGATTGAGCTCGCCTGAGCCGTAAAGTCCGATCTGCATGTTGCCATTGTCGACCAGTTCAGCGTTGCCGCTGACGTTTAATACGCCATGCGATCCAGCCTTGTTGCCGACGTTGACTGCGAAGGTCTTACCGGGAACCGTCATCCTGCCACCGATGAAATTGAATACGCCGTTCGTCCCTTCGTAGCCAACGTATAAAACATTGCCGACTGTCACAGTGCCGCCGGACTGGTCGATCGTGCCCGCCCGCGTCGCTACAACGTCGCTGCTCAGTGTAAAGGCACCGGACTCAATTGACACTCTGGCGCTGTCTGAGTCCGTCACGCCAGACCAAATTTTATTCAACGTCGAGGACTCCGTTCCGTCGCCGCTATAGACCAGAGTTCCATTTTGGACGGTGACGACCTGCGCGTTCTGGCCTTTGCGCAGTTGCAACGTGCCTGCGCCGGTCTTGTCGAAGTTTCCTGTGGAGGATAACTTCTTCGCGAAAACCACATCGCTGCCGCTGGCCGTGGACCGTACCTCAACATTGCCTGCGCCCGCAAACGACACCTCGTTCGACACCGTCAGGCGATGGTCCGCGCCAACGTCGTTCAGCAGCAGCGCCGAAGGTAGCTCGCCGCCAAGCGAGATGGTGCTAGACTCATCGTCGCCCGCCACGATGCATAGATCGTTGGAAATCGCCGAGATGCCGATTGGATTTCCGGCACTAAAGACAAGATTGCCCGTTCCGTCGAGAGTGTCGGTGAATTTCGGGCCGAAAGGCGCATACGATCCACCCATGAAATAAATGCCGACACCTCCTGGAACCACATCCGCCGCGCTGGTCCAAAGAGTGCCGCTGACCAGCTGGAAAGCGGATACCGCATCGAACGAAACGGGAGCCTGGTATTCATGTACCTGGCCATCGTCGATCACCACGGTCTCGGCGGCGTTCGCGGACATCCGCATTGCCGCGCTTGCGGCGATTACTACAAGAGTCATCAGTTTGTTCATGTCCTGCTTTCCTTTCAGCGTTTGTTTTTAACGACGCTATGCTCGGTCCACTACTTAAACGAGAACGAAAGCACATCAAAGAGTTCGGATTCGGACTTCCTCGACTTTTTGTCTAAGTATCCCTTGCCGTGGAAGTCCAGAACGACGGCTGTGCGTTCTGCGGGGAATGAGCGCGAGAGGGCGATTTTGACCTCCGTCGCCGTCTTGCCGTCGCCGGCGGGGACGGCGGCGATTCCGTAGGAGGCTCCCTTCGCGTCCTTCAACTCGACATATCCGCCGTACTTCCCGACGGCGCGCACGACGAGCGCGGACGCCGCACCCGGCGACGTAAAGTACCGCCATGTCGCGCCATCCCCAGCATGGATGCCGGAAAGCCGCTCCGTGCCGTCAGCCTGTGTGGCCACGCGGACTTTCCCATGCATGACGCAAGCGATCCGCGCAGGCGTCTCCGCGAACGGATCGAGAAGCGGCCCGATGCCGTTAGACGTCATCTCCACCTCGGCGATCATTCCGTCCTTGTCGAACTCGATCGGCTCGGCGCATATCTTGCGCACGCATTTTGATCCGTTCGACGCGCGATGGTAGAAGATGTACCAGCGTCCGCCAAGCTCGACGATCTCTCCGGCGTTGTTCCAGCTGGCTGGATCGCAGCCGTAGTTGTCGATTATGACGCCTCTGTATGTATAGGGGCCGAACGGCTTCTCCGCCGTGGCGTAGCCGAGGCACGTCGGCGCATTGCGGCGTCCGATGTCCGCATACACCAGGTAGTAGATGCCGTTGCGCTTCGTGAGCTGGATGTTCTCGTGGAAGTTGTGATGCGCCTCGTCGATGATGTTGGTGCGGAAGGTGTTCATGTCAAGGCCGGAGAAATCGTTCTTCATCACCGCGCCCTTGACGGAGAACTGCCCCCAGAAGTAGTAGAGCGTGCCGTCGTCGTCGCGGAAGATCGAAGGCGATATCTGACTGCACTCCGGGAACCTACGTCCCATCGTGTAGGGTCCCACAGGCGACGGCGCAGAGGATACGCCCATCATGTGCCGTTTGTCGGGAAGGCAGTAAAGGAGCCACCACTTCCCGTTATGGAATATGGCGTTCGAGTCGTACATCACCGCATCGGATTCCGGGATGCGGTCGTCCTCGCCATTCGATGCGAACACGCTCCTGTGGAGAAGCCATGACTTGAGGTCCTTCGTCTCAAGGACGTCGAGGTAATGCGATGAGTAGGACGTCGGGACCTCGTCGCGCGTTCCGATAATCCAGAGCGTGCCGTCCGGCCCCACGCGCGCGGCGGGATCGACGAAGAACAGCCCCTCCGGAACAATCGGATTGACGGGATTTGTGAACTCGACCGTCCGCTTCCCCGGGAATTTCGGCAATGCGTCCGCGCCAACGGCGCAAAGCGAGACGGCCACGACCAGTGCGGTGAAGAGTTTCATGCAAGACTTCATTTTGTTGATCTCCATTTTGTTGATCTCCTTTGTTTGAAACTTTTATGGCAAATCACAACGACAGAATTATACCATAGGAAATAATACTTTATCGGCAAGAGAATTATGACTATGTCGGAAATTATGATATACTATCCAAGCCATGAAGACAAAGACAGAATTTCGTATCGTCATCGCGCTTGATCTATCCCTCCAGTCCGGCAGGGAGCGTCTTGACGGATTCTACCGCTATGCCGACCGCAAGGGCAACTGGGAGGTGCTGATCGTGCCGAATGTGGAGGAGTCCAGCGGGAAGATGGTGAAAAGCATAGTTGACAGCGGAATCGACGGCGCCATAGCCTACGGTGCATGTACTGCTCCCGTCATAGACGCCATTTTCTCGGCGGGCGTCCCCGTAGTGGCCATCGACAGGCTGCACCACCCGACACGGCACGCCGCGGACGCCTACGTGTTGAGCGATAACAGAGCCTTCGGGCGCGAGGCGGCCAGGTACTTCGACTCGCTCGGACGTTTCGCCGCGTACGGATTCGTCCCCGACCCGGACGGTCGCGAATGGTCGAAAGCCAGAGGCAAGGCGTTCATGACGGCCGTTGCGCAAAAACACCGTGATGCAGTGGTGTCGGAACAGCAAGGGCCGCTTTCAGAGTGGATCGCCTCTCTTCCCAAGCCGCTTGCCGTGTTCGCGGCTTTCGACCGATGTGCGGCTTCCGTCTTCGACGCCTGCCGCGAACTGCGCCTGACGATTCCGAAGAGCGTTGCAGTCCTTGGCGTTGACGACGATGCGCTCATTTGCGAACACACGCGCCCCAAACTCTCAAGCATCCGCCCAAACACGGTCATGCAGGGTTTCATGGCAGCAAAGGAACTGGATCGGATTCTTTCCGGCAGGGGAACGAAAGGGAAAACGATCGTGTGTACGCACTTGGGAATCTCCGAGCGCGATTCGACGGCACCGATTCCTCCTGGTGCGCGTATCGTCAGGGAAGTGAACAGTTATCTCGAGAAGCATGCACTTGAACCGATTCGCGTCACAGATGTCGTTGCACACGCGGGCGTGTCGGCACGGCTTGCAAACCTTCGCTATTCCGAGGCGACAGGACATTCCATCCAAGAAGAACTCGTCTCTCGCCGTCTGGCGGAAGCGAAACGCCTTCTCTCAAAGACTTCATGGCCCATGACGCGCATCGCGACGCGCTGCGGCTTCAAATCCCCGACAATCCTCGCCCACCTCTTCACCGCTCATTTCGGCCTATCGATGAGCGCCTGGCGCACATGCGGGGCCAGAGGGCCTGACCCCATTGGTGAAGTATGAGTGGTGGAGTAACTTCATGTCAGCACCCTCCTGCCATTTGTCGTCAGGCGATATGTCCGCTGCGGCGCCAGTCCCCTTGTAGAGCCAGTTGGCCTTGAGAACCGTGCGGAAAAGCGTCTCAAGCCCCTCCTCCGGCGCCTTGTAGCCCCTGATCATCATCAGCTCGATGTCTTCCATGAGCTTGCCGCGCTTCTGCTTGTCGATTTCGCGCTGCAGCTGCTTGATGAAGGCCTCGCAGTTGGCGAACGTATTGTCCCTGACGCCGTCCGTTTTCATCATGCACATGAACATGCCGCCGGAGACGGTCCTGTCGTCCCTCATGAACGGGGTGAGGCCGAGATGCAAGATCGTGCTGATGACGGCGGCGGAATCGCGCGTGAGTGCGCCGAAGTCTTCACCTGAGTCGCGGAGCGCCTTGACGAGCGCGAGGTTCTCCTTGACGCACTTAGCGACTTCCGAACGCTTGAAGCCCCGGAACGTCCGCCCCGGGATGAGGGTCTTGAGGTCGTCCGTTCCGCTCAGGAGGGGGCTGGCGTTGACGCTGTTCGCGAATTGCTCGCGCTTTTGCAGATTGACGCCGGCGTTCATCCTGCCGAGGATCTCGTTGTCGATCTTGATCTGCTCGCAGGAGCCGTCCACGATTTCAAGTATCGCCTTGATCTCGCGGCGGTCGAGGGGCCTGGTGAGGGTATTCAGCTGCGGACCCGCCCCTTCGACGATCCCGAGCCTTGCCTTGATCGAGTTGAGGGTTTCCTCGCTGATGGACGGACCATAGGGACCCGAGGCTTTGCTGATGGCGTCGGCGAACAGCCTTCTTATCGCCGCGTTGTCCTCCAGAGGGATGTTCTGCACGTTGCGTTTGAGGAGCCGGCCGTAGTTCGCCTTCTCGATCCCGATTTTCTGTCCGTTGCGCATCTTGAAAACGACATCACCGTCGTTCACCTTGCCGAGGATGTTCCGGAAGTCGTCGAGAGTAAGGTTCATGGCTTTCGCTCGTTCGCTTTTTCAGTGCTACGTCATCTTGCCCGAACTCGCTTAGTCCTCTCCAAGATAGGCGTTGATGTTGATAGTTTCTTCCAGGTCGACCACCTTGTTCTTTATGTTCTCGTCCACCTTGTCCATGGGATTGGGCTGCTTCTTGTTGAGGACGTCGGAGATTTCCTTGAAAAGGTCGTCGATGTTGATATTCGGGTTGCCGTAGAAGGCTTCGCGGACGTTGTTTATGAGTAGAGTGTTTCTGTTGTCGAGATGCCTAACCTTGTCCAAGGCCTGCTGGAGAGCCTTGACGACAGCCTCCATGTTGGCATCGCGCAGTACCTTCCTCAGGTCCTGCCCCTTGACCTCTTTAAGCGCATCGAAGCCCCTCTTGAGCCCGCTGAGCAGATTCTCGGTGCTCATCCCGGCATTGCCGTCTCCCGTCTCGAGCTCCTCCGTCCCGATCCCTCCCGATTCGAGTTCGTTGATGGCCTGCATGATATCGTCGTCGGCGGCCTTCTTCTCGACGCGGGGCTTCTCGGCCTCGGGCTGCGTGACGGCGGCGACCGCGTTCAGCACGGCTACCGCCTTGTCGACCAGGCCGTTCCTGTCGAGGCCGGTATCGATGGAGAAGGTGTTCTTGTTGCTAAGCGTGATTTTGGCGAGGACATTGCCGTTTTCCTGAAGCGAGAACGTGACGGGGACCACCTTCATCGAGACCGATTTCGGTTCCTTGTCCTTCCCGACAAACGCCGTCGGGTTGCTCAGCTTCGTCATTATTTCCTTGGCGAGCTTCTTATCGAAAGACGTGATGCTTTCGCCATTCCCGCCGAAATGCAGAATGTCCAGCACGTTGTCGACCGCCCTGTCCGCCGTGGTCTTCAGCTTGGCAACAGACTGCGCGTTGACCTCGTCGCGCGCCGCTGCGCGGTTTTCCATCTCCTGTTTGCCCACGCCCCTGTAGATTTCGGCGCTCGTCTTCAACGCCTTCGTCCCGTTCGCGGCGTCCGCCCGGTGCTTGTTGATCTGGCCGGCGTACGTGTCGATGACTTCGCGCACCTCCGCCGCCGTCAGCGGCTTGATGTTGCCGGCCTTCAACGCGGCCATCGCGTCTCCGGGGATGCCGAGCTTCTGCTTGACCGCGTTGATCGCCTCCTGCGACAGCCCCTCTCTCGAAAGCGCACGGCAGAACGCGAACTTGACCGCCAGCGCCTCCTCGGAACTGATCTCGGTCCTGTTGAGGATCGTGAACGTCTTGTGGTTGTTCGTGCGGTAGACGCTCTTGCCGTCCGAACTGAGCTTCATCTGCCCGATGTTGTACGTGCCGCTGGACTCCGCGTTGAACTTGTCCAGCGATATGTTCAGGCTACTGAGGTTGATGGCCATTTGAAATTCTCCTTCTTTAATGTTCTTCCACGTTGGATACACGCGAAACCGTGGAAGGTTACACGTGCATCATGTGAAAATCCCCAAAAGGCGCGCTTGAGAACCGACACAATATCCTTGAAACACATGATTGCATCCCTTGAATTCTCCTGCCACCTCAACAGGGACGACCCGTATTATACCATAATCAGGCATGGCCTTGGCGGACGAAACGAACATGCTGCGTAATTTCCGGGAACGCCGCCATCCAACGCAAGCGGGATTTGGGGAAATTGAAGTTTTACGCGCGGGAGGCACGCATAAACCGCGTTATGAATTGGATTTAGCGGTCTGGGAAAGCGCCGTGGAGATGCGCTGGTCGGTGTCGCGCGCGCGGAGGGCGTCCAGCACGGGATCGAGCACGCCCTCCATCACGCGGTCAAGGGAGTAGAGCGTGAGGTCCACGCGGTGGTCCGTGAGGCGGTTCTGCGGAAAATTGTAGGTGCGGATGCGTTCCGAGCGGTCGCCCGACCCACGTAGGGAGAGACGGTTCGCGCCCGCCTTAGCCTCCTCCTCGCGGCGCCGCTGGTCGAGAATGCGGGCCTTGAGCGTTGCGAGGCACTTCTCCTTATTACGCTGCTGGCTGCGTTCGTCCTGACACTGCGCCACAAGGCCCGTCGGGAGGTGCGTCATGCGAATCGCGGAGTAGGTGGTGTTCACGCCCTGGCCACCGTGTCCGCCGGCGCAGAAGATGTCGATGCGGAGGTCCTTCTCAGGAATCTCAATGTCGTCGTCCGCCTCGTCCGCCTCCGGGAACACAATCACCGTGGCGGCGGAGGTGTGGATGCGGCCCTGCGCCTCGGTCTCGGGCACGCGCTGCACGCGGTGTCCGCCGCTCTCGAAGCGGAACGCGCCGTACGCGCCGTCGCCCTCCACCGTGAAGAGGATTTCCTTGTAGCCGTCGAGCGACGTCTCGCTCGCGCTCATCACGTTGACCTTCCAGCCTCGCGCCTCGCAGTAGCGGGAGTACATGCGGAAGAGGTCGCCTGCGAATAGCGCGGCCTCGTCGCCGCCCGTTCCCGCGCGCACCTCGAAGACGGCGTTGCGTCCTTCCAGCGGATCCGGCGGCAGCAGCCCTGCCAGCACGGCGCGCTCGGCGGCGGGAATCTCGCCCTTCAGACGCTCAATCTCGCTCTTCGCCTCCTCGGCGAAGTCGGGGTCTTCAAGCAGCGACTCATTTCCCTCGATGTCGTCGAGGATCTTGAAATAGCGCTTGGCCGCAGCCTCCAGCTTGCGGAGGGCGGTGTGTTCGCGCACGGTGGCGCGGTAGCGCGCTGCGTCTGATATGACTGCTGGATCGCCCATTGCCGCTTCGACGGCAACCAGACGATCCAGCACGCGCTTGATCTGGTCCTTCTCGACCAAACCAAACCCCGGTTACTTCGCGAACTTCGCGTAGCGCTTCTTGAACATGTCGACGCGGCCTTCCGTATCGACCATCGTCTTCTGACCCGTGAAGTACGGGTGGCACGCGGAGCAGGTGTTCACCTGCATCTCCGGCTTCGTGGACCGGGTGTGGATGACGTTGCCGCACGCGCACGTGATCGTGGCGTCGCCATACTTGGGATGGATACCTTCTTTCATTGCCTTACCTTTCCAAAAAAATTGAAGTGATATTATACCGAATTCCGCCCGTACTTGCAAGGGTGGAAATTCACTTTTTCAAAACTCGACACACTTTGGCGACTTCACCCGCTTTATCAAAACAATGACGGCTGCGTAAATCCGCCCGAAACGGGTGAGAGGCCGAGGCGCTCCCAGGCGAGTTTCGTGGCCACGCGCCCCTTTGGCGTGCGGTCAAGGTACCCTTCCATGATGAGGAACGGCTCGTATGCCTCTTCAATGGTGTCCGGCTCCTCGCCCACGGAGACGGCAATCGTCGAGAGGCCTACGGGACCTCCGCCGAACTTGGCGCAGATGGTCTCAAGGATTTTGATGTCCATCTCGTCGAGACCGTGTGGGTCGATTTCAAGAAGCCCGAGCGACTCTTCCGCCACCGAGCGGGTGATCAGGTTGTCCGCCTTCACCTGCGCGTAGTCGCGCACGCGGCGAAGGAGGTTGTTCGCGATGCGGGGCGTCCCGCGCGCGCGCGCGGCTATTTCAAGGGCACCGTCCGGCTCAATGCCCACGCCGAGCTTCGCAGCCGAGCGCGTGACGATCTCCGCGAGTTCCTTAGGCTCGTAGAAACTGAGACGGTTCACAAGACCGAATCGGGCACGGAGCGGTGCGGCGATGAGGCCGATGCGCGTGGTGGCCCCCACGAGCGTGAAGCGTGGCAGCTCCAGACGCACGCTGCGGGCGTTCGGTCCCTGGTCGATCATGATGTCGATCGCGAAATCCTCCATCGCGGAGTAGAGGTACTCCTCCACAGTCTTCGCCATGCGATGGATTTCGTCGATGAACACGATGTCGCCCGCCTCCAGGGATGTGAGCAACCCCGCGAGGTCGCCTGGTTTCGTGAGGACGGGACCGGACGTGGTTTTCACATGCACGCCCATTGCGTCGCCTAGAATATAGGAAAGAGTGGTCTTGCCCAGACCCGGCGGCCCCGAAAAGAGCACATGGTCCAGCGTCTCGCCACGGTCCTTTGCGGCCTTAACCGCAAGTTCCAGCCGGTCGCGAATCTTCTGCTGACCCACGAACTCGCCAAACTGGCCAGGACGCAGCCGGTTGTCAAACACCGTGTTGCGCCTATTCAGTTCGTCCGATGCCCGGTCGCTCTTCATGAATCATCTGCCCGCTGAGGGTTCATATACCCTTGGATAAGGAAAACGAAAGGAAAGGGGCAAGCAGATAAGCCTGTCCCTTCCTTTGCGGAGCTTCATGCACCTGTATTATTGCGCAGGAGCCGAACCGTCATCACCGTACCCCTTACTCTTGAGGTATTCGATGATCTTGCCGACGGTAGTGAGCTTTTCGGCGTCCTCCTCTGGGATGGCTGCACCGAATTCCTCTTCAAAAGCCATGATGAGCTCGACCGAGTCAAGCGAATCCGCGCCCAGATCGTCAATGAACGACGCCTCAAGCGTCACTTGCTCGGCGTTGACGCCAAGCTGCTCAACGATAATCTCTCTTACGCGGTCTTCAAGTTTACCTGCCATTTGTTTTTTCTCCTTGGGGTTGGAAACTGGTGAAAGTATACCATATCCTCCGCCGAAAGGCGAGAGGAAAAAGTGGTGAAATGAAAATCAGCCGATCATGCCGCCGTTGACGGAGATGATTTGCCCCGTAATATAGGCCGCATCGGGCGAAACGAGGAAGGCCACGCAGGACGCAATATCCTCGGCCGTGCCGAAACGACGGAGCGGAATCGTGTCCATATACGCCTTTTTCACGTCATCTGGCAGCACATCCGTCATTTTTGACTGAATGAACCCTGGTGCGACCGCATTGCAGCGGATGTTGCGGGAGCCGAGTTCCTTGGATGTCGTCTTCGTGAGGGCGATTACGCCGCCCTTCGACGCCGTGTAGTTGGCCTGCCCGGCGTTGCCCATGATTCCGACCACCGAGGCGAGGTTGATGATCGAGCCGCCCTCCTGCACGCCGTCGGCGGACTTGTTCTTCATCATCGGACGCGACACCGCGCGCGTGAAGAGGAACGTACCCTTCAGGTTGACGTTCAGCACGGCGTCCCAGTCCTCGTCGCTCATGCGCATGAGGAGGCCGTCCTTCGTGATGCCGGCGTTGTTGATCAGGATGTCGATGCGGCCGAACTTGTCGAGCACGGCCTTCACGCAGGCGTTCACCTCATCGCTCACCGCAACGTTACAGCCGAGCGCCAGCGCCTCGGAACCGGCCGCCGTCACGAGTCCGCACGTCTCCTCGCACCATTCGGGCTTGAGGTCGATTACGGCGACCTTGGCGCCGCGTTCAGCTAGTTTCTTCGCAATCTGCTGCCCGATGCCACGTCCGGCACCTGTGACAATGGCTATCTTGCCTTCAAGGTTCTTCATCAAACGTTCCTTTCTTTCCTTTACACTGCCAACCCGTGGCAGTTGTGGACAGTATAGCATTTCCTGATTAACCGTGCAACGTAGGAGTCAAGAACATCCTGACGCCGTGCCGTTGTTGAAATCAAAGCGCGACTGCTCCCGCGTGAGGGCCTATTGCTTTTTGATGGAGTCGCGTAACTCAAACGGACCGAGGGGCAAGGCTGAATCCGCCGAATAGAGCGATCCGACCCACGGTTTTGAGTAAAGATAGCGGAGGGCGCAAGGCTGGGCGACGCCGGTCGCCTTCACGACAAGTTCCCTCCCCGAGTAGTTCCCCTTGTGGCTTTTGTTCACAACCACGGCAGGCTTGAACTTCCCGTCCGGCCCGGCGATCTCGAATCCCTTCGGCGCGGAACGGTCATCGTTGTAGTAATACCAGGCGGACGCATTGTCGAAGGAAAGGACGAACCTGTCGCCATCCACCTTCCAGCTTTTCAGCGCCGGAGGGGCGTCGATGATGTCGCTGAAGCCGTAGTCGCGCTTCAGCGCGTGGAGCGCGAGACGCCGCGCGACGACGCCCTTGTTGTTCGGATGGATGTCCCACGAATTGCCCACGTCGCACGTCACCGCAAGGGCGGCGTTCTTCTGTTCGTCCGCGAACTTCGCCTGCGCCATCTGGATGCCAAACCAGCTATTCTTCCACGGCGCGAGCTGGACGAAGTAGAGCTTGAGATCGGGGTTTTTGAACTCCTTCGACCAGCCGTCGTACAGCGCATGCATCTTCGCGCAGTACCGCTGCGCCTCGGAACTGTTGTGGCATCCCTGGTACCAGATGAACCCGCGCATGGACATCGGCGCCCAGGCGGCGACCATGCCGTTCCAAAGTGCGGTCGGCTGCTGATGGATTGCGGTGATCGTCCACTTCTTCATGGACTTATGCCACTTCTTCCTCAGACGGTAATCCGCGACGTCCTTGAGCTCGGGATGTCCGTCATATCCCGCGCGCGGCGTCCAGGCGTCGATGTTCGTGCCGCCCCATGAGGCGTCTACGATCCCAATCGGCACATCGAGCGCGCCGTACAGCTCAAGCGCGTAGTAGAACGCGACCGCGCTCAGTGAATTGTTGTACACGGCCTTGAACGATTCCGGCGAGAAGTCGCGCCACGTCGCCTTTCCGCCAAGGAACGGCTTGACCGACCAATTCTTCGGAATCTTGGCGAACCTGACAGACGGAATCCGCGTCATGGCCGTCATTATCGCGCCCTTCGCGTCGCGGTAACGCGGATTCGGCCCCCAGATGGGACACTCCATGTTCGACTGTCCGCTCGCGAACCAGACCTCTCCGACGAGGACGTTCTTGATCTCCTCGGCGTTGTCCGTACCCGTAATCTGCAGGACGCGGCATTCCTTCGAGGCCGACATCGGGTCAAGCGTAACGCTCCACTTGCCGGCGGCGTCGGCCGTTGCCACCTTCGTCTGCCCGGCAAACGCGACCGTCACCTTCTCGCCCGCGTCTGCCGTACCCCACACGGGAACGGCGCGTTCGCGCTGGAGAACCATGTTGTCCGCGAACGGCGTCGCGCTGATGACCTTCGCATCCGCTTCCAACGCGGCGAGTGCCGCCGCCACGCAGATGGTGACAGCAAGCTTACTACAGCACGTCTTTACAATCTTCATCGTTTTCATCCTTTCTTTCAACCAGTTACAACTTTACATTTTACACTTTACACTTTTCATTTTACACTCTTTCTCGATGATCGGCATGTCGATATTGCGCTTCTTCGGGTTGAAGTTGATGCCGACGAGCGTCACGGGGCGCTCTCCGCCGATCCACTTGTCCGCATAGCCGCGCTCGCGTATCTGCTTAATCGCCGCCTTCGCGCTCTTGCGGTACTTGAACTCGAACACGCACACCTCCTTCGACGTCTCGATCACCGCGTCGGCATAGCCGAGCATCGTCGCGACCTCCGGCTGGGGGTTCGCCCCCGTCATGGACGCGAAAAGCTGGAAGTAGCGTTTCGCCTCCGCCTCGTCCTTGATCTGCCAATCGGGCGGAACGGAGGCGTAGAGCCCGAACAGCGACTCGCCGAGGTACCCCATCCAGTCGCCTGAGGCAATCTGCTGCTTCGCCTTATCGACAAGCGCGTTGAACGGCTCCTCGTCAAGCCCCATCGCCTGCGAGAGATAACCTTCAAAAAGCGCCTCACGCACTTCTAGGTTCGGCGGAGCAAGGACGTAGCTGTCCGTCTCGTATTTCTTCGGATCGCCCCTCTTGACATCCTTAATCGTGAGATATCCGCCCTGGTACAGCAACGACACCATCGGCAGCGTCTCCGCGTCGCACACGTCAAGTGTCAGCGGCCGTGCCGGCACGTTTTCGAGATCCGCCGGCAGTTTCCCCGCGCTTGTCATGCGGTTGATGATGAGCGTCGTCCTGCCGGTCGTTTCCCAATAGCCCTTCAATTTCCCGATTTTTAGCGCGCTGCCGAGCGACACCGGATTGCACACGCGCGCCTCCGATTCGGGCGAGAACCGGTAGCCGTCATACCACGAGAGGATCGCCTTCTTTGCCGCAGCGAAA
>CACWIW010000080.1 GCA_902761035.1 uncultured bacterium | reverse complement strand
GATCTCAAGCCCGTTCCTGCGCACATTCTCAATGGCGTTCTTCATCGTCGCCATGTCGGCGCTGATGGTGGCGAGCTCTTCGGCGCCCAGCTCCTTCCCACCGTCGGCCGCGAAGCTGGCGAGTTTCGCGACTAGCGGGCCCAGCAGGTCTTTCATCGTCTTAATGGCCTCGGCCGTGCCGTGCATCAGGATGGCCTCTCGCGGCATCAGCTCCTTGAACGTCGCGTCGAGATACGCCGCGACCTGAGGGTCGGCGATGGTCCCGTTCACGACGTCCTTCTGGACGAGGTCGTGCATCCGGACTGCTACCGAGTATATCTCCGTCGCGCGCCGGTCGCACTGGAACTGCAATTCCGTGAACGCGTCCTGCATCGCAGGGGTGACGTCCTTGCTCCCGGCGAGGCGGTCGTTGAACTTGGCGAGCGCCTCCGAAAGTTTCTCCTGCGCATCGACAGCGGCCTTCACCGCCTTCGCGGTGGAGTTAAACCCGAAGAAACCCTTGCCCCAGACGAGGTCGCCATGCTCCGACTTCTTGTCCACCATCAGCGCCTTGGCGATCTCCCGGCCGGAGAACTTGTCGAGCGCCTTGAGCTTGTCCGCGGCGTCCTTTGCAAGGCTTTCGAGGTTGGCCATATCCTTTTCGCTGATGACGCCCGTATTGACAAGATCCCTGCCGATGGCATTCACATTCTTCGCTGTGTCCATGGTTACGGACCGTGACGACGTTCTTGGCCTCGTTCCGCACTGGCGGCTGCTGCTCGTCATCGAGTTTGATGATTTCCACCGGCTGCGGCTGGTTGGCGTTGGCCGTCTTCGGAACGTCCGGCTCGATCGTGGGTCTGAAGTCCACGTTGACCTTGTTTAGTCCACTTATTGAGTTGATTCCGCTCATATTTGCTCCTTCCTGCCTTGAGTACACTCAACTCGACAAAAAGTTACACATCTTGTCATTACTTTCTCGTCCGGCCGAACGGAGTAAAGACAGCTTGGTATTTTCATAATTCTTTTATGTCAACTTTCATACACTACTTCGTAGCCGATCCGCTTCGCGAACGCCTCGACGTCGGAGCGGAAGTTGCCCATGAACGTGACGCGATGCCAGCCGAACTTGATCCAGGGGAGCTCCATCTTGGAATAGTCGCCGGTCACGCGCGCCACGATCTTCGTGCGGCAGGCGCGGTCGTCGCGGTCGTTGGCAATGACAACACCGGTATGCAGCACGATCTGCTTCCGCTTGAAGTTGAACTTGACCGTCGTGACGGGCTCGCCGATCGGCGCGAAGGAGCGTACGGACGCCCCCTTGCGGTCCTCGGAGTGCGTGAGGATCTCGAAGTCGGATTCCGGGCCGTCCTTGCCGAAGAAGCGGCGCGTCGAGACGCAGTGCGCGTAGCTGATGACGCGGTTCGCCATGTCAAGCACGGGATCGGAGACGTATCCCACGCGCCCGCCGGTGAGCGCGGAGAACGCAAGCATCGTGGTGGTGCTGTTGATGTCGTTCTCGCACACGCCCATGAGGCCCTCGTCCTGCAGCTGCATGAACCCGAGGCACGGATACGCGTCGAGCTTGCCGGTGTAGCACCCACCGAGACAGTTGACGGTGATCGCCTTCGCACCATGGTCGGCGAGCGCCTTCTTCATGCCGAGGTAGATCCGTGCGCAGCCGAGGATCGTCTCGTCCGTGACGTACTCGATGCGGCTGGCCTTGCTGATCCACGACTTCGCAACGGCCTTCGCCTCCGCCTCGTCCGCCGCGCGGGCGTTGTTGTTGACCTCCTCGAACGGGACGCGCTCGATGACGATTCCAAGCGTGCGTTCGATCTCCGCCGCGTATTCGGGGCGCTGGACGTTCTCGACCGAGAGGATCTTGAGTCCCTTGAGCTTCGCGAGCGCCTCGTCGGGCGTGACGCACTTCACCTTGTCGTCGATTACCTTGATTCCCTTCGGCGGCGTATCGGCGGGGATGAGCGCGTTGCGGTACTCGAACGCCTTCTTCTGGAAGTCCTCGGCCGTGCCGTCCTTCAGTACCTCGAACGCCTTCGCCACCTTCACGACCTGCGAGAAGTCGAACGCGGCGAACGAGGCGTAGTGCGGCTTCAGGTGCGTCATGATGAAAGAGTTGTGGCGTAGCCAGCCGCCGTCTCCCGCGTAGGGGAGCGTGGTGTAGAACGTGGCCTTGCGCGTGTTCTCCCACACGCCGCTGATGCAGTTGTTCCAGCAGTTGAGCTGCACCACCATGTAGCCCTTGATCTCGCCGGCCTTCTCGTCCGCGAGGACGATCCCCTTCGTGTGGTCGCGCCCGTTGCTCGGCGTGGGGATGAACTCTACGCCGGGAATCTGCCAGTTGAGGGTGTCGGTCATGTTCTTCATCGCCGGACGGAAGTCGTACCCGACGTTCGGCCAGTCGGGCTGCGACTGGATGTCGTACGGCGTGTGGTACGCGAAGATGAGGCGCACCTTGATCGCATCCTTCTTGTCCGGAATGAGGTCGGGCGAGACCGGCGGCGGAAGCATCGCCATGAGTTCGGGCGAGACCGCGCCAATACCCGCGAGAATGCCCAGTTTCGCCATGAAGTCGCGACGGCTGCAGCCGACGCACGCATTCGTTTCGTTTTGCTTTTTCATCATTATTCTCCTTTTATCACTTGACGATAATCATCATGCCTTTGGTGTACACGAGCCGCAGGCCGGTCGAACTCTTCCGCAGCCTGAAGCCTGCCGCCGCCACGCGAATCACGTTCTTCTTCATACCTGTTTCCTCTCTTTAAATTGCAAATGTCTTTTGCCTGCTCAAAACTTAAATCATATTTTACCCACTCCCTGCGCATTTTGTCAATTATAAAGACAAATTATTTTTGAGCAACGCGCGCGATTGGACTTTCAGTTGAGTGTGTCATTTTGACACACTCATAGTAGGGACCTAGACTTTTGCGTTATACCCCAAGGTACATGGAATCAAACGGACATATCAATGTGCTGGGGGGCGTAATGTATATATATATATAAGGACGCGCGCGCGTATCCTTATAATATATAGGGAGCCAGTCGCACCAGCACAATGCGATTCCCATGTCAGGTACCCCTCTCCGTCAATAAGTCGGCGGCAATGTCAATTTTGTTCTTCCCGCCCGTAAAGGCCGACTTCCCGTTAAGCGTCTTGCCCCTGCCCAGATCGTTCGTGCGCGAGGTAAAGTCGATGGTCAATCCGTTCTGCCGCCACAGACGCCCCGCGACAAGCTCAGCGATCCTACCGCACATCGGCTTCCTCTTTTGTACCGTCTTCATGCCCTTTCTCTTATGTTTTCTCAACAAGGCCGAATCATCGTCGTATCCCGTCACCGGACGAGGATGACGGTGCCGGTGTAGATGTAAAGGCCGTCGTCTTTCTTGATGACGGTAAAGCGTCGATCTTCGTCGCCGCAGACGAACTTGAGCCCCGCGAGATTTTCCGGAGCGGTCTCCCAGCTGACGACCGGCGTCTTGTGCGAGACTTTCCTTCCGCCCAGCTTGATCTTGACCGTCGCGTTGTTGGCAAACTTGAGCGTCTTGTCGCCGGTGGTTGTGAATGCGGCTACACGCGGCAGCGCGTTCGTCCGCGCCGAGAGGTCGATCGTCGAGCCGTCCTGCATCGTGCAGCCATAGAAGTAGTCGTGCTCGGACGGCTTGAACGTGCCGTACACGTTCAGCGCCGCCGTGCCGCTGTTCGCGGCGTTGTAGTTGTACACCGCCTCGTAGTCGTGTACGCTCAGATCGGTGCCGATGTTCAGCGCGCATCCGACAATGAAGTCCACGTTTGACGCATTGCAGGCGGAGGTGAGCGTCTGCAGCCAACCGCCGGAGGTGATCTTGATCTTGCCCGGGCCCTGCGGCGCCAAGTCCTGGAACTTGAGGTTTTTAGCTGACGGGATGGCGACTTCAAGTGTGTATCCGTTCAGGACGAAATCGTTCCATTGCATGTTGAAGTCGCCGGTGGCGGTAAGATACGAATCGGCGGTCAGACTCCTTGCGCAGTTGAACAGCCCCGTGGTTCCCTTCACCGTGCCACCGTTGAACACCACCGTCGTGTAGCCGAAACCGCCATACCCGTTGACGTCGAGCGTCGCCCCATCATCGACGGTGACGACCTGCGCGCTGACATTCTGCGTCCCGTTCCCGCCCAAGGGCCAGTAGGCGGGTTCGGCCGCGTACTTCAGCGTTCCCGCCGCGACCTGCGTGCCGCCCGTGAATGTCTGGTGGTCCTTCTTCACGACGAAGGTTCCAGGTCCGGTCTTCACGAACTTCAGGTTGCCCGTGAGCGCCATCTTCGTACTGGTCGTCGTGGCGTCCTGGGGAACTTCCACTTCAAGCGATCCGACCTGCTCTGCGGAGTTCGTAACGGTGAACACATTGACGCCGCCGGCCAGCGCGGCGGGCAGCTCGAGAAGTCCGCCGTTGGCGTCGAACACCGTCCCGTCTCCCACCAAAAGCGATTCCGTCCTCGTGAAGTCGAAGGTCGCGCCTGCGGCGTTCGTGAACTTGTTTGTGGCCAGCACGAACGCGGCGGGCGAAACCGCCGGCGTGACTGCGCAGATCGCGTCGTATTCCGCCGCGGTCGTGAACCGCACCTGCATGTTGCCCGTCACGTTGCCGCCCCACTCGGTGTCCTGGACGCCGCTTGTGTAGAACTGCCATCCGTCGTTGACCCACATCGCGTACTCGGGCTCGCCTGCAGCCTTGATGTAAAGTCCGTCGTTCTTCACCGCAAGGGCCTTGCCCTCCACGGCCGCGCCGTTCGCCACCAACGCGAAGCCCACCGTCGATCCAGGCGCGGAACCCGAAGGCCACGAGACAAGGCGCGTGCCGACGTCGGAACTGCGCGCACCGATTTCCACGTTGACCGTGGCGCCGTCGGCGAACTTGAGCGTGTTGTCGCCGGACGTAAAAGCGGAGGCGCGCGGCAGAGGCGTCGTCCTCGCCGAGAGGTCGATCGTTGAGCCGTCCTGCATCGTGCAGCCGTAGAAGTAGTCGTGGTCGGCGCCGGGCTTGAACGTCCCATATACGTTCAGGGCCGCCGTGCCGCTGTTGGCGTTGTAGCTGTACGCCGCCTCGTAGTCGTGTACGCTCAGCGCGGAGCTGATGTTCAGCGCACTGCCGACGATGAAGTCCACGTTCCGCGCGTCGTATGCGGCGTTCAGCGTTTGCAGCCAGCCGCCGGAAGTGATCTTGATCTTGCCCGGACCCTGCGGCGGGCAGCTGTCGAACTTGAGGGTTGTCGCGTTTGCGATGGCGACTTCAAGGGTGTGCCCGTTCAGGGGAAGACCGTTGTATTGCATGGCGAAATCGCCGGTGGTGACAAGATACGAATCGGCGGTCAAACTCTTTGCGCCGTTGAACTGCGTCGATGAACCTCGCACCGTACCGCCGTTGAACACCACCGTCGTGTAACCGAAGCCCGTCTTTCCGTTGAGATCGAGCGTCGCCCCGGCATCGACGGTGACAATCTGCGCGCTGGCATTCCTCGTCCCGTTTTTACCCAAAGGCCAAGAGGCAGGGGCCGCATCGTACATCATCGTCCCGGAGGCGACTTGCGTGCCGCCGGTGTAGGCCTGGCCTGTTTTGGAGAACATGTAAAGCCCATCCCCCTCCGTCACGAGCTTAAGCTTGTTCGCAAGCGCGATCTGGCTGTTGTAGGTCATGGTTCCCTCCGGGACGACCACATGCAGCTCGCCCCCGCCGACGGTGTCCGTCACGGTCGTGGCGAGCCACGGATCGAGCGTCTTCACGTAGAGCTTGTGCCCGGACGTGTTGATCGTGAGGTTCGCCGCCGTCGTCATCACGGAGGCGTACGGCGTCAGGTCGGCGTCGGTCGTCATCGTGATGCCCGACGAGATGAGGACCAGCGTGTACTTGTTGGGAAACGCGCCGGGAAGCGCCGTGCCGTCTGCGGCCTTGCACGTCCAGCTCGAAGCCGCCGCAGGATCGCCTCCGTTCCACACCGCCGTCGCAGGCTCGGTCGATCCATTGTCCGGGACAGCCGCCGTGAAATTGCACACGCCGTATCCGCTCGCCCATGCAGTCGACGCAATGCTACCGCTGCTCACGACGATGCCAGTACCAGCGTCGTTCGTGAACTTCCGCCCCAGCCTGTTATTGTAGATATCGTAATACCCTGCAACGATGCCAGTCGCATACACACCGTCCGCCCCGTTCGTGAAGCGAACGGCCACGCATTTCGCGTAGCCCGCCGCCACCTGCATCTCGATGCGGAATGCCGTGATCTCGCCGGTCGTCGAATCCGTAGCCGTGATGATGCGGTTGAAGCCTTTCATCTCCTGCATCTGGTCCGAATTGCTGATGGCGCTGCCACACGCCCTGCCGATAATCTCGCCGCGGAAGATGTCCTTGACCCGCAGGCCGCGGAACGCAAGTATGCTGCTGCCGCTGCGGACGATGTTCATGACGCCCAGCTGCTTGATGCCGTATCCTGCTGAATGATCGCCTGTGGCGATGCTCTGGTTGCTGAAACCGGACGCCAAAGCAACGGCGCCGGACGCATTGACCGTGAACGGGATGGAAGATGCGTAATGCCCGGTCACATTGCCGTTTTTATCCTTGGGATTCGCCTTGTACATCGCGAGAACTGCCTTGGCCTGGACGCCGCCCGTCCCCTGCGACAGTTCCACCACCACGTATTTCGTGTATGTTCCGTCCACGCACGCAAGGGCGAAGAACAGTTTCTGCAGCGGCTGGGCGGTGTCGGTGGGATAGCGCGTAACGGCGTGGCTGTAGGCGTTGACGTCGAGCCTGGCCCCGCCCCCTATCGACGATCCCTGCATCAACCCGTAGAACTGGCGGCCCTCCAGTTCCGAAAGCGTCACTCCGGGGAACACGATCTGCGCCGTGCCGCTGAGATACGAGTATCTGTCGAAGTGATGCGTATCAACCGCAGAGACTACCGCCTCCTCCGTCACCTCGAGGTTGTACATTCCATAGCCGTGCCCATTGTACCACGTCGGAACGCCGGTTTCACTGACACCGCTGACCATGTTGCCGTTGTCGTCCAGGAACCTCATGCCAAGCTCCGTGGTCGACGCCTTGTAATATCCGCCGACGAGCTGCGCGTACACGCCGTCGCCGCCCTCGCCGTCGCTCAACTCCACGACAACACATTTCACGTTAGCACCATCAAAGAACTGTGCCTCGCAGCGGATCGCCGTTGGGTTTGCCGCCGTGCCGGCGGTGACGACGGCGTTTGTGAAGAGAAGCGGTTGTCCAAGCATCGAACCCGTTGCACCGCCGGCGATCTTCGCGGACAGCTTGTCCGATGCGTTCTCGGCAATCTGCGCCACGGTGAGGCCGGGAAATGCAAGCTGCTTCGCCGATGTAAGCCCACGGGCCACGCCTATGGCCCTCACACCGTAGCCGCTGCCAGTTGCACTCGTGGCAATGCTCATGTCCGTGACGGTGTTCCACGTCAGCGCGCCCGTGCTGGCGTTCACCGTGTAATAACCGGAGCTGTCCGTATAGATGGTGCTAGGGGCGGTATTCCTGTACCATGACTTTACCGCCTTTGCATACACGCCGCCATCTCCGTTGTACAGCTGGATGTGGACGGCTTTTGTATAAGTCCCATCAATCGACATGATGTCGAAATCGTAACGCGTTATGGCATTGCCAGTCGCGTTCGCGGGATACGGCTTGATTTGGTTGGACAGGCCAGTCCTGACAGCACCAAATGCACTGCCGCCCATCGTGCCCCAGAAGGAGTGGCCTTCGAGGTCTGCGAGCGTCTTACCGGGAAACACAAGCACGCCTCCGGTCGTTATGAACCCGCCCGAGTACGAGATGTCCGTATCGGCCATGCGATGCGTCGTCACCGCCCGCGCCGTTCCCGCCGCGCACACCAGAAGCGCGGCCACCGCCACGCGAATCACGTTCTTTTTCATGTCTTTTCCTCTCTTTAAATTGCCAATGCCTTTTACCCGCAAAAAAACATAAGTGATATTTTACCCCCCCCCCTGCGCGTTTTGTCAATTACAAAGACAAATTATTTTATCTCCGTCAATAAGTCGGACAATGGGCGAGTTATTGACGCGAATAATCGAATGGCGTCAATAGAGGAATCCAAAGAGCCAAAGTGGAATCTTGCTTGCGAGGCCGAGTTCAACACCGTCGTTGACGACATAACTGTTCGGGATATCCTTTATCTGCCTGAAGCCCTTTCCCGCCCCGCCTATCTCGAAAAGCCACTTTCCAGAAACCATGAAATCCCCTTGAGGGTGAAGCGTAAACGTCAGACCCGCCGCACGCATCTGGTTCGCGAAGAATGTCTCGCGGACCGCGCCAATGTCTGGTTGCGCGACAAGCGCGTACATTAGGTTCGTGTCGCCGAGGAAAAGTTTCTCCGACACGCCAAGGCGCTTCAGTTTGGACTTCTTCCCGTCAAGCGCCGCAGACACGACAAGCTCCGCTTTCTCCAGTACGTCGAACATCTTGATTCCCGCATTGCGGTCGGTCTCGAGCTGTGCGTACAACTCCGACATGTTCGGTGTCTGCGGACAGTTCGCCGCAAGTATCATGAGCAGTTTCTTCGTCTTGCGCACGGTTGCGGCAGAAACGTCCATGACTTTCGGGAAATCCACGTCGAGAACTGTATTGACGACGGAAACAAGGCGTTCCGAGAACTGCGCTTTCGCCTCCTTCCCGAACGGATAGTATCCGCGCCGAAGATATTCCGTGAAAAGCGGAAGTATTTTCCGCTTGCGGGTTATCTCCAATGCCAGCGATCGATGGCTCGAAAGCAAAGAGTCCATTGGCACGGATGAAAAGTCAAGTCCCTCCTCGAACATCAGGAACTCCCTAAACGACAGACCCTCAAGGTTGTAAACGGCCTGTCTGCGCGAGAGGTCTGCCTGAGCAGCGGTCAGCTGCAACACCGACGATCCGCTATACACAACATTCAACTTCGGATAGAAGTCGCATATCGTCTTCACCAGCCTGGCCCAGTGTTCGGCGTGATGTATCTCGTCTAGAAAAAGATGCGTACACCCATGGGCATAAAGCCATTCAACCGCCTCGAGGACGTCATGCGATGAAAACCAGATGTGGTCGAGTGCTAGATAGACCGCCTTGTCGCCATTCGCTCCGAAGGTCTCCTTGATGTGTTGCAAGATCAGCGTTGTCTTCCCGCAACCTTTGGGTCCCTTGATGCAAATGAGCCTGTCACGCCAATCCACAAACGGGCACAGGTATCGCCTGAAGTCAAGCGAAACCTCGTCAATCATGCGGCTGGAAGCCTCCAACAGCAACCTAATATCATTATCTTCCATTCGATGCTTCTCCGGCGATACGAGCGATTAATGTTTTAAAACATCAATGTCGTCATGTTATTAGTGTTTCAAAACACGAATATTGTACCACACCGTCCGTATTGCGTCAATGGGATACGCCAATCTTCGCGTTTTGTCAATCCGCTTAGTTCACCTATCCGTAAATTTTCCGATTAGGTGAACCAAATCACACCGCCATTTTGGTTCACCTAATCGTAAAATCATCGTTTAGGTGAACCTCCATTCAGCATGAGTCGATTGAAAAACCGGGGGCCTGTCCCCGAAATATAGGCGAGAATCGTTTTCCACCAAACTGTCGAATTTTGTCTCCCATTCGTCCGCCTAGCGGACGATGACGTACGTGCCGCCGCTCAGCAGCATGATCTTGCCGTCACGGTAGGTCACCTTTGCAGCACGCCTCACGCCGTTGACCGTCACCGTCCAGCTGCGGAGGTTCGCCGCATCCTGGACGTCTGTGACCGTGATCGGCACCTCGTAGCCGGAGAAGCGTGTGACTTCCGCCGGGAAGTTCACGAGCTCAAGCGTACCACCCGCCGCCGGATGGAACGAGTTGATCGTGCCCGCGCCGGCCGCGCAATCGACACGCAGCTTGCTGATCGTCGCATTCGCGTCGTTGAGGTTCAGCGTCGCACCCGCATCGACCGTCACCACGCTCCCCGCCGGCAGGGTCGCGCGTCCCTGCTCCGCCGCCAAGGACGTGAACGTGAACGGACGCCCCGCGTTCATAGCGGTGTAGAGACAGTAAGGCTGCGCCACGCCCGCACGCTCGTCAAGCGTCGTCCACGTCTCGCCATCCACGCTGCCCTCCACCATCCAGTCGCTCGGACTACGTCCAAGCGAGTCGTTCGCCGTCACAAACATGTAGCCGTTTACGGATGTCGCATCATCGGGCAACCGAATCGTGAAATAGCAGTAGTTGGCCACCGTGCCGTTAGGTGAGCCACAGCAGATTTTCGTAGAGACTTTGTCGTCGAACAAGAACGGCGGCCCTTCCGTTCTGTTCGCGTTGTAGTAATTCGCCGGGCACGTAAACGACCCTGGCGCAAGATTCGCCGCCGCCGTGTTGTTCGCCGCCTCGGCAAGACCCTTGGCGACATTGTTTCCGAATGCATCGAACACCATCAGTTCGGACAACTGAAGACTCGTGTTGCCTGCCGTCTTCTTGAACGTGAAGCGCAGGAACTTGCCGCTGAACGTCTGCGGCACGTCGGTCTCGAACTGGTAGTTCACGCCGTTGTTGAAAGGTTTGTATCTGACGGATGTCGCGCTGACATTTCCCACAGCCGTGAATGTCGTATGCGGCGCCCATCTACGCTCGTCCAACGCCTCCCACGTCACGCCGTCGTAGCTTCCCTCAAGCGTCCACCATGTCGGACTGCGGCGCACGTTGTCGTTGGCCGTATAGAAGTTATAGGCTGTTATGGGCGCGGCGTTGGCGGCAAGACGTATCGTGATCACCTCGTAGTTGGCAGGCGATCCGTCGCAACCCGTCACGCTGAGCCACTTCGTGGAAGTGTTGTCGTCAAAGGCATACTGAATCATTTCCCTGGATGCATTGGCGTTGTAGTCGCGCTCACACGAGAAGGACCCGGCGGCAAGCGCCGTCGCGGCAAGTCCGTTGGCAGCCAAGGTGAGATTCTTGTTCTGCATCACGCCTTGGGCATCGAACAGTTTGAACTCCGAAATCTGGTTGCGATTGTCGGTATAGTCGGAGCTACTGCCGCCGTTGGAACACTTGATGGTCAGTCGGAAGTACTTGCCGTCGAACGCGCGCGGGAGCGGATTCGCCGCCGCGCCCACGTTGAGCGTGCCGCCGAAGACATGCGTTTCGCCCGTGTAGGCGGGAGCGCCGACGAGCGTCACGTTGCCGCCCGTCACTTCAACGTCGCCCACGCCCGAAACGCCGCCGTCCAAAACGCCGCCGTTGCTCGAAAGCGTCGCGCCGTCCGTCAGCTCCACAGTGCCGCCGTTGTTTTCGATGGCCGTCGCGGGCACGACGCCTCCCGAGATGCGCAACGTGGCGCCCGGCTCCACGACAACGTGCGAAGTCGTTCCCAGCGAACCCGCAGGGCCAGACAAGGCGAACTCGCCCGCAAGCACCTTGCGCGTAGTCGTTGCCGAGAAGCCCGTCCGAACGTCGAGGTCCGTCCATGTCGCGCCACCGTCATTGCTGCCCTGCAGACGCCATGCGGAAGGATCTCGCGCAGTCCTGTCGTTCGCCGTGTACCAGGCGTAGCTCGTGATCGTCTTCGGCGCGGTGTAGTCAATGCGCGCCCAGAGTCGTTCATGATCCGCAGCCACCGCAGAAGAACTGCCGCGCAAATCGCACCACTTGGTTGCGACGGTTCCATCAAAGAGATTGGTCGGACTTTCTGTAGCGGCAAATATCCTTGCCAGGGAAGTGGTATCCTTCTCCGTCGAGAAGCCAATGTCCGCATACGGCCGCGTGACGTTTTCTCCACGGCGGTAGAGAACAAGTTCCGAAAGTTGCATACAGTCCGGATTAGGTCCGCGCATCGCCTCCACCTTGAAGCGGTACGACTTGTAGGCCGCGCCGCGCACGACCACCGTGCCGCCCTTCACGACGAGGTTGCCGTCGAAGGGCTTGTCGATCGTGAGCGTGCCCGCGCCGATTTTTTCGAGCGTGACGCCCTCGATCCTGTTGCTGAACGTGCAGTCGGAGCCGTCCGCGCCGATGACGAGCGTGCCCGAGCCCTTGATCGCCACGGAACTGGACACGTTATTCGTGGTCGTTACGTCATTGAGGAACAACGTCGCACGCGTGCCGGTCACGGTTGTCGCGGCGGGAAGCGGTGCACCGAGGACCAGCGTCGCATCGGTGATCTTCGTCGCGCCGGAATACGCCAGGGAGAAGTCGGTCAGACCTGCCTTCCCGAGCGTGAACGTCGAGGCGCTTCCCGTGCCGGTGATGTCAAGGCCGCCCGTGCCGAAGAAGTGCGTATGTCCGCTCGTCGCGCCGATGCTGTACCCGCCGATGTTCAGTTTGATGTCGTTGCCGTTGGCCGCCTCGACTTCCAGTATGCCGTTCTGCCCGCTGTAGAAGAAATCGGCCTGCGTGGACTTCGTCACGACGCCGCCGCCGGCGAACGTGATACGGGATCGAGGATCGTCGTTGTGCTGGAAACGCCCGCTCATGTTCAACGTCGCGCCCGCGCCCAGTATAAATTCGTTCTTCAGCGTCTGCAGATCGCTGCCGTCGGTAAGACCATTCGACCCCATGTAAACAGTACCGGATGTCGTCACGGTGGCATTGTTGATTTCCATCCGCCCCTTCACGCCGTAGCGCGTACTTGCGTTACAGCCGATCTTGATGTTCCCCACGCTGCCATTCACGCCGTTGGAGATGACGATCGCGCCGTCGCGTCCGTCGAAGCCCACGCGCAGTTCACCTGTCGTCTTGAACGTGCCGCCGCCGGAGATCGTCGTGACCGGCATTGCACCGTTCTCGCCCTGCACGGAGTAGATGCCGCTCTGCTGGTACGTCGCCGCACCCGTGAACGTGATTGCGCTGTCCGTGGTGTTCGTGTGGTTGCCGGAGAAGTTGAACGTGCCCGTTCCGGAGATCGTCAGCGGAAGGTCGTTGAGTCCCGTGCCGTC
Organism: uncultured bacterium; assembly: GCA_902761035.1. GTDB lineage: Bacteria > Verrucomicrobiota > Kiritimatiellia > RFP12 > UBA1067 > RUG572. The sequence continues at coordinate 11,551 of CACWIW010000080.1, read as the reverse complement.
GAGCGTGAGCGTGTTGCCAAGGCCCACGAGTCCAAAAGGAAGGGCGAGGTCGATTCCCGCCGCGTGCGTGACCGCGCCATGAACTTCGCCGTTCCAGCTGCCGGAGGGACCGCCGAGCTTGTCGGTGAGGTACACGGGCGCCAAGGCGAGAAGGTCGAGGCCGTCGGCATAGTTGGCCTCCACGTGGAACACCGCGTCGTCCGGCGCGTCGGAGGAATCCTCGTAGGTAATCTTCGCAAGGTCGGCGGCGCATGCGGAATAGAACTTCGCCCCGCTCTTCACAAGGACGGTCTGCCCCTCCGCAAGCGGACGCCCCAGCCTAAGCGAACCGCCCTCCACGACGATCGGGCCGGTGAAGGTATTCATTTCCTGATGGGCGAGGCGGATGTCAAGAAGTCCGCTCCCGCGCTTGACGAGCCCGCCCTCGCCGTTGAGCTTGAACGAATCAGCCTGATGCAGAGACGGATTCAAGATGACGTTGAAGCTCTGCGTATCGAAGATCAGGCTCTTCCCGTTCTCAATGTTCCAGACGGTTGAAACGCTTGCATACAGCAAAGGATTTGGCGCGCGCGAAACGCGCAGCGTGCCGCCCTTGAAGTTGATGATGTTGCGGGCCATGTCGTCATTCTGGATGAGACCGGTCTCCAAAACGCCGCCCTCTTCAAGATTGATGATGGAGGCGACGGGAAGCGCGTCGAGGTCGTACGTCGTTCCTGACGCCTTCGCCGGGAACCATGCACTGCACTCCACGGCCGCGGCCGTGACCGTACCGAAGATGTTGAGGATACCGTACGAGAGCTTCGAGCGGTCAAAACTCGTGTTGTTGGCATCCAAATTGTTGCGCCCGAGGAAGAGTCGTCCACCCGTGACCGTGAGCGTACCGCCGCTTGCGACCGTCACCGTGCCCGTGCCGCCGTAGGTGCCGATGGAGAAGCCCTGCGCGTTGCTGGGGTTGTCGCCCGCGAGCGTGCCTTGCGAGACGAGCGACGCACCGTTTGCAATCGTCACGTCCGCAATCCTGCCGTCGCCCGTCGAGATGCAGTTCACCACCCCGCCTGTCGCGGTGAGCGCCGCGCCCGCGTCGAGCGTGAGCGAACCATCGACCGCGAGGCGCGAGACCGTCGCCGCCGCCGCAAGCGTCTCCGTCTCGCCCGCGCCGATCGTCCATTCGCCGCCGTCTGTCGGCACCGCCCGCGCCGTTCCCGCCGCACACACCAGAAGCGCGGCCACCGCCACGCGAATCACGCTCTTCTTCATGTCTGTTTCCTCTCTTTAAATTGCCAATGCCTTTTGCCCGCAAAAAAACATAAGTGATATTTTACTCCCCCTGTGCATTTTGTCAATTGTAAAGATAGCATAATAATCAGTCAATGCCAACTTTCTTCCTTATTAGGCGCGACTGCGTTTCTTCGTCCTTCGCCCGCGTAAGGCCGTAGAACGGCGTTCCCAATTCACCACGATGTCCGTTCCTGAAAACAGGGCGTAAGCGATATTCGTATTTACGCCCAGGTTCGAGGCCACATTCCTCATACCTGACGTTCATGAGCGAAATGCCGTCCTCGGCTTCGCGATGCTCCTCATAGCCCATCACATGCGTCGTCGAACCGCACCAGTTGCCGCCCACGTCGAAACGTCCGCGCCGGCGGAGTTCATCGACGAACGACCGTGCGGCGGGCTCTCCCCTGTCGGCGGGATAGTTGAGGAAGCTCCACCATCCTTCGACCACCCATCGAAACGCCGCAGGATCGCTGTCCGGACGCCTGTCCGCGGCAATGAGCTCCCTGGCCTTGTCCATGCGCAACACGGTTCCCTTGCGCTGGATGTAGTTGGAGCGGTGAAGCCCGAGGTCGGAATGCGCGCTCTTGATGCCGTAGATCGTCCAAGGACGCACCGGCGGCAAACTCGCAGGGAGCCGGTTCGTCGTCACAAGTTCATAGACGGTTTTCCCGCCGTTCTTGCGCGAGATCATCCGCCTCCCGTCGTGCGTGAGCATCGAGTAGGCGACGACACAGTTAGTGATGACCTCGCAGTCGTCATACTCCGGCTGCGGCATCGACGGCACGACAAGCGCAGTAGCAAGAAAGGCAGTTGTTAAAGTCATGGCAAATCCTCCTTCAATGTCAATTACCACCCTCGCCAACATTGATCCAAGGCAACGTCTGTCCGGATGATAGAAGCTGGTTTGTCACACCCACAAAATACTCAACAAACTGTGGACGCATGTTTGTAACCATTAGCATGGATAATGCTGTGTCAAGTCTGTTGGAACTATTGGTGTACCCTGCAATCTTCTCTTTACGGTACAACCAAGCACCGACGACGCCGACCGCAATCGCGGCCAGCGCCGACAGGCCGATCCACATCAGCCCGTCCTCTTTGATAGGCAAGACGGAAATATTATGCCACATTCCCCACCCAACGCAAGCGGGATTTCGGGAAATTGAAGTTTTGCGCTCAGTCAGTCCGTTTTCTGCATGTCGCAGAGGTGACGGTAGACGCCGTTGGCGGCGTAGAGCTCGTCGTGCGTGCCGCGTTCAACGATCACGCCCTCCCGCATGACGAGGATTAAATCCGCGTCGCGTATCGTCGAGAGGCGGTGCGCGATCGCGAACGTCGTGCGGTTGGCCATAAGCCGGTTGATGGCGTCCTGCACGAGGCGCTCCGTGACCGTATCGAGCGCGCTCGTGGCCTCGTCGAGAATGAGGATGGGCGGGTTTCGGAGAATCGCGCGCGCGATGGCGATACGCTGGCGCTCGCCGCCGGAGAGCGCGAAGCCCTTCTCGCCCACCTGACGCTCGTAGCCCTCCGGTTGCGACATGATGAACTCGTGCGCGTTCGCCATCTTCGCGGCCTCAACCACCTGTTCGTGCGTGGCGTCGGGGGAACCGTACTTGATGTTAGCCTCAATAGTGTCGTTGAAGAGCAGCGTCTCCTGCATCACGCTGCCCACCAGGGTACGGAGGTCCGGAATGCGCAGGTCGCGCAGATCAATGCCGTCCATCGTCACGCGCCCTTCGTACGGATCGTAGAAGCGCGCGAGGAGCCCGCTCATCGTGGACTTCCCGCTGCCAGTACCACCGACGACTGCCACCACCTTCCCGCGCGGAATCTCGAAGGAGGCGTGAGATACCGCGTCGCGCTCTGCGGTATCGTAGCGGAAGGACACGTCCTCGAACACGATCTTGTCCGTGAACGCCGTCTTCGGCGCGGCGTCCGCCTTCACGGGCAACTCCATCCGCACGTCGAGGATGGAGAAGAGACGCGAGAGCGCCGCCCGGCACTGCTCCAACTGGACCTGCAACTTCGAGAGCTGCTTGATCGGACGGTAAATCAGCAGAAGCGGCGCGAGCATCGGCACGATCACCGAGAGCTTCACCTGCGCGACAAAGCACCAAACCACAAACGCGCACAGGAGGAATATGCCCACCGTCTCCACGGCCGGCGTCACGAACAGACTCCACCGTACCGCTCGCAGCGACGCCTTCAACATGCTCTGGTTGGCCTGTTCGTACTTCTTGTTCTCGAACTCCTCCGTGTTGTACGCTTTCACAACGCGCACGCACGTGAGGATCTCGTGGATGCGCGAACCGACCACCGAGTACCGCTCCAGCGCCTTCTTCGCCCACTTGCGGATGCGCTTGGAAAGCAGCACCACCGGACACATGAAGAGCGGAAAACCAATAACCAGCAACACAAGCGTGGGCAACATGTTGTTCTGCACCGCCGTCCAGATGATGAACCCCACCGAGACGACAATCTCGAACGGTGCCTCCGCCACTTCCTGCAGAACCTGCTGGATGATGTGCTGGACGAGACGCGGATCGCTTGAGGCTCGGCTCATCAACTGCCCCACGTCAATCCGTCCGTGGAATTGCATCGACTGCTCCTGGATGTGCCGAAGAATCGAACATCGGAGATCCTTCACCGTGTGCAGGGCCGCCCACGAAAGACAGTACTTGTTCAAGAATAGAAACGCGCAGCGCGCCATCGCCGCAAGCGGCACGATCACGAGAATCGCGAAAAGCAGCGGCGCGCCCAAAGCCTCATCCTCGTCCTGCAGTTCAAACCCTAGCTTCTGCGCAAGCTTCTTGAACTTGCCAAACTCCCTCATCGCCTTCCGCTCTTGCTTGGACACACCAGCAGACGCACTGGTATGGTGGGCATTTTGCCCATCAACCACTTCATCGGGGTGGCGGGCATCTTGCCCGCAACTCTGTGAACGGGCATCTTGCCCGTTCACCTCCATCACCTTCTCCCCTCCCCCCACCTTGTCGAGCGCGGGCTGGATCACCTGGAAGAGCGGCAGCAGCGTGCCTGCCGTCAGCATCCCGCAGACGATGCCGAGATAGATGCGAAAGCGGTACTTCCGCGTGAATCCCCACAGACGGCCGTATGCCTCCTTTGCGGAATACTCGCGGTCGAAGAACTCTTGCTTGTATGTTGTCTTTGAATCGCTGTGATGTCCCATTTCAACACCTTCACAGGCCCATGTCGGCGAGGATGCTCGCCAGCTGGCCCTTGATCACCTGCATCGACAGGTGTTTCTCGAAAAACGCACGAGCGGCGGCGAAGTACGCGTCGCGGCGGCCCCAGTCGGCTCGGTACTCCTCAACGGCCTTCACGAGTGCGTCGGGGTCGCCGGCGGGTATGAACTTGATGGCGGGGCAGTCCTTCGCCTCCGGCGGATAGCCCGTGCAGAACTCGTTGATCGTCGGGCGACAGCACGCCATGCACTCGTACACTTTGTTGCCGATCACGCGCGCGGCCTTCGCCGTGGTACCGAACACGCCGAGCACGATGTCGTGCGCAGCGATCACCTTCGGCACGTCCACGTACGGCACCTTGTCGAGGAACCGCACGTTCGCGAGCCCCGCCGCCTTCGCCTCTGTGGACGCCTTGTACGCGCCCCAGCCGAGGAAGTCCCAGCGAATCGGCAGGTCCTGCGTGCGCCGCGCGGCCTCCACGATCACCTCCGTGCCGTGGAGCGGCAAGTACGCGCCGTGGTACAGCACGCGGAACTTACCCTCCCCGTCGTCCGGCGGGGGCGGCTGCGGCGTGAACACCGCCTCGTCCGTGCCCGTGAGGAGCACGCGCATCCTCTCGCGCGGCACGCCGAACTGCTCGGCGCAGAAGTCGAGGTGGCAGCTCGTATCCCATGTCACGAGGTCGGGTTCGTTCATCATCCGCGTCTCACGGGCGTGCAGACGCCGCGCGCGCCGTTCCTCGGCCTTCCACTTGCACTGCTCGAGTACCTTCTTGTCCCACGCGGAGATCATCGGGTCGAACAGCACCTTCACGCCGCGGCGGTGCGCCCAGCGGCAGGCGGCGAGGATGTCGCGCTGGCGACACACCGGCACCCACACGAGGTCGGGCTTCGGACGCCGTCCGAGCCCGCGCACGCACGCCTCCACGTCCCCGAACTTGGGGAACCACTTCACGAAGAAGAAGTCCACATCCCAGCCGAGTTCGCGAAACAAAGAGATGTACACCCGGTTACGTGAGTAGCCGGGGTCAAATCTACCCCAGAAAAGTACTTTCTTTCCCATGCGAGTATTCTACCAAAAAGGGGGCACCGCGGCAATGCCGCCATTCGCGCACCGAATTTCCTCGCAGTCCTACAGCGTCCAGCCGTTGTGGTGCTTCACTTCGAGGAGCGCGTTCGCGGACTCCGCGTTCGCGCCGGTGAAGCGCTCCGCCGCCGGATCCCACTTGAGGGTCGAAAGGCCCAGACGCTCGCAGATGTTCGCGATGTGGCACGCGCTGATCGAGCGGTGCCCGATCTCGCAGTCCGTGGCGATCGGGCGGTTCTCGTAAATTCCGTCGATGAAGTCGCTCTCGTGGTTGTGTCCGCCCGCCGCCTTGTAGAGGTGCACCTCGTTCGCGCCGAGGTCGCGCTTCTCGTTCCACTTCCTGAGGAATTCCGGACGGTTCAGCCGCCCGCGCGTGACGAACACGTCGCCCTTCTCGCCCTTGAACTTGACGCCGTTGGCGTAGCGGTTCGAGACGTGCGCGCGGAAGCCGTTCGCGTACACGAGGTCGAACGAGTAGTCGCCCGCCCAGTCGAGGATCGGGTCCGCGCCGAAGCCGTCGCTCTTGAAGTTCTCTACGGCCACGGGGCCGCTCCGCTCCACGCCGAGCGCCCACTGGAGGATGTCGATGTGGTGTGCCCCCCAGTCGGTGATCATGCCGCCGCCCGTGCGGGAGTTGGAGCGCCAGCACATCGGACCGTGGATGGCGGGAATGAACACGTTGTCCTTGTGGTGCGCGGCGGGTCCCTGCCACAAATCCCACATTCCGTCAGGCGCGAAGTACGCCGGCGCCTTTCGCGGCGTGCGATCGGCGGGATAGCCCCAGTACGGACCGCGTCCGCCGGGAAGCCCCACTTCGCACTCGACACACTTGCCGAGATAGCCGTTGCGGATCCACTCCGCCGCCACACGGAACTCGCTCGCGTTGCGCTGCTGCGAGCCGACCTGGAACGTGACACCCATTTCCTTCGCCGTACGGGTCATCGCGATACCCTCGGAGATGCCAAGGGACATTGGTTTCTGGCAATAGACGTGCTTGCCCTTCTTCATGCAGGCGATCGCCGTGAGCGCGTGCCAGTGGTCGGGCGTCGTCACGCACACCGCGTCAATGCCGGGGTCGTCCGCGATTTCGCGGAAGTCCACCACGGCGCGGCAGACGTTGCCCTTGTAATGCTCGTCCACCATCCGCTTGAACGCGATGCGTCCGCCCCAGCCACGGCCCTTGGGACTGTAGCCGTAGTCGTGCAGCTCCGTGACGGGGTCGCACGCGGCGACGACCTGCACGCGCGGGTCCTGCATGAACGCCTCCATGTTGCCGCGCCCCATCGTGCCGCAGCCAATGATGGCGAGGTTGATGCGCTCGGACGGCTTGGGACGCCGCACGGTCGCGCCGCACGCGCCGAAATGGCAGCACCCGCTGCCCAGAAGCGCCGTTGCGCCCGCGCCGATGAAGAACCTTCTTGTTACTCTTTGCATGATTGTGTTTCCTTTTTACTAAAACCGCCGTTAGTATATCATATTTCATCGTGTCTGGGGTTTATGAAATAGAGCGGTGGGCGGACGTGATTTACACCGTGCGGCGGTCGCGGGGCGACCGCCCTACCGGAGGGACGGGATGCGAGCGAGGGGCAGGGGACGGAAAGCGGGGCAGGCCTTCAGGATCGCCGCGTCGGGGAGAAGGCGGAAGTCGCCGTTCGCCGCATCCGTGAAACCGAACGCATACGGCGCGTTGGTCGTACCGTTGAGCACCGTGAAGCCAGACGCGATCCGCGCATCGACCGATGCGCACTTTACGCTGTTCGTACCATGCGTGTTGACGACCACGTTACCCGCAATCGGCGCCATCCGCGCAAGCGGCGCGATGCGGTCAAGGACGAGAATCTCTTTCTGGCAGTCGATGAAGACGTTGTTCTCCACGGGATTGTGCAGCGGCTCGCGCGGATGGTCGTTCATGATGTTCGCAAGACGTGGATAGCGCGCCGCCCACACGCCGTTCGTGTAGTCGAACGCTTTCGCCTTGTCCTCCAGCAGCCACGACGGGCCACCATGTTCGGCGCTGTTCCAGTGCTTCCACGTCATGCCGCGGCAGTCGATGGACATCCCGATCAGGCAGCGCGAGAAAATGTTGTTGCGAATCGGGTGTTCGCGTCCGCCACCCACCATGATGCCGCGCGACACATTGTGGAACACGTTGCCGTACACCTCGTCGCCGCAGTCGCAGTCGTCGAAGTAGAAGCCCATCGTGTTGGCAATCTCCCCTCCCGCGCCGAGGTCGTGCGTGTAGTTGAAGCGAAGCACATTGCCCTGCGTGGTCCAGCGCCCGCGTCGCCCGTCTCCAGCAGCACGCGATAGACGTTGTTGTACTCGAAGAGGTGCTCGTTGCCGCCGTAGAGGACGGCGGAGTGCGGCGCGTCGTGCATCACGTTCGCGCGCAGCGTAATTCCGCAGCCGTTGACGCCGAAGCCCGGCGCGTACGTCCGCTGGAACACGCCGAAGTCATGCACGTGGTTATCCTCAAAGACGGAGTCCGCGCGGCGGAGCGTCTTGCGGTCACCGCCGTTCGCCGACACGCCCGCGCGCCCGACCTGCATCACCTCGCAGCCGCGCATCACGTTGCGGTCGCCGTGCAGCGACACACCCGTCCCGCCACAGCACGCCACGCGGCAGCCGACGACCTGTACATCCGTACTGGCAATCGAGAGCCCATCTCCGTAGGCATATTCAAAGGTTATTCCCTCGAAACGGACGTGGGCGATGTCCTTCGCCGAAAAGAGCGGCGCACCGGACATCGCCACGAACACTTCGTCCGAATCCTTCAACCCGCCCTCCGACGGAAAGAGGTAGAGAACCTTACACGTGCGGTCAAGGTACCATTCGCCAGGCGCATCCAGCTCGTCAAGCAGGTTGAACACGTAGAACCTGCGGTCCTTGCGTCCCCAGGTGCCACCCATCACGCCGTACGGGATTGAGTCGGCAAGGCGGATCACGTCGTTCTTGCCGTTCTCCGCGCCGTAGGACGCGGCCTTCACGGAGTGGTTGCTCCAGTCGTGCGTCCAGTACCCGTTCAACCACACGCCCTCCGCGAAGTTCCACCGCTTCGCGCGCGGATTGGAGTAGATAAAGGCACCGGGCTTGTTCACACTGCCTCCGCCGGACGTCATCTTGATCCGGACGCCGTGGTCTACGCACTTGGAGAACGAGGTGTAGTCCGAGTTCGGCCAACGCGCGAGCGTACCGAAGCGGTGGTTCAAGAACAGCAGCGGCGCGGTGGGCGTGCCGCCGAACGCAGGGGCCATGGACGGCACCTTTCCGGGAAGGATCGCCGAGAGATCGGCCTGCAGCACCTTTCCGCGCGCCTCCTCGGGGAGACGCGCAAGAACGGACGCGTCCGTAACGGGGCTGAACGCACGCATCGGCACGCGCACGCCGCCCACGATGCGCGCCGTCCCGGACTGCGCGGCCTTCCAGACGACCGGCGCCGACTCGGACGCGCCGCCGTCGCACGGTTTGAGCGTGAAGCCTTCCATCTGCACGTAGTCGCCCGGCGCGAGCACAATCTCCACCGCTTTACTGGAGGCGATCTTCCCCGCCTGACGCGCCGCGCGTACGCCGTCGCGCGCCGCCTCGAGCGTGGCGAACGGCTTCGCGGACGATCCGTCGCCGCCCGGCGCGGCTGAGGGATTGACATGGAACGTCACGGTGCCGGCGGACGTTACCGCCCCGCAAACGGACATCGCAAGGCAATAAGATATTTTCTTCATGCGGAATAGTTTAGCAAAAAAGGATAACCTACAAAAGCCCCCCATTTAATCGGTCAGACCTGTTTTGCCACTCTAATCGAGAACTTACCCCTGCTAGGGCATCCGCTTCGCAGACTCGCTGCGCTCGGGGTCTAATACCGACTGGGACAACGGGCGTCCCGCCCGTTGCGGGAGCCACCGCGCTTGTCGCGGTGATCTGGTAGCCCCCGCTCGCCGAGCGGGCCGCCCGGTGGGGCGAGCCGCCAAACGGTAGGGCGCGCGCCCCGCGCGCGCCGCTACTGCACCTCCACCACCACCTTGAAGAACCGCATCGCCGCCTTCTCCTCCGCCGTCGCCCCTTCAACCGCCTTCCACTCGCCATCTAGCGACGCTGTACCCTTCTCGATTACCGTTTACGATATGGGCTTGATTCGGGTCCAACGAGCACCCATGCCGCGTCCGTTGCAAATAAAACACGACGGATTCTTCTTGAGAACGAGTTTGATCGTCTCTCGACTGACCCCCGGACACTTCCATTCAATCTCTCGGACGGTGAACTCTCCTTCAATCTCGTTCAAAACCGAAATCACATTTGCGGACTTGTCGCCCTTCTTGCTGACAAGCGCCGCAAACCTCTCCTCAAATCCAGAATAGCATTTGTCGACCGTGTACAGCAGGTAGTTGATATAGGGCCAGGGATTGTGTCGACCGTCATGCCACCCAGTTGAAGACGACTCCAGCGTTTCGTAGTAGCGGTCCTTGGAAAGCTCGATGAGCCGTTCCAGACTGACGTAGCGTCCGGCCTCATAGCCCAACTTATACAGCATCAACAGCAGAAGGAGACGTGAAACGCGACCGTTGCCGTCGCGAAACGGATGAATGCACAAGAAATCCAAATTGAAGGCGGCAACCGCTATCAGCGGCGGAATGCGTCCGGTCAAGAGCGTGTTCTCGTATGCGTCGATAGACCTTGCCAGCATGTCGTTCACCCGTTCCGGTGCGACAGCGGTGAATCTCACGCGAGAGGTGCCATCCGCATACGTCTGGATGATTTCGCATTTCTTCTGGCGGAAGGCACCGGAATCCCATATCGACGGACGCGAAAGCGCGTGTAGCCGACAGATAGTTTCCGCCGACAGGGGCAGTTTGGACGCTTCCGTATGAATCAAGTCAAGAGCCTTCCTGTATCCGCGCACTTCTTCCTCGTCGCGGTCACGCATAATACCGTTGCCGAAGAGAATCGTGCCGACGCGATCACGGTCGACCTCAACACCCTCTATTCGGTTTGAGGCAACCGCGCTTTCGATCATGGCATGTTCTCTCAGGCGCTTCAACTGTTCCGGAGACTGCCGTGTAAAGAGGTCTTGATGACCGCGTTTTTCGGCAATCTCCTCCAAAAGCCAAGTAGCAGATAGCGGAACCGCTTCAAGATGAGCCAACACGGATGAGAATGTATGCATTGGAAACTCCTAATAATCCAAAACTCGCGAACATTATACTGTATTTATTCTCAACCCGCAACAACATTACCTCTATCACTACCTCTATTTGGCGATCTTACCCTTATTAGAACAGACGACAAAAGACAAAGGCCGCACTTGCCGCCGCCACACTGGGACATCTTACCCGTTGCGGGATGGTCGCGCTTGTCGGGGTGGCGCGCGTCTCGCCCGCAACTAGGCCAACGGGCGTCCCGCCCGTTGCGGTAGGGCGCGCGCCCCGCGCGCGCCGCAAGGTGGGGCGACCCGCAAAGTGGTAGGGCGCGATCACCGAGCGCGCCGCCCGGTAGGGCGAGCCCTCCGGGCGAGCCGCACCCCCTACGGCAACTCCACCACTACTTTGAAGAACCGCATCGCCGCCTTCTCCGTCGCCGTCGCCCCTTCAACCGCCTTCCACTCGCCACCCAGCGTCGCCGCGCCGTACACGACCGCCCGCGCACCCGGCACGTTCCACTGCGACTTCGGCGGATCAAACGTCAACCCATCCAAATCCGGCGTACCATCCGCCTTCATAGGGAACGCGCTGATCTTGAACTCGTCCATCTCCTGCGGATCAAGTCCCACCACATAGCATTCCCAAACCTTACGCCCGTTCACGGCCGTTTTCTTGGCGGACGCCTCATACGCCTCGTATTCATCCACCACGTCGGGATCATGCGCCGTGAGCCACGCATACGGCACGGGTACCTCCGTCGTGTGCGTGTACGGTTCTGCGCTCTCCCAGCCGAAGCCACCCACCCAGATGCAGTCCTCGCCCTCCGACTCGACGTCATCCTTGAGGTAG
>CACWIW010000079.1 GCA_902761035.1 uncultured bacterium | reverse complement strand
GGAGGGCTCGCCCCACCACGGCTCGGCGAGACGCCTCGCCCCACCGAACGGCCGCGACGGGGCGCGGTCTGGGCATTGGGCCGCTGCCTCGACACCCCCACCCCCCCCCCACCACCTCCCACCCCTATATATAGGGGGATGGGAGGGGGGGTGCCAGGGCACAGGGGGGTGGTGGGTGTCGTCCGGCTTTTGGCTGACGCCGCCGCACGGCAGCGACCCGAAATGCCCTTTTAGCGGGAAGGGGGTTCTCCCGTACCTCCCGGGAGATGGTGGGAGGTACCCCTCGTTACCTCATACGATATGTATCAGGGGGTACGGCTGGAAGTCGGAACATTTCGCGTGCATGAACTCGATCTTCGTTATGGGCTCCGTGATCTATCCGATGTATCGCCTGCACTACTCCCCCCCCCCAAAAAGGGGCATCGCCGCTCCCTAGGAGGAGGGGATTTTTGAGCCCCTAGGGAGATTCGATCTCCCTACATGGAGGTTTTGACTTCCCTACATGGAGATTACCCATGTCCCTTGCCTAAGTGTTACCTATGTCCCTACATGGAGGCGCGCTCGGTGATCGCGCACTACCAAAACTTAAGCCCAGTGGCAGGTATTTTGTGCCGCGCGTCAGTTGTCGATCCACAAGGCGGGGGGAGCCTGTAGGTTGCCCCCCCTAGAGGGGCGTGTCACATCATCCTACCCACTGTCAACACTGCCCCAAACCGACATTCGCCTTGCCTAAAAGCCTTTCCGCTTTTGCCCTCCACGGCTGTTCGCTTTTGCTTTCACCGCGACACATTCCCCCGCCCAACGCAAGCGGGATTTTGGAAAATTGAAGTTTTGCGCGCGGTTTGAGATATGAATGCGCGGGAAGTCAAATATCGCAATAGGTGAAGTAGCGGGTATGAGGTGTGAGATTATGGTGCGGAACGTGGTTTTGGTGGAATTGCGGCTCGCCCGGAGGGCTCGCCCCACCCGGTGCGGCCACGACGGGGCACACAAAAAAGCGTTACCTGATCACTTCTACATGCGCACGTCGCTTTGCATCCTTTTCGCATGTCAGCATAACCGACTCATCATCCGTGACGCATGTTCCATGTATGACTCTATCAATGAAACCTGGGCTTGCCTTGGCTAGATTGGGAGTTTGCAACGCCGCAGTCACAGTACCTGAAAGATGGAATCCTGGATGCACGGACAACATTTCACCATGCGCAATCCTTGCGCCGCTTTGCGATGTTGCTGCGTATTGATGCCATGTCGTGAGGGGCGTCAGGGTCAATCGCATCCCTTACTATTCCAAATATGTCCGTGTACTCAGATGACAGCACCGTTTTGGGCTTGCGCTCGTCCAATTCAATTCCGCCATTAAGCCAAATCGAAAAGAGTTTTACGGGCAGGGTATAGCCATTCGGCCCGATGCGTCGCTCGACGCGTCGACATATCCTTTCTGGTATTTCCATTGTCCTTGTCATGTTTTCCTTTCGATTTAGTTTTAGAGAGGGAGGTCGGCCTCCATACGTTGCTTGACGCTCCCAATCAGTTCCTCGAACTATGGATTGCCCTCCCTGCGGAGAACGCCGTCTATCACTTTCCGTTCGCATGGCGCAAGCGGGAAATTGATGAAATCAAAATTGGGTGCATCCGAAAATCAAGAATGGACAGAAATAACATGGCGCGATGAAAACATCGCGCCATACCTTTGCGTGTGACTGCGGTTGGGCGTCGCCCAACATACGACCGTTTCACTGTTCTATGGCTTTCCCTTTCTCATTTCAGTTCTGCGGTTGGATATTGGTTTTCAAGCCGCAATGAACTTGACGCCGTCCTTTTTTGCGGCCTCCTGTTCTGACATCAGCCATTCGGCGAATTGTTCGTAGGTCTCAAAGGATGATGAAATGCTCCTCTTGACCTCATACACCTCTTCAAGGGTGTCGCGTTCAGTCGTTTCCATGATACACCTCCTTCAATTGTTCGGGAGTGCCAATCAATGGGCACTTAAATCCATTCTGTTCGCACACGGCAATAATCTTGGGCATTGTCTGGGGATTGTTTATGTGGCGACAATTCCACGTTGCACACGTAGAATTCTGATTGCGGCGCCATAGCGTCCCACCATTCCCGAGTAATCATCTGGCGGGCAAGATTGCGTATAAGCGGCGACGGGCGGGACGTCATGTCTCCTATGACTGTCGTCTCGCAATAGACTTTCAGTTTCCTTGTGTCCGCCTTTTCCCGCATTGCGTGTTTTCCACTGTTGAGACTTTTTACGTTCGATGGATTGCCCTCCCTGCGGAGAACGCCAATAGTCTATCACATTCCGTTCGCATGGCGCAAGTGGGGTTTCCAGATTTTGCCAACCGTGCTTACGCTTGCAACCTTCATGGAACGCAGGCCCCCCGCCATTTACGCCCCCCGTAGGCAAGCTTCTTACCATGCGCATGTCCGGGGGCGTATCATGCGTCATGCGCATGCTCAAGGGATACCATGCGCACGCCACGGTGAGTTTTGGTTGGCACATGGGATACGAGACGCGGGATTCAATGTCCCCATTTACACTTTACATTTTACACACTTTACACTTTACATTTTACACTCTTCCGGCCCGGTGGCGGGTACTCTGTGCCGCTCTTCGCCGCGCAATCGCGTCACGAAAAGCCGTACCCGCCGATATCAAAGATCAAACATCCCGCCCTTTGAGAGGCAAGACGAAAATAGTATGCCACATTCCCCCGACTCGCGCAAGCGGGATTTTGGGAAGTTGAAGTTTTGCGCACGGTTTGAGATGTGAATGCGCGGTACGTCACATATCGCGATAAGTGAAGTAGCGGGTATGAGGTGTGAGATTACGGTGCGGAACGTGATTTTGGTGGAATTGCGGCTCGCCCCACCACGGCTCGGCGGGACGCCTCGCCCCACCGCTCCTCGCCCCACCGAACGGCCGCAACAAGCGCGGCCCTCCCGGCATGGCAGGTTTTGTTGCAGTTATGGAGGCGGGGCGTCATGGGGACTTCACACTGTTCTCGTAGACGAATTCCGGGGCAACGTCAAGCTCGCCGTCAAGCCATGTGAGGGTTTCGTAATCAAGCTTGCAGTCGGCGAAGGCGTCGGCATCGGCAAGAGGAGCGAATGCCTCCCCTTTCAAAAGCGCATGACCGTCAAAAATGCGCGTCTCGCCGTCATTGAACATGACCTTCATGCGATGCGGCGCAAGCGTCTCGAATCCCGTGATCTTCAACACGGGCAAAGGATTCTCGGCATAGCACTTTCCATCTCGAACAATCATCGCATTCCTCCTCACATCGCAGGAACGATCTTCTCGAACGGCTTGCCCTGAACAGCAAGATTCTAAGCCGCGTATGCCTCTTCTTCGTGCAGAGCCATCCATCCGTCAAGAATCCGACGTTGCTTGGTTGGCAGTTCACCGGAAAGCATTTCCCCGTCAAGCGCCACAACAGCCTCGTCCTCGTTGTACTTCACATGCACGTGCGGCTTGTGGTGCTGCTTCGTGTCGAAGAAGCGCAGATAGATGACCAACGAACCTATCCGTGAAAGTTCACCCATTTAACACCTCCTCGCAATTAGGCACGGTCATGATCCTGCCGAAGGATGCAAAGCCAACCTTCCGGAAGGGTGTGCTCCCTTCCGCCTTCCCATTGCGCGGAATCTGTCGTTCATGGCGTGTCATTGATGGAAATGATAGCACATTTAGCCCACTGCCGCAAGCGGGATTTTGGGAAATTGAAGTTTTGCGCACGGTTTGTGATGTGAATGCGCGGTTCGTCACCTATTTGAATATGTGAAGTGGCGGGTATGGTGCGTGAGATTATGGTGCGGAACGTGGTTTTGGGGGATACGGCTCGCCTCACCACGGCTCGGCGGGACGCCTCGCCCCACCTTGCGGCCGCGACGGAGCGCGGCCCTCCCGGTGTGGCCACCATGACAGGGGGGATTTTTGAGTTGCGTAGGGGGGATTTTTGAGCTGCTCAGGGAGAGCGACCTCCCTACGATTAGGGTTGGATTCCCCTACAGCGAGGGTACGACCTGCATATTGACTAGCGTTCAACCGCCAACTTGAATACCGTCCGAGCATGGACGTATCGCCATGTATAGACCTTTGGTTCCTTATACATGGACAAACCATCCCTTATGCATAAGCATCCAGTTCCATAAGCATAAGGAACCGATTCTCTATGCATAAGCGTTTGTTCAGCTATACATGAGCCTCGCCTTTGAAAAGCAATACGGAAGTAGCATGCAACATTCCCCCACCCAACGCAAGCGGGATTTTGGGAAATTGAAGTTTTGCGCGCGGTTTGAGATATGAATGCGCGTACACGCACTTACCGCAACGTCTCGGACCCGAGCGCGGTCGCCTGCTGCACGACAGTTGTCTTCTCGTAGCAGGCGAACGCGCCGTCCACGAGCTCCTTCTGCGGCTTGCGGCTGAAGAGATTGACGATCGGCACGATCACGAGCCCGCCGATCATGGCGAGCGCGCCCGTGT
This sequence comes from uncultured bacterium, assembly GCA_902761035.1. Taxonomy (GTDB): domain Bacteria; phylum Verrucomicrobiota; class Kiritimatiellia; order RFP12; family UBA1067; genus RUG572. The sequence continues at coordinate 26,447 of CACWIW010000079.1, read as the reverse complement.
TGATCGGCGACTTCAGGAACGCCGGCATCGCGTCACGACAGAACACGCCCACGAGCGTGAAAGCCGGCGCGAGGATGAAGCATGCCCAGCAGGAGGCCGCCGTCACCTTTTTCGAGTAGAGCGCGTAGAGGAACGGCGCGAGGAACGCGCCCGCCATTGCACCCCACGACACGCCCATCATCTGTGCGATGAAGGCAATGGGGCTCGTACTCTTGTACTGCACGAGCGCAAGGCCCGCTGAGATTGCAATGAACACGACGATCAGGAAGCGGATGCAGAGCACCTGACGCCGCTCGCTCATCTTCTTCACGACGGACCCGTTGAGGAAGTCGATCGTGAAAGTGGAGGACGACGTGATGACGAGCGAGGAGAGCGTGCTCATCGAGGCGGAGAGGACGAGTACCACCACGAGCGCGATGAGCATAGACGGCAGCCCTTCCAGCATCTTCGGGATAATGGCGTCGAAGCCGTCCGCCGGCACACCCTTCGCCGTCACGTTCAGCACACTGGAGAAGAGCCGGCCGAATCCGCCCAGGTAGTAGCAGCCGCCCGCCACGACGAACGCGAAGAGCGTGGAGATGATGGTGCCCTTCTTGATGGATCCCTCGTTCTTGATGGCGTAGAACTTCTGCACCATCTGCGGAAGACCCCACGTACCGAGCGACGTGAGGATGACGACGAAGAGGAGATTCAGCGGTTCGGGTCCGAGAAAGGACGTGAAGATGCCCGGCGTGGGCGAGCCGCCCGGCAGGACCGACGGCCCCTCGATGCGCGCAAGGCCGTCGAGCGCGACGAGCAGTCCGCCCTTCGACTCAAGGACCGCCCAGATCACCACCACGAGACCCACGAGCATGATGATGCCCTGGATGAAGTCGTTGATGGCCGTGGCCATGTAACCGCCCGCGATTACGTAGATTGCGGTGAGGACCGACATCAAAACAACGCACCAGGTGTAGTCGATGGAAAACGCCATTCCGAAGAGGCGGGAAAGACCGTTGTAGAGCGACGCAGTGTAGGGGATGAGGAAGACGAAGATGATGGCGGCTGCCATGATCTTCAGCGCGGGGCTCCCGAACCGCTTGGCGAAGAAGTCAGGCATGGTGGCGGAGTCAAGGTGCTGCGTCATGATACGCGTGCGGCGTCCCAGCACCGCCCACGCGAGGAGCGAGCCGATGAGCGCGTTGCCGATGCCGACCCATGTTGCAGAGATGCCGTAACGCCAGCCGAACTGTCCGGCATAGCCCACGAACACGACGGCGGAGAAGTAGGACGTGCCATACGCGAAAGCCGTGAGCCACGGGCCGACCGACCGGCCGCCCAGCACGAATCCGTCCACGTTCCGCGCATGCCGCCGGCAGGCGAAACCGATCACCACCATGACCGCAAAAAACAGAAACAGCAACGATGCCTTGATCAGCATGTCCATGACAACCCCGCCTTTTCCTTTCTTCTATTAACTAACCACTAGACACTAACCACTATCATTCCTTGATCGGACTATAACGCGGTACGAGCGTCTTCATGACGCACCAAGCAACGAGATACGCCACGGCGCAGAAACAGAACACGACCATGTAGCCAGCCGGTTTGCCCACGTAACCCATCGCCGTCCACGGCTGCTGGAGGATTTCGACGCCCGGCACATTCTGGACGGCTGCAAGGAGACTGTTCGCATCGACGCCGATCTGAGACGTAGCGGTAATCACGTCCGGGACCTGCTGTCCGGCGGCCTGAATGGCGGCGACGACATCCTGCGCGTTCGCGCCCGCCTTCACCGTCACATCGGCAGGTACGAACGCCTTCGCGATCCAGTCGCGCGAAAGCTCGTAGACGGTGTCCTTGTACTTGAACGAGCCGGCGGCGAACTTGAACAGCTGCCCGGCGAAGTAGTTGACCACGAATCCGCCCAGACCGCCGGCCATGCCGCCGATGCCCGTCACCGTTGCGATGCGCGCACGCGGGAACATGTCGCCCGTTGTCGAGAAGATGTTCGCGCTCCATGCCTGGTGCGCCGCTGCCGCGATGCCGATCAGAATCGCGGGCCACCAGGCCGAAAAGGTCCCCAGCGGTTGCGCGAGCAGCGCCACGAGCGGGAAGAACGCAAAGAGGAGCATGGCCCGCATGCGACCCTCGTACGGATTCATGCCGCGTGCCTCCACGAGATAGGTCGGAAGCTTGCAGCCGTAGATCGAGAGGAACGTGACGATCGCGTATAGCACGATGATCAGCATCATGCCCGTGCCCGACGAGCTCTTGTAGCCGAACTGGTCGGAGAAGTAGCCCGGCGCCCAGAACAGGAAGAACCACCACACGCCGTCGGTCATGAACTTGCCGAACGCGAAAGACCACGTCTGGCGGTAGGCGAAGCATTTCCAGAAGCTGCCACTCTTCTCCTCCTTCTGCTTTGCGGCTGGCTCTTCCGCGTCGTCCTGCGTCATGTAGGCGAGCTCGGCCGCGTTGACGAAACGGCTTTCAGTCGGCTTGTTGTACAGGAAAGCCCAGAAGCCGAGCCAGATGAAACCGAGCGCGCCGATGATGATGAAGGCCATCTCCCATCCGAGGTGTTCGGCCAGCGGGGGAACGAGGGCCGGCGCGGCGAGCGCGCCCACGGACGCGCCGGAATTGAAAATGGAGGTCGCGAACGCGCGGTCCTTCTTCGGGAAGTACTCCGCCGTCACCTTGATGGCGGCCGGGAAGTTGCCCGCCTCGCCGAATCCGAGGGCATAACGGCATCCAAGGAAGAACCACACGCTGACCGAGGCAACCGACAGCGCCACGGCTCCGGTCGTCTTGCCGAGTTCGGCGACGGTCTGTACGCCGTCCACGCACTGGACGGTCGCCCAGCCGCAGAACGCGTGCGCGCACGCCGCGAGCGACCAGATGAAGATCGCCCACATGTAACCTTTCTTCGTCCCGAGCCAATCGATGATCTTGCCCGCGAACAGCATGCAAATTGCATAGACGAGGGAGAAATAGCCGGTGATCGTTCCGTAGTGCGCGTCGTTCCAGTGGAACTCCGGCGCGATGAAGTCCTTCCACGTGAGCGACAGAACCTGGCGGTCGAGGTAGTTCACAGTCGTGGCGACCAGCAGCATCGAGCAGATCACCCAGCGGAATCTCGTCATTTTCTCGTTCATTTCGTCTCCTTTTTCTTTGAAGTTGTAGTCGCAACCGGCTTCTCCACGAAATCGCGGATGCGGTCGAGCGTCGTCGCGCTGAGGATGTGCTCCATGAGGCAGGCGTCCTTGTCAGCCGTCTCCTCCGGCACGTTCAACTTGACTAGAAACGCCTTGAGCAGGGTATGGCGGCCGAGCACGTTCGCCGCGAGTTTGCGTCCCTTCGCGGTGAGCTCGATGTCGCCGTACGGCTCCTGGTTCACAAGTTCCAGCTTCTTGAGCTCCGTGATCGCCTTCACCACGGACGGCATCTTCACGTGGAGGTCCAACGCCACGTCGCGCACGCGCGCACGCCCTTTCTGGAGGATGAGGACGTGTATCTCCTCAAGGTAGTCTTCAAGCGATTTGGTCATTTGCAACCTCCTGGACAGCTTCCGCCTCGGACGCAGTGGGCTCGGCATTAGGCACGGCAGCCGTCGCGCGCGTGGGATTGCGGCGTGCAAACTCCTTCGCGAACGCGCGGTACGCCTCCGCGCCGCGGCATGAAGGATCGTAGAACACGACCGGCTGGCCGAAGCTCGGCGCCTCGCTCGTGCGCACGTTGCGGGGGATCATCGTCTCGAACACCTTCTCCCCGAAGTGCGTGCGCACCTCCTCCACAACGTCGGCGGAGAGACGCGTGCGCGCGTCGAACATCGTCATGAGGATTCCGTTGAGCTCGAGGGCCGGGTTCGCGCCGTTCGCCTTCAGTCGAGCGATGAGGTTCTGCATCACGCCGAGGCCCTCGAGGGCGTAGTACTCGGCCTGCATCGGCACGAGGATGCCGTCCGCCGCCGCGAGCGTGGACGTCATGAGGATGCCGAGGGACGGCGGACAGTCCAGCAGGATGTAGTCGAAAACGTTCGCGTCGCGGATCGCCTGCAGCACGTTGCGCACCACCTGGAGGCGGTCGGGACGCTGCGCGAAATCACGTTGAGGTTCTCGTACGGCGTGGGCTGGATCATGTCCGCGATCTGCTGCGTGCCGATGAGGCACGGGTAGAGCGACACGCCCTCCTGCGGCTGCAGGCCGAGGCCGGTGGTGGCGTTCGCCTGCGGGTCAAGGTCGATTACGAGCACCGTCCGGTGCATCCGCGAGAGCGCGGCGGCGAGGTTTACGACGGTAGTCGTCTTGCCGACACCGCCCTTCTGGTTCGCGATCGCGATCACGCGCGTGTTGATTTGCATTTATCTAGCCTCGTCTGACAAGTTTGAAAAAACGGTCCTGATAGCGGTCGAACACGCCGTGCCTCTGGAGAAGCGCTCCGAGATCCTTCACGAGCGACGGGTTCGCCTGCGCCTGCTCGAACGCCCGCTCCACCTCCTCGCGCACTGCACGCGGAGTGGAGTCCTCCATCTCCGCGCGGCGGGCGCGCTCGAACTCGCGCACGTTGACGGGAGCGGAGACGTTGACGTGCAGCCAGAAAAAGTGGACGAGCGACACGTCCCACGGGTCGTCCACGCCCTTGATTACGGCGGCGAACGGATCCTCCGCGCGCTTCACCTCCTCCACCACCCGGTCGCCCACGGCGGCAAGCGTATCCGTGACGATCTGCTCGCTGAACGACTCCTGCGACAGGCGGTAGCCGTATTGGAGGATGCGGACCGAATCCTGATTCTGCTTGAGGAACTCAAGGTACTGGCGCGCCTGCTCGCCGAATCCGGACATCTCCTCCTGCACGTACGCCTCGGGCGTGATGAGCAGCGGTTTGTGCGCCTCCAGACGCCCTTCCCGCACGCGCACCTTTCCTGGCACGTCGGAAAGCTCCGCGAGATGGTAGTAGTGGATGCGCGTCTCCCCGAACGTCTCGAGGGCACGCGACGGCGCGTGCACAATCTGCGTGTTGTGCACGGCATACCAGAAGTCAAAGGCTTTCTTTTCAGATGGCATTTGCGATAGTGTACCAAACCCGCGTGCCGCGGTCAAACGTGATGGCGGAGAGTGAGGGATTCGAACCCCCGGACCCTTGCGGATCAACGGTTTTCAAGACCGCCGCGATCGACCACTCCGCCAACTCTCCGTGGAAAGACACGTATTATACCATAATTATTCGCGCGTGCGCAGCTCTCCGTCAAGAAATACGGCGCTTACGTCGAAGGTCTTCGGATCGAGCACGGCAAGATCGGCGATGTAGCCCTTCTCCACCTTGCCGAGTTTCTTGCCGAGACCAAGACCAATCGCCTGGTTCCACGACGTGACGCGGATGATGTCCTTGAGCGGAAGGCCGGTCACTTCGTGGATGTTCTTGAGGCCCTTGTTCATCCAAAGCGTGGAACCCGCGAGGTTGCCGCCTTCCACGAGACGCGCCTCGCCGCCCTTGAGCATGACCTTGAGGCCGCCCATCTCGAAGGCATAGCCGTCCGGCAGGTGCGAGCAGCGCAAGGAGTCTGTGATCATCTGGATGTGCGCGAGCGGACGCTTCGTGAAGACGAGGCGTAGCATGTCGTCGCAGAGATGGATGCGGTCGCAGATCACCTCGGTATCGAGGTCGTCGATGAGGAAACCCGCGCCGACCATGCCGATCTCGCGGTGGTGGAGTTTCGTCATCTGGTTGCAGAAGTGCGTCATGTGGCGGAGACCGTTCTTGTAGGCAGGCATCAGCTGCGCGAGAGTGGCACCGGTATGTCCGCAGCTCGGGACGATCCCGTTCTTGATGCACGCGGCGGCGAACTCTGCGCCACCCTTCATCTCGGGCGCGTACGAGACCTGCAGCACGGGCGCGATCTTCGCGATCTTCAGCACTTCCTTGATGTCGGGTTTCCGCACGAACGCTGGGTTCTGCGCGCCGCAGCAGGCCGGATTGATGAACGGCCCTTCGAGGTGGAGACCCGGAGCCTTCGCGAACCGCTGGTTCTTCTGGTACGCGGCAAGGTGCTTCGCGGCGGCGACGAGCGTCTTGTTGGCGACCGTGAGCGTGGTCGGCAGGAACGTGGTGCAACCCTCCGCGAGCTTCGCCTCGGCGATCTTCTCGATGGCCTCGGGACGGTCCTCGTCGCACACGTCGTAGCCGCATGCGCCATGCAGGTGTACGTCGATGAATCCAGGCACTACGTACTTGCCCTTCGCGTCCACGACCGTTCCAAACGGCCCTGCGACGGGTTCAGAGGTGACGGCCTTGATCCGGCCCCTCTCGATGACGACGTTCGCCTTCTTGAGGTCGACGCCGGGACTGATTACATGCGCGTTTTTGATTAGTGTCTTCATGGCAGGGAGTATTTTATCACAATTTTGGCGTTTCTGTGCGCCGAAAATCTCCAATCGTCAATTCAGTGCCTTCTGCTCCACGATGTCCGCTACTCTGGCGGCGGCGTCCGGCGTGGCGGCCTTGTGCATGGCCAGCGCCTTCTGCGCGAGCTCCTCGGGATTGAGAATCTTGTGGAGGATGTAGTTGGCGAGAGCGCGCGGGGCGAGGTCCTTCTGTATGCCCTCGTCCGCGCCGCCGGCCTTCACGAACGACTGCGCGTTGTAGTGCTGGTGGTTGCGCAGCGCCGTGGGAAGCGGGATGAAGAACGCCGGCTTTCCGACCAACGCGAGTTCGAAGCAGGTGGAGGCGCCGGCGCGGGCAACCACAAGGTCCGCCGTCGCGAAGGCTCGTCCCATCTCGTGCTCGAAGGCATTTACGCGCGCGGGGATGCCAGCCGCCTCGTACCGGGCCTTCACTTCGGCCTCGTCCGCCACGCCCGTCTGGTGGATGACCTGGAATGCCTTCTTCAATTCCTTCCGCTCGATGTCGCGCCGCAGAAGCACGAGAGCCTGCGATGCGATCTCGTTCACGCGGTGCGCCCCCTGGCTGCCGCCGGTCACGAACACGCAAAACTTGTCGGACGGCATGTCGTCGAAGCGCGGCTGCCCGGCGATCTCGCCGCGCACGGGCAGGCCCGTGACCACGGTCTCGCGTCCGCGGAAGAAATCCGCCGTCTCGGAAAATGTGAGCGCCACCGCCGAGGCATACCGGGAGAGGTAGCTCACCGCCCGACCCGGTACGGTGTTCGCCTCGTGGAGGATCACCGGCACGCGGCGGGCGGACGCCGCCAGCACGGGCGGGAGGCTCGCGTAGGAGCCCATCGCCAGTAGTGCGTGCGGCTTGAAGCGCTTCATCTCGCGTCCGCACCTGAAACGGGAATACAGCAGGGAGAAGAAGTACTTCGGGTGCAGCGGACGCGCCCGCGTGGAGAACGTGGGGCCGTCCCATCCCGCCAGAACGGAACTCTCGATCGACCGCCCCGACACCCATACGGACACCTCGTGTCCGCGGGCCCTAAGCTCCTTTGCCACGGCGAGGCCGGGGAACGTATGGCCGCCGGTGCCTCCGCACGCCACGATGAATCGCTTTGCCATCGCTGCCATCTCCTCCGTCATTTACCCGTGCGCGACAAGTCGCGCTGCAACCTGGTGAGCGCGCCCCAGTGGAAAACCGGCAGGTCGCGCCAGCGCGCGCGCAGGAGCCCCGCAAGCACTGGCTGCGTCAGCGCCCAGTACTGGTGCAGGTCGTCGCGCGTGCCTAGCGACAGTTCGCGGTTGTACTCCTCGGTGAAATGCCTGTCCAGTTCTGCGACCTGCTGTTCGAGGAAGCGCCTTACGCCATGGCGCAGGATTCCGAACAGGGCGAAGCCCACCAGACCCGACAAGGCGAGCACGCCAAGCGTCAGGAGGCTGAAACCGCAGGCTTTCGCCACGAGAAAGTCCGCCGCCAGGAACAGCAGCGTTCCACCCGCGAACATCGCCCGCGCCGACCATTGCCGCCGCGCGACCGCGCGGCGGATGCGCAGGGCCACGCGGACGTGCATCTCCAGGCAGGACAGATCCTTGTTCACTGCCACCTTGATGTTGTCCGCACGGCGCGCATTGGCGGACTTGATTTCGCTTACGACCTCGTCGCGCAGCGCGTCGAAGTCGTGCAGGTCGAGGGTCGAGCCCTCGGCGTGCGCGCGCCCCGGAAGGTAGCAGTTGTAGATCTTGGGGAGGTCCTTGAACGGCAGCGCGTGCGCGAGGTTCCAGCAGAGCGCGCCGTACGCGCGCGCGTAGTCGTACATGCTCGAGAAGCGGTCGCACTTGTTGAAGATCAGTCGCAGCTTGAAGAAGAAGCCGGTAAGCGGACCCTTCATCGCCTCGACGGCCTCGCCTGTCGTTCCCGGCTTGTCGGGGTCGAACATCATCAGTACGAGGTCGGTGATCTCGGCGAGGAACTTGATCACGCCGAAGAAATCGTACCCGCGCGAGATCGACTTCTCCGATGCGTCGATCATGCCTGGGCTGTCCACGAGCACCACGTTCTTCAGCACGTCGCGGTTCCGCACCTTCACGCGCACGCGCTGGACAAGTTCGGGGCCGAAGTTGTTCAGCTGCTTGAGCTCCTCCGGCAGCATCTCAAGCGCCGCCGGCCCCACGGCGTCGCGCTCATTCTCTCCATGGAGGATGAAGGTGAACGCATCGTCCGTCGGGGCGATGCCGACGTCCTGTACGGAATTGCCTTCAAGCAGATAGTTGATGAAACTGGATTTTCCAGACGAGTGATTGCCGAGAAACAGCACATACGGCAAGCTGTTCGGCGACACCGTCGAGCGGCGGAACGTGTAGCAGAAACGGTCGGCCAGCGCGCGATGGCGCGCATAAAGACGCTGGACGCCCTCGTCCGGCGAGGGCGCAGGAGGCGCGGGGTTTGTGGATGTTGTGTCCATGACGCATCTATTGTAGCAATTCCCCCCGCCTCCTGACAAGCCCTTTTTTGCTTATCCAATCGCGATCTTACGCGGCTGGGTCTCGGGCTTCTTCTGCACCGTGACGGTGAGGATTCCGTTCTCGAGCGTGGCGGCGAGCGTGGAGGCGTCCGCCATTTCAGGCAGGTCCAGCGACGCCGCGTAGTTCTCGCGCAGGAACTCCGTCTCGACCTCGCGGAAACCGGCGGGGTTCTGCCACGTGGCATGCGTCTTCAGCGTCAGGGTGCGGCCCTCGACGTGAAGGTCAACGTCCTTCTTGCCGATGCCGGGGATCGTGAACGTGAAGGTGTAGCACGCGGGCTGTTCGTCCAGCGACACGGCTGGCATTGCGAATCTTTCAGTGTTAGCGTTCATTTCAATTCTCCTTTCTCTTTCTGAGGTTAGCCGGCTATTGCGATCCGGTGTACGCCCTGGGTCTCGGCCTTGGGCAGTTCGATGCGCAGGATGCCGTCGGTGAATTTGGCGTTCGCCTTTTCGGCGTTGACGCGGAACGGCAGCTCGATGCGGCGCGTCCAGGCGGGCGCGGTCTGGGCTGCTTCGCCCTTCTCTCCGTCAGCAACGGGTGCGGGCTTGTCAGCCACCACGACGGCCTGCGCCTCAAGGGTGAGGTCAACGTCCTTCGCCGTCTTCCCGGGCAGCTCCATGTCGATCAAAACGGCATTGTCGTCCAGGAACACGTTCACGGGCGGGAACCTTCCAGCCGCACGTGCGCGCATCGTCCGCGTGACGCGGTTGTTCGCGTCGAACAGCGCGTCCAGCAGTTTCCAAGGATTCATGTCTATCAGTGTATTCATGGTTTTGCTCCTTTCAAGCATTTTCAACGCCTTACATAGAGCAAAGGCCGTGCCAACCCTCTGACACGGCCCGTTCCAGCCCCAAATTGTGCCATCGTGTCACACAAAGGTGTGCGCATGACACATCCTGTCACATCCTATAGGCGTACTGCCTACCGTTTTGGCGGCGCGCTCGGTGATACGCCCTACCGTTTGGGGTGCCAGATGTCGGAGGCTGTGAGGTCGAGCCAGTCGATCACCTCAAGCCAGCGGGATAGGTCTTTCGGCTTCGGATTGAAGTTGTTCGTGCCGAAACTGAACTTCGCGCCCATCTTCTTCGCGAGCTTTAGGAATTTCGCGCGCGGGAACGGCGACTCCGCCTGGATTTCAAGTGCAATGCCCTTATCCACAGCCTTCGCTATGACCTTGCGCATACGATCCTCGGTCCAGAGTCGGTCGTATTCCCCTGCAATGCAAGTAGGCAGGTAGGTGGGATTCGCAAGAATGGAAATTGGCTCGTCTAGGACCTGGAGGTTGTGCGCCATGTAGCGCTCCATCCATGCATCGGGATCGGCAATCGTCTCCTTCAGGAACCAGAGCCGCTGCGGCTTGCCGTCGGGGCCCGTGCCCATGATCATCGTGTCGGCAAGGACGTAGTCGAGCGCGGCGCGGTTCTCGGGGGAAACCTGACGATACCAATCGCGGTCATTCGCCTGGATACCGACGGGCAGGGGGCGTCCGTCCACGCGAGCCTTCTTCGCTTCGGCGATGAACTTGGCAAGTATCTCGTTGTTGCAAAGGGGCCATTCGCGTCCGTGGTTTTCCAAAACTCCGCTGCGGATGCCGCTCGCCTTCTCGCGTTCGACGGCCATTTCGGCAGTCATGCCGCCGCGGAGGTGGATGTGCCAGTCAGTGATCGTGATGCCACGCCGCTCGCACTCCTTCTTAAGCACATCGTTCACGCGGGTTAGGCCGTAGCGGAAGTCCGCCTGCTCAATGGGCGTAGCAGACGCGGCGGCGCGCGTGGCAAGCGCGGCACCAGCCGCGCCCAGGATAAGGAATTCTCTGCGTTGGATGTCCATGGTACGTATCTTCTGTTGTTCTAGGCAGTTTTCAGTGATTCGAGGGTTTTCTGTATCTCGGCGAGCGTGTAGGGCTTGGCGAGGAAGGCGTTGTAGGGCTGCGTGGCGAACTGCACCTGTATCTTCTCGGCAGCGTAGCCGGACGACACGATCACCGGGACGTTCGGGGCGATTGACCGGAAACTTCCAAGCAGACGCACCGCATCCGTCTCCCCGAGGTTGGCGTCCATTACGACGCACGAGAGGTTCGGCGCATGGCGGCGGAATATGTCCAACGCATCACGGTGGCCTTTAGCCGTGAACACGCGGTACTTCAGCACTTTCAGCAGAATCGCCGTCGTCTTCAGAAGCGTCACGTCGTCGTCCACCACGAGCACCTCCCGCGCTCCGCCCGCGAACTGGGCTACGGTGGGCGGGTCGTCGGCGACGGTGCCGGGATCATCCTCGGACGACACGGCCGTTGACGCAGGAAGGAATATCTGGAACGTAGTGCCCGCGCCCAGTGTGGACGTGACGTGTATTCCGCCATGGTGGGCATCGATGATCGACAGCACCGTAGCCAGCCCCAACCCGTGTCCTGTCGATTTCGTGGACACGTAAGGATCGAACATCCTCTTCAGGAACTCCGGCGTCACGCCGGGTCCGGTATCCGAGAACTGGAACACCACGCCTGCGCCGGGCGCGATCGGCTTTGAGGCGATGAAGTCGTCGACAAGGTCCTCCGTCATCGTGAACGCCCGCGCGGAAATCGAAATCTGCCCCGTTCCGCCCATCGCCTCGTTGGCGTTCTTGACAAGGTTTAGGAACACCTTCCACAGCTGGTCGATGTCCACGTCCACGGCAGGCAGGCCCTCGGCCACATCATAGGAGACGGTAACGTGTTCGCCCACGATGCCCTCCACGAGGCGGTGGGCGTCGTGTATAATCGCGGACGGCGACATGGGCCTGAACTCCACTTTCGTCTCCCCCGCGAACGTCATCAGTTCGCGTGTCATGGCTGTACCGTGGCGGATCGCGTCGCGGATCGTGCTGAGCGCGTCAGCCACCAGGGGATCCTTATCCTCCATCCAGGTGATCTCCACCGTATTGTTGATGGCTGCGAGCACGTTGTTCATGTCGTGCGCTATGGAGCCTGCGAGCAGCGTGAGCGACTCCCGCTTGCTCGCGTGCGAAAGGCGCGTCTCCGCCGCTAGGCGCTGCGCGTGTTCGCGCCTGTATGCTGTCACGTCGCGCACGACGGTAAGCGCGAATATGTCGTCCATCTTCGCCATGCGCACCTCGAAGTACCGCGCATGGTGTCCGCTCCCAGTATCGAGCACCAGGTGCTTCACCCCGCCGTCGGCGAAGAGCGCATCAACGGCCTGCCCCAGAGCCTCCACGCCTTGCCGCCCGAACACGGTCACGTCAATCGGCCGTCCCTCGTAGAATCCCGGAACGGCGTCCTGGAGGTCCGGCTGCTTTATGACAGACACAAGGAGGTGCTGCCGGTCGAAAATGAAGAGGCCGTCCGGCATTCCGTTGATCATGGCCTTCTGTCTGTTCTCGACCTGGGCTATGGCCAAAGTGCGGCTTGAGATCGTCTCTATCAGCGCGTTCACCGAGAAGGCAAGTTCGGCGAATTCGTCGTCCCCTCGCCAATCTAGGCGCGGACAGTCCGCCTCCCCGCAGTGCTCGCGGGCGCGGCGCACGCATTCCGTCATCTTCGTGAGCGGGTTCAGCAGCATCCGGCTCTGGACCCAGAAGATGGGAAGCACTAGCAGAATGCCCGCAACCGTCACAAAAAGCGTAAGGCGCCCGATGGCGGCCCCGGCCGCGTTGGAGAACGTCTGCGGCAACGACACCGACAACCGCGACACCGGACGCCCTGCGATGTCGCGGATAGTGTAGACGGCCTCGAACGGGTTTTCCCCCAGTTTCCAGAATCCGCCTGAATAGAACTCAAAAGCCTCAGACACCATAGACGACAGACCAAACGACTGCTGCCGCTCGGTCTTCGTTCCCACATGCGTGACAGGTACGGCGCTTGCCTCCGTCCTGCCGTTGGACACGTGCAGTTCCATGCCCGCGAACACCTCGTTCATCTGGGCGGTGAAGCGCGTGGGGTCGAAAGGCATGCCAAGCGCCAGGAAGCGACCGTCGGCCCCGCGAATCAGCGCCACGTAGTAGGAATTGCCCCGCAGGCGGAGGAGGTTGGCGGAGAGTGGTGCGGATACCCGCCCGTTCTTTTCCACGCACGACTGCACCCAAAGCGGAAAATGCTTTTTGTACGACGTCACGTCCTTCGCGCGCAAGGCGGCCCCCGCATGGCCCTCCGCCACAAAACCCTCAACGAAATGCCCGTTGGCGTCAAGCCTCATGGCCAATGCCACATGGTTGCCGTTGAAAAGACCGAGGTACGTGTTTATGGGAAGCGTCGTCTGCTCCGGAGAGAGCGTCTCCATGTACTGCTTGACCTTCTCGGCGTTGCGAATCGCCAGGCGGTTGATGTCGGTACCAATCTCACGCACCTGCGTCTCGGCATCCTTCACGAGGTGTACGAGCACTATGCGCCCGCCAACGTAAAAAAGCCCCAGTATTGTAAGCAGGAAAAACGCAGTTGCCAGCGAGTAGCGCGTGCGGATCGAGTGCCGCACCTTGTGCAACACGCCATTCTTTTTCCTCAACGTCTTCAGGAACATCCCCTACCTCCACGATTTTTTCTGCCAGATCCAGACGACAAGCAACAGCAAGACCAGCCCCGCCGTGATCGCCAGCCGCGTATGCCGCCACGCAACCTCCGGGTCCGCCTGGTAGGGACGCCTCGCCGAGGCGTCCGCCGGGAGAGTCGCGCTTGTCGCGACCTGCCTATCCGCGCCTCCATAATCGGCCGCGACAAGCGCGGCCATCCCGTCAGTGGACACCCCCTGACGCGGCCGCACGGCAAGCCGGCCCTCCGAGACTGCCTGTTGGTAAGCATGCTGCGCCTGCTGAACTTCCTGCTGACGGCGCATCGTTACCAGGTCGATGTTTTCGTTTGCTTCAATCATCGCTCATCCGATACTTTTTACGGCACCTCCTGCCAGAAGATGACGTTGGGCTTGCCCGTGCCGAGCGGCATTCCAACGAGCTGGTTCATCACGTTTTCCGGTGAACCGGAGTAGAGGCGGTAGTCCCAGTTAAGATAGAGCTTCCCGCTGAAGATCATGCCCTCGTTGCGGCACACCAGCGAGCCGTTGATCGTACACTGGCCCAATTTGCCGAAAATGCCGTGGTTGTTGTAAAGAACCGCGTCAATCTGCGTAATAGTGGACGCGCGCGAGGAAATTTCATTCGGTGCCACGACGCTGTCGTAGTAGCGGCGGCCCGTCGCGGACTTGTATTCGTAATGGTCGAGGACGTTCTGCAGGCGTCCCCACCGGTCCCGTTCCTGCCTGTAAACCGCCTGTTGCGTCACCTTGTTCCCTCCATCGGCGGCGGTGTAGTTCCCCTCGAACACGGTCTTGCCCGCCTTGGGATAGCCGATGTCGCCGTCGATCCACGTTCCGTCGTCCGCCTGCGCACAACCGTAGGGCTGCACGTACGGCTGCTGCGTGAGGACTTTCTTTAGCGTGGTGTCCAGCCAGCTCGACGACGTGCAGTCGCCCATTACGATATTTCCCTTCGCGGAAAGACAGAGGAGGTCCTTCGTGGCGTTGCCGTTGTTTGACGCCGCCTCCTTGTTGGCCCAGTTCGGCGGATTGAGGTATTGGATGTTCCCCACAATGTGAATGTTACGGCTCGAGTATATAGTGCCCTGGCCCGTCACGTAGCCCTTGATCACCACGTCGTTTGAGACGACCACCGGACCATTGAGCCTGATGGGGTCGGACTGCGTGCCTTCCAGCACAAGTGCGCCCTTATCTGGAAGGCTGGGATCGCCCGACGGCCCCGTTCCCTGATAATATCCGTAGTTTGGATCGCCGGAATTTGCATTATTGATGTAGTAGGTGCTGCCCTTGGACAACGTGGACTTCAGCTCCTTACCGTACTCAATGTATGAGTTCAGTTCCGATATCCATGGCATATCCAGCCCTTCGGGAAGATTGCCGTGGAGACGAGCCGTGAGATCTGCCTGGGTCACGGCGTCCGGCGCGTTGTAGCCACCGTCGTCCGACGCCTTCTGGAGCGGACGCGCGCGGTTGGACGTACCGTACTGCGTGTTGCGGTATGTGTTCTTGTTGTCCATCGTGCCAGTGCCGTTCTTGATGTCGCCAGACACGTTCAGCTCGTCGTTGCGTGCGGCATAGACGTCCCCGTTCACTTTAGGGCTCTGCGAGAGGGACATGTCGCCGTTCGCGCGCACCGCGCCGTTCGCCGTGATCGTGGAGCCCTCGAACCAGCCGTAGTTGTTCACAAAATAGGCGTAGTCGAACACCTTGGAGCGGTCCACGCCGAACGACACCCTTTCGGAAATCGTGACGCTCACCGGCATTCCGTTGCCCGTGACGCGCGAAGCCGTTCCGTAGAAAGTCACCTCCGCGCGGTTGCCAACGGCAACAGGCGCCGTCCTGAGGCACACGCTCAAACCGGTGAACCCAGGCATTTGCGTGCGGAGCGGCACGAGGGACTCGTCGAAGTTTATGACGAAGCCGCCCATGCCGATCGAATTCGTGGTCCAGCCCGAGGTGAACCAGTTGTAGACGTTTATGCCCAGGACCGACCTGTTTCCGTTACGCCTCTTGAATGTAAGGTAAACATCCTCCTTCACCTTCTCAATTGCGCTCATCGCCGCAAGGCGGCAGCTGGACTTCGCCGCCTGCACGGCACTCTGGCGCGCGGCATACGAGACATAGCCGAGCGTGCCCGCAAGGATGACGCCCGCGCAAAGGGCGAGGACAAGCGAGAACACGAGTACGAAACCCTTGGAAGAATGCCGTCCCTTCATTTGTCCAGACCCCCTTTCCCGTCTGGACACGTCTCCTGTTGTCGTCCGAACACGGGCACGACGATGCGCTCGTTGTGCTTAATGGGCAGCCCCGCCACGTCGGTGCGCCCCGAAAGATGGATGTAGAACCGCGAATGGTCCTCCGTGTTGTCGGACTTTCGCGCCCATGTGAGCGGAGGGGTGTTGTGCGAATCCGCCAGAAGGTTCAACCCGCCTGGGTTCAGCCAGCGATGCGACCAGCGTTCATCGTAGCGGTCCTCGCTGAAAAAACTGCATTTGGCCGTGCCGGAATCCTTGAACACCAGCTGGATGGTCTGGGCCACAGCAGAATTGTCGGCGGGTTTGAACGCTGCGCAACGCATGAGGATCTTGGCGGCGTTGCCCTCAATAACGTCATTGTTGTTCGTGCCGGAGAGAAGACCCGCCCATATCGTGTCGTTATGCGGCGGCGCCGCATGGAACAGGAGCCGGTCGCGCAAGTCGCGCGCGCGAAGCGACATCTCCGCCGTCGCGAACGTCGCCTTCAGGAGGCGCATTCCGCCGACGAAGGAACTGCCTACGGCGGCCATCACCACCGCGAAAATCGAAGTGGTCAGCATCAGCTCCACGAGCGTGAAACCGCGTTTGGACGCCCCGCCCGCCATCAGCCGTCCTCCGTCCCGCTCTTGAACACCGTCGCCGTGTGCGTTGCGGAAAGACGCCGCCGCGCGCCAACCGCACCCCATTCAACGTCTACTGAAATCAACACGCCCAACTCGACCGACGGATCGGTCGAGTCCGCGATACGCCTAATTGTAGTATACGATTTTGCAACGGATCCCGCACGGTAGAGCATGGGTGCGGCTTCTTCCGTGATTTCTTCGGCGGGAAACTCCACCCACGTCTGATTTTTGCCAATCAAGTTCCGCAACGAGCCGTAGTTCTCGTTGTACCGCTTCCAGGCGAGGTCGAATGCGTAGGCGTCCGCCTGCAGGTATTCCGCGTTCTCGCGGGCGATGCGGGCCGAGACGGCGATCCCCTCGAACAGCGCGAGGACCATCAGCGCGAGTATGGAAGCCGCGAGCATCACCTCCACTAGCGTGACGCCGCGTTTCGCCCTACGCATTCTCGGCAAAGTACTTCTCAAGGAAATCCTCCGTCGTGTGCGGGTCGGCAAGGAAAAAGCGGCAGGGACATCCCGCCAGGCGCTCTACCTCCGCGTGAAACGCCGTATCGAGAGGGTTCAGCACCGCGACGAGCAGCGTATCGCCCAGCCGCCCGAACGGCACCGCCCCGCGGACGCGCACTATCTCCTCCGGCAGCTGCTTCACGAGCGCGGCCGACGGCATGAACGCCTGCAGGGGGATGGGGGGCGCGGACGCGGCGTCCGCCATGTACACCGCCGCCTTCTCGCCCATGCCGCCGCTCTCCTTTTCAAGAATCGCCAATGCGGAAACAAGAAACGGACGCGTCGCCTCCGGCAACCCGCCAAGGTGCCTCTGCACCACTTCCGCCGCCGAGGCGTCCACAACGTTCTTGGCGTAGAGGTCGCGGATCAGCGCGGCCTCCGCCTTCACCGCCGACATCACCACCTGCGCGAGGGACAGCCCCCCTTCGTCGGATGCAGGTTTTGGCTTCACGCCCGCCGGACGCAACACGGCGCGCATCGGCTGCGCCCCAGCCCCCGGACGTACTACGGCCTTCAACTGGACGGGGTTCCGCACGGACTTGATCCGCCGCACCATGTCCTGCGCGTCCGTCTCGGAAAATCCGCCCAGGCGCTCGCCAATCGCGTCCGCCGCGTCGTAGTCCTTCTCCCGCAGCAACGCCTCCGCCAGCTGGATAAGCGACGTCCGTTGTTTCTCCACGTCGCCCAGCTGCTCGTATGCAACGGAAAGAAACTCGAGCGTCGTGCGGTCGCCCGGCATCACTTTCAGCATTTTCTCGAAATAGGCAATGCCTTCGAGCAGCTTTGAATTCGCCTGTTCAGCCATTTTTCCTTTTCTCCGACCGTTATTATAGCAAATTTCGTGCCGCCGGATGGCACGGATTATGCTAAAATATTAAATATGCTTTTGAAACCTATTAAGAAGACGCAGAAAAGTACGCACTTCGGGAACTTTTCCGAGGCGCTGTTGGCTTGCAAGGTGCTGGAGGCTGAACAGCTCAAGGAAGTAGCGCGGCAGGCGGCGGAAGCTAAGACGCCGTTGGAGCAGTACCTTGTCGAGAAAGACCTCGTCGACCCGGCAGCGTTCACGCTGGCTGCGGCAACCTATTTCAACATGGCGCCGCTCTCGCTTCCAGATAGTTTCACTGTCAACCAGGATTTGCTTTGTGGCAAAAATGAGGATTTTTGGATCAAGGCAAAGGCCGTTCCGATCGCCAAGCTGGGCGGACGCCTGACAATCGCCTTTGCCGACCCCTTCAACCTCCCTGCCCTGGAAGAGGTAACGCGCGCCGCAAACGGACACATCTGGTCCTGCGTTGCCCCGGAAAAGCAGATAGCGGACGCCCTGGCCCGCCTGAAGGCGGCGCGGGACGCCTCCAACCCCGCCCTCGCGATGGAATCCATCATGAAGGGCGACGAGTCCGAGCTCGAGGTCCTTTCCGAAATGAAGGCGTCGGACGTCCTCGACGCCTCCCTCACTTCGGACGAAGACGCGCCCGTGATCCGCATGGTGAACTCCATGATGATCGAGGCGCTGAAGACGAAGGCGTCCGACATCCACTTCGAGGCATTGGAACACGCCTCGCGACTCCGCTACCGCATCGACGGCGAACTCGTGGAGCGTCCCGCCCCGCCGAAAGCCCTCCACAACGCCGTGGTGAGCCGCATCAAGATCATGAGCGCGCTCGACATCGCCGAACGACGCAAACCGCAGGACGGCCGCTTCAAGATCAAGGCCATCGGCAAGGAAGTCGATGTGCGCGTCTCGATTCTCCCCACCGTGCATGGCGAGAAGGTTGTGATGCGTATCCTCGACAAGGCGAACCTCGCGCCCGGCCTCGCGTCGCTCGGCCTCGACGAATACGCCTACAAGGCGATGAAGTACGCAATCGAGCAGCCGCACGGCATCATCCTCGTGACGGGCCCCACCGGCTCGGGCAAGACGACCACGCTTTACTCATGCCTCCAGGACCTCAACACGCCCAACGTGAACATCATCACTGCCGAGGACCCCGTCGAATATGAACTCGCCGGCGTCAACCAGGTACACGTGAACGCGGCGGTGGGCCTCACGTTCGCCGGTGTGCTGCGAAGCGTGTTGCGTCAGGACCCGGACATCGTGCTAGTCGGCGAAATCCGCGACGGCGAAACTGCCGACATCGCGGTGAAGGCCGCCTTGACGGGCCACCTCGTGCTCTCCACCCTTCACACCAACGATGCCGTGGGCGTGGTGGCGCGTCTCTTCGACATGCAGATCGCCCCGTTCATGCTCGCGAGCTCCCTCATCCTCGCGCAGGCGCAGCGCCTTTTCCGCAAGCTGTGTCCGTTCTGCAAGAAGCCCGTGGAAATCAATGCCGAGCTGCTGCAGGCGAACAAGGTGGACCCCGCGCCGTTCGAGGGCGTCACGGTGTACGGCCCGGGTGGCTGCCCGAAGTGCCGCGGCTCCGGCTACAAGGGACGCGGCGCGTTCATGGAGGTTCTGCCGATTTCGCCGAAGATACGCGGTCTCATCGAACGCGGCGGCGACGCGGAAAAGCTTAAGGCATACGCGCTCGAAGAGGGCATGGTCACGCTGAAGGAGGCCGGAATGCGCAAGGTGCGCGCCGGTATCACGTCGCTCGAAGCCGCATTTGAAGTGACGGGAGGTGAATGATGGGTAAGGCAATCAAGGTAAAGGGCGCGAAGCGCATCCGCAACAAGGAAATCATCCCGTTCACGCGCCAGCTCGCATCGATGCTCGGCGCGGGCATGACGATTCTCGCGTCGATCCAGACGCTGGGCGAGCAGTGCGCGGACCAAGAGTTCAAGAAGGTGCTTCAGCACCTGTGCGACGTGATCGAGAGCGGCGCTCCGATGTCGAACGGCCTCTCCGAATACCCGCAGCTGTTCGACGACATGTACGTGAACATGGTCATCGCGGGTGAGCAGTCCGGCGAGTTCGCGGGCATCATGAAGCGTCTCGCCGCCATCCTCCAGTCGTCTTCGCGCCTAAAGAAGAAGGTAAAGAGCGCTATGACCTACCCGACCGTGATCATAAGCATCGCCATGCTGCTCGCGGCCGGACTGATCCAGTTCGTCGTGCCCGTGTTCGCGGAGATGTTCAGCGGCTTCGGGAAGGAACTCCCCTGGCTCACGCAGAAGCTCGTCGACATCTCGACATTCGTGAAGAACTGGTGGTACATCATCGGTGGCGTGATCGTGGGCGGCGTGTTCATCTTCAAGCGCTGGAAAGCCACGCAGGCCGGACACCTCGCGTTCGACCGCTTCAAACTGAAACTCCCGGTTTTTGGGCTTCTGAACCAGAAAGCGGCGATTGGACGCTTCTGCCGTCTGCTCGCGCAGATGATTGCGGCGGGCGTGCCGATTCTCAAGTCGCTGGAGGTCGTGGCCGGCTCGCTCGACAACTTCGTGCTCGAGAACTCCGTCCTTGCCGCGCGCCGGGAAGTGGAGCAGGGCAACCAGCTCAGCCCATCCCTCCAGGGCAAGCCATTCATGCCCATCCTGATGATCCGCATGCTCGCCGCCGGTGAAAAGGCCGGCAAGGTGGAGGACATGCTTGAATCCGTGGCCGACTCCTACGACGAGGAGGTTGAGGTAATGCTCGCCACGCTCACCTCGCTGATGGAGCCGTTCCTCATGGTCTTCCTCGGCGTAGTCATCGGCACGATCGTCACGGCCATGTTCCTCCCGATCTTCAACCTCGGCTCCCTCGCAAGCTAACGGAGGCACTACCGAAAATACACGCGATGGCTTCCGGCGGGAAGGGAACGTTCGCCTTCGCCGGTCGCCATCTTCACCGGTGCGGGCGTGACAAGATCGACCATCCAGCGTCCGCCTTCCCGGCGCGCGTTGACGGTAAATACGCCGCGGGCGGTGGGCACTGCGGCGGAGAGTCGCGTAAGCGGACCGAACTGCGGTGCGAAGCGGATTTCCTCGAATCCCGGTTTCAGCGGCGTCACACCCAGCAGATGGCGCACCGTGACGTTCAGCGGAGCGGTGGACCAGGCGTGGTTCATGTCCGGTACCCGCCCGGGTTCCTTGAGCGTCAGGTCCCAGAACTCCATCGAGACCGTTGCGCCGAGCTTCATCATCTGCATCCAGCCGCGCGGCCCGTCGGTGGTCATGAGCTTGAACGCCTCGTCGGACCGTCCCGCCATGAACAGCGCCTCGAGCACGAACTGCGACATGTAGGTGCTGCACCGCATCCCCTTCTTCACGATGAAGTCCGCCGGCGCGGACGCCTCCCGTCCAGACAGCACCCCGCACGCCACGGCCATCGCATTGGCATGTACGGTGAGGTGTTTCGACCCCTCGCCATCCCACACAAGCCCGCTCGCGGGATCCACGAACGCCTTGATGAACGAGTCGCGTACCTTGCGCGCGCGTTCGGCGAACGCACGCGCGTCGCCCTGCTTGCCGATGGCCGCCGCCATCTCGGACATCTCCACGAGGTTCCGGTAGTGGAGGGCGTTGACGACGGCGTTCACGGGACGGAACTCGAACCCGTCCCGGTAGCACTTGGCCCAATCGACGATATCCTTCGCGCCCTTGGCTTCCGCATCCTTCGTCCCGGTAACGAGCAGCCCGTCCTCCCGGGCGAAATTCAGCCAGAGCTTCTGCGTCTTCATGGCCTCGTAGTGGGCGGCGATGCGGTCGGGACGGCCCGTGTACATCCAGTCGGCATGGCACATGCGGATGAAGAACTGCTTCCATTCCGTCGGCCAGGTGGAGTTGTCCCGCAGGTGGTCCACCATCTTGCGGGCGAGGGAGTAGTCAGAGGTCATGGCGTACGTGCTCAGCTGCGTGATGTAGCTGTCAGCCTCGTACGGCCAGCGCTCGCGGTCGCCGTCGATGAAAAGCCCGGTGAAGGTGGTGGCACGGATGGAGTGCTTGCAGAAACCGTACACGCGGTTGAGGGCCTCGCTGTCGCTGTTGAAGCGCGACTCCGCCATGTCGTACGGATAGTAGATCGGCACCTGGCGCACGGTGTCCGACGCGACGGGGAACGGCATCTCCACGATTTCCGCCCACCTGAACGGCATCACCATCCCGAACTTCGGAAGGTCACGCTTCACCACACGATTTCCCGTGAAGAACGCGTTGCCGGGTCCGGCCTTGTACGGGATGCGCTGCGTGCCGACGCCGTCGAACACGCCCTCGGTCGTGGCGCAGCGGATTCTGCCTTCAGACCGCGTGTAGCGGCGTCCGGTCTGCACCGACCCCTTCTCGTCCAGCAGCTCACCCCAGACGATCTTGTAGGGACCGGGCTTTTTCACGTCCACCTCAAGCCAGCCGAACTGGTGCTTGCCGAAGTCCAGCACCGCATGGCCGGCCGCGTTCGTCGTGATCGAAACGGCCTGCGCGTCCGGCCCGCGCACCACCTCGCGGAGCGCGACATTTCCGCAAGGGACGCCCGCAGCGGAGCAAACCGCCGCAACTGCGAACAAAACAGCAATGACTTTATCTTTCATGGATATACCTTTCACATGGGCCTCTCTGGCATCTCTTTGACACACAATATCATAACGGCTTTTTGGAATGAAGTCAAGATTCGGCGCGCTCGGTGATCGCGCCCTACCACGGTAGGGGCCGACCACCGGGCGGCCCGCACGGGAAACGGCGCGCTCGGTGATCGCGCCCTACCACAGTAGGGGCCGACCACCGGGCGGCCCACGCGGGAAACGGCGCGCTCGGTGATCGCGCCCTACCAACAGTGGCCGACCACCGGGTGGCCCGCACGGGAAACGGCGCGCTCGGCGATCGACGCCTACCGACGGTAGGGGGCGACCACCGGGCGGCCCGCATTTTCACTTCGTGACCGTGACCTTGAACGTGTGCGTGCGGCTCTTGCCAGGGGCGAGCGGAAGCGACTTCTTCATCACGGGTTCGAGGCAGTAGAACCGGTGCCACTCGTGCGGACGCAGCGACACGCAGAGCGGCGTGCGCTCCGTGCCGGGATTCCAGACGTACCACGTGTCGTTGCCCGACGCCTCGACGGAGATCGTACGCTTCCGCTTGAGATCGACAAGCCGGTGCGGCTTCCCGTCCGCGGCAAACTCCTGCATCACCCACGGACGCGGCAGCTCTTTCCCGTCCACCGCCACGTTGCAGGCGTCGGCCACCGCGAAATAGGGATGGAAACCGAGGGCGGATTCATACGCTGCGTCGCCGGTGTTCGTCTCCGTCACCGCGATTTCGAGCGTATCCACTCTGTCAACGGACACGACCGCCCGGAGCTTGAACGGGTACGGCCAGATCTTCAGCGTCTCCGGCGTCGAACATGTCTCAAGCTCGACGCCGCCTTTTCCGATTCGCTTCACGAGACGCCATTTCATGTATCGCACAAGACCGTGCTTGGGAAGGCGGTCACGCGGGACGCGTGACCCTACCGTCGCGTGGTCTGGCGCCTTGCCGACCCATGGCCAGCAAATCGGCACGCCGCCATGCACCTCTTCCCCCCAGGGTGCGAGATACGGCATGAAGAAGACCTCGTCGCCGCCCAACGCCGCTGGACGCCAGCTCGTAACCGTCGCGCCGTCGTAGCGAACATCCATGCGCCCTTCCTCGCCATCACACGTGACGCCGTCGCGCGTGGCGTCATGCACGTACCGCGTGAGGCCGTAGAACGGCTCGCCGAGCGGATCCTTGCGTCCGTCCTTCCACACCTTGCGGATGCGGTACTCGTGACGCGAGTGCGTGGGGAGCCCCAGGTCTTCGTAGCGGGCGATGCGATAGGGTAGCCCGTTATGGACCTCGTTTGTGACGTTCGCGAGGAACTTGCCGTCGCGCCAGAGTTCGTAGTGGTCGAAGGCGGGCGACATCTCCGCGCCCCAGAGGATGTACATCTGCCCGTCCTTCTCACCGTGTCCGGCGCGGGGCTTTTCGATGAGCCCCGTCCAGCCGGGCGGCGGTTCCTCGACCGACTCGCGCGAGAAGCGCGGGATGTTTTGTTCGCGCATCCATTTCGCATACGGATCAAGCCAGTCCTCGCACATGCGCGCAACATGCGCCCAGCTACCCTCCTTCGCATACGACGTGATCGCGAAGCGGAACGTGAAGTTCATCGAATCGCCGTCGGGCTGGTGCATCTGGAGCCAGTCCGTGAAGAGATACGGATAGATGGCGGTCTTTCCCTTCGGCGGCTTGCCGGTGTAGCACGTCTTGTCGGGATGGATCTCGCCGAACTCGGTGAGCGTCGAGTCGCGCATCATCAGCGCGACGCCGAAGTCGGCGTTTTCCACCAGACACCAGTCGCGCACGGCGCAGTAGGCGTCCGTCGTCATCGGATGGCAGTCCTCGTACGGACGGATCACCGTGCCGTTAAGGTGAGCGCGAAACTCGCCTCCCGGAACGACGAACGGAAACGCGAGGTAGCCGAAGCGGTAGTAGCGGCGTGCGTTGAAGAGGTCGCGCGCATGCTCGAATCGATCCTCGATGTCGATGCGCTTCTCGTTCTCGGCCAGGTACACGCGGCGCGTCACCTTCGCGCCAAGTGCCTTTTCGGGCTCCGCCTCCCACGTCTTGTGGTTGTTGCGCGTGTACATGAAGCGGTTGGCGGGGCTCGGTGACGCCGTCGCGGCAGGCGCGACCCGGGACATCCGGGACAACCGAGACATCCGGGACAATTTTTGCGACGGCCTTGGCGAGTTCATTCGAGGCCGTCGCGGCGGCGCGGTCGAGCCAGTCGCGGCGCTGCATCCACGTCTCGAACACGCGCCGCCCCTTGTAGCCGCTCGTGCCGTAGCAATGCTCGTCGTAGAGGAGTAGGTACCACCACGCGCGGTCAACCGCCCCGCGGTCGATCGTGCCGGCGAACGTGCCGAGGCACTCCGCCGTCTCGAGCTTCCGGTCGATGTTGAGCTTGTAGGCGAGAAGTTCCGGCGCGCAGACGGCGTGCTGCAGCCAGCCGCTCGTCATCTCGCCCGTGAGCGTGGGGATCTTGTCGCCGAACTTCTCCTCAAGGTACTCGAACGGCTCGTCGAGACGTCCCACCGTGCGGAACTGCGGCCACAGCCACTTCTTGTTCCACGCCGCCGCGAAGTCCGCGAAGCCGGTGTTCGGCCATTCGTCGTCGCAATAGACGCCCGCGAGCCACACGTCGTAGGGGTACTTGCTCTCCAGTATCCTCAGGAACTCCGGCATGCGCGCCTCGGCCCCTGCGATGAACGACGGTCTGACCCCGCTCGTCAATCCCAGCCGTTCGTATCCGCGCCCGTAGTGCGTGGAGCACCATCGGGGTGGGACGTGAGCATTTTCTTCCGCATCTTCCAGATGGTCGAGCGGATGGGGTTCCACTGGTTGGGCGCGAAGAAGCAGTAGCGCACGCCCGCGCGGACGTACGGATCGATCAGCGAACAGCTGAGGCCGGGGTTGTCGGACATGAAGAACGTGCGCGTGTGGATGCCCCACTTCTGCTCAAGAAGACGCTTCGTGAGCGTGGAGCGGTCGATTTCGGTCCCGGAATAGAGGTGCGTGTGGTTGCCCGCGCACATCACGCCCACGTCCATGCGCCCGCGCGCCATGTAGTTGGTGACAATGCGCCACGCGGCGTCCATGCCCTTGTCCATGTGGTAGTTGTCCCAGAACCACACGTGCTCCATCGCGAAGCGGTACGCGGCCGGGTCGTCGTCGGAACGCGTGTCGGCGTCGATGAGCCGCGCCGCCTCGTCAATGCGCCTCACGCTTCCGTGGCGCTGGATGTACTGCGAGTTGTGGAGGCCGACGTCGGTGTGCGACGACTTGAGTCCGTAGAGCTTCCACTCGCGCACCGGCGGGAGGTTCGCGGGCAGGCGGTTCGTGGGCACGAGCTCGTAGACCGTCTCGCCGGCCGTGTTCTTGCGCGAGATCATGCGCCGCCCGTCGCGCGTGATCATCGGATGGGCCGTGAAGGATTCGCCGCGCAGCGGACTGTACGGGCCGGTCCACGCATTGCGCTTGATCTTCTTCGCGCCGATGCTGCGCGCGTCCAGCTCCGTCCACGTTGTGCCGTCGTCGCTGCCAAGGAGACGGAACGCCATCGGGTCGCGCCAGTCGCGACGCTTCTCGCCGAGCCAGCGGTCCTCCGCCGTCGCCCAGTCGTAGGCGGTCACGGACTGCGGCTCGGCGTAGTCCACTTGCAACCAGCATTTCGACATGTCCTTGCCGCTCGCGCCGTTGACGGAGTACCATTTCGTGTTGAGGTCGCCGTCCACAGCCTGCCTGATCGGCGAGCGTTCGCTCGAGTCCATGCCCTCGCCGTGCGAGAAGCCGGAACGGAGCGGCGTCACGTCCTTGTCGCCGTTCAGCAATCGGAATTCGGAAAGCTGCACGCCGATCCGCTCGCCCATGCAGTCGTCGATCTTGAACCGGTAGTGCCGGAACCGCCACGGCGCATTTTCTGACATTTCGGGAGGGCGAGCGTCCCCACAAGCCGGCCAAACCGTTATCATACTCGCCGCAGCAATCGCCGCGCACTTGATTGCTTTCACTTTCATGTTTTCCAGCACTCCTGAATATTTTTTCTACCCCGCCTGACTATTCGATCGTCTGCGAGAGCTTGTAGTCGGTCACGACCGGGATGTCCGGCTCCAGATCGATCACGAGACGCTGGGAGAATGTGACCTGCCCGAACGACTTGGGGTCGTTCATGTTCGCACCTGGGCCCGACAAGTCCGCCGTAATGCTCTGGGTG
>CACWIW010000078.1 GCA_902761035.1 uncultured bacterium | reverse complement strand
GGGGGTGTCGAGGCAGCGGCCCAATGCCCAGACCGCGCCCCGTCGCGGCCGTTCGGTGGGGCGAGGCGTCTCGCCGAGCCGTGGTGGGGCGAGCCCTCCGGGCGAGCCGCATCCACCAAAACCACGTTCCGCACCGTAATCTCACGCCTCATACCCGCTACTTCACTTATCGCGATATGTGACGTAGCGCGCATTCACATCCCAAACCGCGCGCAAAACTTCAATTTTCCAAAATCCCGCTTGCGTTGGACGGGGAATGTGGCATACTATTTCCGTGTTGCCCGTAAAAAGGCGAGATAACAGATTATCCGTGTGGAGGTAGGGTCACGCGTTCCGCATGACCGAAACGGTAGGGCGAGGCGTCCCGCCGAGCCGTGGTGGGGGCGAGCCCTCCAAACGAGCCGTAATTCCTCCAAACCACGTTCCGCACCGTAATCTTATGCCTCATGCCCGCTTTTTCACATATTGCGACAAGTAACGTGCCGCGCACGTACCCGCCGCCGGCGAGGTGGTGTACGCGCGGGGACGTGAAACGATAGACGAGAGACGAGCCGAGACGTGAGACGATAAGACATTGGCGAAGCCGCATTGGCTCATAGTCTCACGTCTTCTAGTCTCCGCTCGCGTCTATCGTCTCGCGTCTCTCGTCAACCTCTGTGCGCACCGCGCGCAAAACTTCAATTTCCCAAAATCCCGCTTGCGTTGGGCGGGGGAATGTGGCATACTATTTCCGTCTTGCCTCTCAAAGGCGAGACACAGAAGAAGCACTGCCTTCGTGCAGTTTCGCCTCCTTCGGTGTTTCGTTCGAAGGTTCATCCTACGCACCTCACCTGATGCATCGAGGGAGGTGCTTGTGTTTCCACCACCGCCCTGATGTCTGAAGAATGGGAACGACACTTCGCTCTACAGTCTGTGCCAAGAGCGAATCGTGTTGCAATCAGGCGCGGAAGGATAGGATTCGGAAATGAGAAGGATGGATTGTGCACTCTGTGCGCTCTTGAGTTTTGCGGCCGCTGCCGCGACGCCCACGATCACGGGCGTGACGGCGCAGCAGCGGTATCCGTGGAACGGGAAGGTCGATATCTCGTATACGGTAACGGGCGATATTGCGGCTGAGGCGAAGCAGAAGGCGGTCTTCACTTCGTTGCAAGTGACTGCAATCGATATGGTTGCGAACTCGACAAACACGGCGACGCAACTGTCGGGTGACTTGAGTTTGAAGAGCGGAACGCATACCATCGTGTGGGACATGAACGCCGAAGGACTTACGTTCAAGTCGAGCAATGTGGTTTTCAACGTCTCGTGCGAGACGACGCCCGCGACCTACTGCGTGATTGACCTGTCCGGCGGTGCGAATGCCACGAGCTATCCAGTCACGTATTTGTCAGAACCGCCCAGCGGCGGATTCAACGTGAACGAATACAAGACAACGAAACTCGTATTACGGCGGATAGAGGCTGGGACGTTCATCATGGGGGATGATCAGAACGATGAATCTCATCGTGTCATACTCACCAAGCCTTTTTTTTGCGGGCTATTTGAAGTGACGCAAAAGCAGTACGAGTTGGTGACAGGAACGAATCCGTGTTCATCGTCATCATACGGCATAGGCGACACCTACCCAGTGCATTCTGTCATTTATACTTTGATACGCGGTAATTCAAATGGTACGAAATGGCCATCGTCATCCGCCGTGGATTCATGGTCATTTATGGGCAAACTGCGTACTAGCACTGGACTTGACTTCGATTTGCCTACAGATGCTCAGTGGGAGTATGCGTGTCGGGCGGATACGACCACTACATATAGCTACGGCAATTCCGCGAATGGAAACTACATGTGGTACTCTAGAAACTCCTTTTCAGGGACTCATCCTGTTGGATCGAAGATTGCGAATCCATGGGGATTGTATGATATGCACGGAAATGTGTTTGAGATTTGCCTAGACCGGTATGGCGCTTTGACATTTGGTACTGATCCCAAGGGTGGGGACTCGGGGGCATACAGGGTGATTCGTGGTGGCTGCTGGTCTTTCAGTGCGGACAGCTGTACCTCGTTCTTCCGGGGGGGCGACGACCAGTCGAGTGGGTACGATCATAACGGTTTTCGACTTGTTAGAACCTTGCCGGAATGAAACACAGTAGTGTGAATGCGAGCGAAAGGTTGAAGCGAATGCTGGTCTGGAACTAATCCGAAAACTACGACAGAAAACAGGAGATAAAAATGAACAGGCTTGTCATAAATGGTTGTTTTATTGCCGTTATTGTGTGTGCGGCTTTTTCGATGCACGGCGCGACGATGTGCTCTGGCACGAGTGCCGCAGTGAATCTTGACCTTGCAACAGGTACACGCGCGATTTCGTCAAGCGAAACAATTCGCTACTCGACAGCGTGGGTGGATGGTGCGGCGGCGGACGCAACGGCGGTTGTCGAGGTGAATGGTGAGGCGTTGTCGTCCATGACTGGTAGTGGAGACATCACGTGGACACCTCAGCACAATGGCGACTATACGCTTACGCACAAGGTGATGTCCGGCGGCGCGCAGATCGGTGAGACATTAACGGCGACGTTCTTTGTTGAGCCGGCGAATCCCGTCTTGAATCCTGTAAGCGGCACAACATTTGATTCGTCGCTTTCGGTGTCGATGACGTGTCCGACGGAAGGGGCGACGATACACTTTACGACGAATGGGACGGTGCCGACTACGGAGAGTCCGGTGTACAAGCGGTTCAAGATATACGGCAAGACGACGGTCAAGGCCGTCGCCGTGAAGAACGGTCTGTTGAGCGAGGTCGTGACGGCGGAGTATGCGCTTGGACGATGCAGCGATCCCGTTATTACTCCTAAAGACGGCACTTCCTTTGAATGGGCTAGTCAGGTTGTATCGATTGAATGGCAGGGCGAGGATGGTGTGTTGCGCTATACGACGGACGGAAGTGACCCGACTGTTGAAAGTCCTGTTTACGAGGGGGCGTTCACTATTATCGATACTACAATCGTGAAGGCTAAGGCTTTTGGCGTAAATTTCCTTGATTCGGACATTGTCACCGCGATTATTTCGCGCATGTTGGAGAACGTGTCAACGCCGGTGGTTGACGCGGCGTCGTCGTTCACGGGGTCGAAGACGAAGGTGTCGATCTCCTGTGCGACGGAGGGCGCGGTGGTGCGTTACACTCTGAACGGCAATGAGCCGAATTCCCATTCGACGAAGTACACGGGGCCGTTCTATGTGACGGACAGCTGCACGGTGAAGGCGTATGCGGTGATGCCGGACTACCTCAATTCCGAGGTGGCGACGTTCGCGATCGAGAAGGTGTGGGTTATCGGTGATACGATGGGCAAGCCGGATCATGGGTTCACGACGAGCGGCGATGGCGACGCGGGCTGGACGCGCGTGACGGATACGACGGCACCGAACGGCGAGGCGATGAAGTCCGGCGCGATTACGCACGAGCAGAGTTCCGTCCTTTCCACGACGGTGATGGGTCCGGGGACGCTCTCGTTCTCGTGGCGCACGTCGTGCGAGCAGGACGACGAATACGAATGGGACCATGCCGAGCTGGCCGTGGATGGAGTCGTGAAGCTGCGTCTGAACGGCGTTACGGGATGGACGGCGGCGTCAACGGAGATAACGGGCGACGGCGAGCATACAGTCGAGTGGCGGTATGTGAAGGACGACGTGGAGAGCGAAGGGGAGGATGCCGCGTGGGTGGCGAACTACAGTTGGGCGAGCGCCTGGACGGCTACGCGGACGACGGAGGTGCCCGTGCCGTATGCGTGGCTTACGGCGCATGACCCCGACGTGGTGGACGAATACGAGTCGTATGAGGCGTCCGCCAAGAAAACGGCCGTGAACGGGAGGAAGGTCTGGGAATGCTATGTGGTGGGACTTGATCCGCAGACGATGGATGAGTTCAAGATCAGCGCGTTCCCGATGAAGGCGGATGGCACGCCGGATTTGGAAAACATAGTGGTCGATCCGCCGAAGTCGCAATGGAACGTGCCGGGCGCGCGGGCGGTTGTGAAGGGCGCGGCGACGCTGGATGGTGAATGGAAGTCGGTTGAAGGGGCGACGGCGGAGGAGAAGGTGGCGATGCGGTTCTTCAAGGTGGTGGTGGAGATGCAGTAGGGGGCGCGCGGCTCGCCCGGAGGGCTCGCCCCACCTTGCGGCGCGCTCGGTGATCGTGCCCTACCGCTTTGGGGCTCGCCCCACCGGGCGGCGCGTGCGGGGCGTGCGCTCTACCGCCGCCAAGATGGCGGCTCTCGATGCGGTCGCGACAAACACGTCCGATCACGCGGCGGACGTCTCGACGAGTGTGTTGGGCCGAACATGATAGGCTCTCTGCAGATACATGTCAAAAGTATGTCAGAAATGGCATGTTTTTGACGCAGAAACTTTGCGCCTTGTCAAAAGTATGCCATCTTTGGTATACTTTTGCCCGTGACTACACACGAACAGATATATGATGAGGCAATTGGCAACAATGGCATCATAACTGCACGCCATGCCAGAGAGCTTGGTATACCCGCGATTGCACTTGTAAAACTCTGCAAGCGGGGGCGGCTTACACGCATTGGACATGGCGTCTATCGAATAGACAAGTTTTTTCCGCAGGAGACCGACCTGTACGCTGCGGCTGTGGCAAGGGTTGGCGAAGGTGCGTATGTCATAGGGGAGTCGGTGATTGGTTACTATAAACTTTGTCCGACACATGAGGCTATTGTCCATGTCGGAACGACTCGGCGCGTGCGAAGGCATTTGCCCGATGCAATCCGGCCATTGCATGGGTAAATGACTTGATTGCCGCGATTTGCTCTTCAGGTACGTGACGAAGGGGCCGATGCCGATTGTGTCGTTTTCCGCATTGTGTCCATTGAATTGGTGGATGGTGAGCCGAAGGTGGAGTGGGAGCCGAAGGTGAACCGCTGGACGGGCGCGGAGATACAGGCTGTGCTGAAGGGCGCGGCGATGTTGGATGGCGAATGGAAGGCTGTTGAAGGGGCGACGGCGGCGGAGAAGGCGGCTCGCCGGGGACGGCTCGCCCCACCATGCGGTTCTTCAAGGTGGTGGTGGAGGTGCGGTAGGGGGGGGGCGGCTCGCCGGGACGGCTCGCCCCACCGCTGTCAGGATGGCGGCGTTCCCAGCTACCTTCTTCGTACCCATTCGCGGAAGAACGGGTTCTCGAAAAGGTATTCTCCGTTGAACTCATAGATTATCTCGTCGGCTACGAGGCGCTTGAGTGCCTTGGATATACTGCCGACATTCCTTATCCCGTAGGTCTCCATGAACTCGCCGGAAAACACCTTGGGATGGTCGGGCTCGGCAATTCCCTTTAACACGTTCGCCTGAACGGTCGTGAGTTTCCCGAACGTCGATATGAAGGCGCGGGATTCGCGCGCAAAGACCGCTTCCAGTCCATTGGACACGTCCGCTCCGGAAATTGTCTGTCCGTCGTCCGTGACAAGCCAGGTCGTTTCGCATAGTTCTTGGATGTCCCCTGGAATGAAGTCCGCAGCTTTTATTATCCCGCCCACGGTCTCGCGGTCTATGCGACGGTTGCCCGCCTTGAAGCGTCTGATCAGGAAGTCCGTCATCGCGTTCTCGTCTATGCGCTCCACACCAAAGGAAATGGCACTCTTGAAGAACGGACTCTTCGGCGAATCGAATATGTCCCGCATCCTGTTTCTGACGCTGCCGAGAAAGATGAATGGCGTGTCTGGCAGAAACTGTATCTTGGAGCGAAGCGCGGCAAGGACGGCATCGGATTCCGGAATGTCCAGGATGTCCTGGAATTCGTCGAACACGACGCAAAGCCGTTTTGCCGCAGAATGGCTGGCAATCATGTCCATGACCTCTTCTACCGACTCCACGTTACGTGCGGCCTTGACGTCGACGGAGATTGTCGGCGCACCCGTGTCCCGATCCACGGAAAAAACGGGCCGGAGCCCTTTGACGAGCTCGGCAGTCCGCTCCAGAAACGAACGTTTGCCGCATATTATACCAAATGGAATAACGCCATGTGGTATAAAAATTTTGAAAAAATTATCTCCCCTTATCTCCCCGTTCGAATGGCGTTGAAGGAGTGTCGGCGGCGGAGAAGGCGGCGATGCGGTTCTTCAAGGTGGTGGTGGAGGTGCAGTAGGGGGCGGCTCGCCCGGAGGGCTCGCCCCACCTGGCGGCGCGCTCGGTGATCGCGCCCTACCGCTTTGCGGCTCGCTCCACCGGGCGGCGCGCTCGGTGATCGCGCCCTACCGCTTTGCGGCTCGCTCCACCGGGCGGCGCGCTCGGTGATCGCGCCCTACCACTTTGCGGCTCGCCGGGAAGCGAGGGTGGGGCGTCTCGGAACGGAGGGATGTTCAGATCTTCCAGCCGCCGATGCCTAGAGTGCGGCAGATTTCCGAGACTAGGATCGTCAGCACCAGAAGCGGCGCGATGAACTTGACCATCACCGCGTAGAACGTCTTGAAGCCGACGGCGCTGCCGTCGCGTCGGCATTCCGCGAGGATGCGCTTCGGGCGCAGGACCCATCCCGCGAACACGCAGATAAGCGCGGCGACGATTGGCGTGAGGACGTTCATCGAGTTGTCGAAGAAGTCGAGCGCGGGGAGTCCGAATGGCTTGAAGTCCTTCCAGCGTCCGTAGCCGAACGCGGAGAGCGAACCGAGCGCAATGGACCAGGTACACACCGCCGCGACCGACGTGTTCCGATTCACGTGGAGGTAGTCGCACACGGCCGCCACGCACGCCTCGGTCATCGAGATCGCGCTCGTGAACGCGGCGAACAGGACGAGCGTGAAGAACGCGAGTCCGATCCACGCGCCCGTCGTGCCGAACTCCGCGAACACCTTCGGGAGGGTGACGAACATCAGTCCCGGACCGGCGTCGATGGTGGCACGTCCCGCGCCCGACTTCGCCGCGAACATTACGACGACCGGGATGATCATGAAGCCGGAGAGGACGGCCACGAAGGTATCAGCCGCCACGATTCGCACGGCGGCCTTCGGCACGGAGTCCTGCCGCCGCATGTAGCTGCCGTAGGTGATCATGATCCCCATTGCGAGCGAGAGCGAGTAGAACATCTGCCCCATCGCGCCGAGCACCACCTTGCCGATGTTGTCGCACGAGGAGAAGTCCGGCACGAGGTAGAACTTGATGCCCTCGCCCGCGCCCGGGAGGCATCCGACGTACACCGCGAGGCCGACGGCCATCAGGAGCAGCAGCGGCATCATCACGATGTTCGACTTCTCGATTCCGTTCTTCACGCCCATAACGATCACCGCGCACGTCACGAGCGTGAATATCGCCATGCAGACGAAAGGGGCCCACGGCGCGGCTACGAAAGAATCGAAGAACGCCTGCGGGTTCTCGATAGCCGTGCCGCCGCCCGCGACGAGCTTGACGTAGGCGACGAAGTACTTGACGACCCATCCACCGATGACGTTGTAGTAGGGGAGGATGAAGAGGGGGACGACGGTGGCGAGGACGCCGAGGAAGTTCCACTTCGGGTGTCCGAGCTTGTTGAACGCGGTGAGCTGGCTCTGCCGCGAGTAGCGTCCGATCGCGATCTCCGTCACCAGCAGGGTGAAGCCAAGGGTGAGGGAGAGGGCGATGTAGACGGCGATGAACACGCCGCCGCCGTACTTCGCCGCCAGGTACGGGAAGCGCCAGAGGTTGCCGAGGCCGATGGCCGACGCGGCGGCCGCCAGCACGAACGCCAACTGACCCGACCAGCTTGATCTGTTCTGTTTGTTCATGTCGCTCATTTTGGAAAGGCAAGCAGTATAGCATGAGCGGGGATGAAAAAGCAAGAGGGAATGATTTGCTCGGAATATGCGAACATGGCAATGCGCAAAGGGTGAAAATGTGCTATACTTCCCGCCACGAGAAAGTGTATGCGGTGTTTCCAACGAAAGACATGCGAGGAGATCTAGCGATGGACCAGCTGAGACTCAACGGCATAGAGGTCGAATGCATCATCGGGGACCTGCCCGAGGAACGCGAAAACGAGCAGCGTCTGCTCGTTGACGTGGCGCTTGACATCGACCTCGAGGACGCGGCGGATTCGGACCGCCTTGACGACACTGTGGACTACGCGCTTCTGGTGGGCAACATCCGCGAGGCGCTGGAGGACGCGCGGTGCCGCCTCCTGGAACGCGCCGCCGGCGTGGTGGCGGACGTGTGCCTCGCAGATCCTCGCGTGGAGAGCGTAACCGTGGGCGTGCGCAAGTTCGGCAGCGTGCCAGGGTTGGGCAGCGCGGAAGTCAGGGTTACGAGGAAGTGATTCCTCGGCCCTCGATTCATTTTGCCAACAGCTCGCGGAAGCGTCGGTTGGACTCTGCCTCGACCTGCGCGAAGAGCGAGGTGCCGTGGCTATCCATCGCCACTATGCAACGGAAGTCCTTCACCTCAAACTCCCAGCACGCCTCGGCGGCGCCGAATTCCTCAAGGAAGTAGACGTTCGTCACGCGCGTGATGGCGTGGGCGGTGACGGCAGCCGCGCCTCCGACGGACTGCAGGTAGACAGCGCCGCACTTCGCGCAGGCGTCGAGCGTGCGTGCGTCCATCCCGCCCTTGCCGATGATGAGGCGCACTCCAGTCTGTTCGATGAACGCGGGTTCGTAGGGGTTTTCGCGAACGGATGTGGTGGGGCCGCCGGCGACAACGCGCCAGGAGCCGTCGGGGTTCTTCACCACGACGGGGCCGCAGTGGAAGAGCGCGCCGTCGCGGAAGTCGCAAGGCATTTTACCGCCGTCGGCGAAGAACTTGTGGAAGCGGTCGCGTCCCGTGCGGATCAGACCGTTCACGCTCACGGCGTCGCCCGCCTTGAGCGTACGCACATCCGCTTCCGAGAAAGGATATGTCAGTTTTGTCATCGCTTCCCTCTTACCAACTGATTTCACGGCGGCGGGCGGCCCAGCAGAGATAGGCCACGGTCACGAAGAAGCTCGCGGGAACGCGCGGACGCGCCCCGATCTTGACGGCGAGGAGCGTAGTCTTGCCGCCAAGCCCCATCGGGCCGATGCCAAGCGAGTTGGCCTCGCGGAGGATACGGCGCTCAAGTTTGGCAAGTGCAGGAACGGGATTCGTATCAGCCAAATTGCGTAGCAGCTGGTGCTTTGCCTCCTCGAAACCGGCAGCACGGTCGCCGCCGATGCACACGCCGAGGATGCCGGGCGCGCAACCGTAGCCCTGCGCGTGCTGGACGGCCGCGAGCACGGCACGCCGCACGCCCTCGAGGTCACGTCCTGCACCGAGTGAGGCGTCGGGCAGGGAGAACTGCATGGACATGTTCTCGCTTCCGCCGCCTTTCATGATGAGGCGTACCTTCGATTCCGAGTCGAGCGTATAGTGGATCACGGGTGCACCGGGGCAGACATTTGAATCGATTGATTTTCCTGTAACGGCGTCGTTCGTGTTGCGGCGCAGCCAGCCCTTTTCGGTTGCGGCGGCGACTGCGGCGGCGATGCGTTCTGGCGTGACGGTGCGGCGGAGGTTTTCCGAGACGAAGAACGTGAGCGTGCCAGTGTCCTGGCAAACGGGTGTACCGGCGGCGCGGGCGAGCGCGACGTTCTTGAGGATCGTCTCCAGCACGAGTCGTGCGGAGGAGCCTTTCGCCTCGCGGCGCAGTGCCGCGCGCAGTGCCTTTTCCGCGTCGTCCGGCAGCGAACTCGACGTCTCGTGGATCAACTCCGCGAGTCTGGTTACGGTCTTTGTCATTTCCCCAGTTCCGCGGAACGGTCGGAGGCGGCCTTGAGAGTGGCGGCGACGACGGATGCGAAGTCGCTTGCGCGCAGCACGTCCATGCCTGCCGCAGTTGTGCCGCCGGGCGTGGCCACGCCGGAGATGAAAGTTTCGAGGTCGGCGCCGGACTGGCGGAGGTAGGCGGCCGTGCCGAGCATCGTCTGTTCCGCGAGGAGGCGCGCGGCGTCCTTCGGGAGGCCGAGTTTCACGCCGCCCGCAGCCATGGCCTGTTCCATAAACGCGAAGAACGCGGGACCGCTGCCGGAAAGGGCCGTGACGGCGTCGAAGCACTTTTCTGGCAGTACGACGGTGCGTCCTGCGCCGTTGAGGATCTTCGCGACGCGCTTCACGTCGGCGGGCGTCGCGTTCTTCGCGGGACAGATCGCGCACATGCCTTCGCGTGCGCGAAGGGCGAGGTTCGGCATCACGCGCACGAGGCGCACTCCAGTGCCGAGCAGCTTGCGGAGCGTGGAGAGCGACTTGCCGGCTGCGATGGAGACGACGAGCGTCTTCGCCGTGAGGAGCGGCTTGACGTCTGCAGCAAGCGCGGCGAGGTCCTGCGGACGCACCGCGAGGAAGATCACGCGCGCGGCGCGCGCAACGTCCTTTGCATCAGGCGTGGTGCGCACATGGTAGCGTTTTGCGAGTTCCTGCGCGCGTGCGGGAATCTTCTCCGCCATCAGGACGGTCTGCGGGTCGAAGCCCTTCTGGCACGCGGCGGCCGCGAGGATGCCCTCGGCCATCTTGCCGGCGCCGAAAAATCCAAGTGAAGTTTTCATGGCGCACATTATATCATATTTGCGCGGGGCATTGCACAGACGGGGCAGAAAATGGTAGAATATTAAACATGTTTTCAAGCAAGTTCAGAATTTGCGACGTTTTCGGGATACCCGTGTATCTCGATATGTCGCTTGTTATCCTGCTCGTGTTGTTCGTGCTGGACTTCGGGTCTCTTACTTTGGGACTCGCGTGCGCGCTCGTGCTTGCAGTGTCGATCACGTTGCACGAACTTGGCCACGCGCTCACGGCGCGCGCGTTTGGCTACCAGACGCATGACATAACGTTGTCGCTCCTCGGCGGGTGCGCGTCATTGATTGGCATGCCGCGAAAGGCGTACCAGGAATTTCTTACGGCTCTCGCCGGGCCGGTCGTGTCGTTCATTCTATCCGGCATCGGCTGGGTGTCGGCGCGGTACCTGCCCATAGAAAACGATTGGCTGTGGAACGTGCTTGCGTATGTCTTCTGGATGAACCTCATCCTCGGCGGCTTCAACCTGCTGCCGGGGTTCCCGATGGACGGCGGGCGCATCTTCCGCAGCGTGGCGCGTATCTTCACGACGCGCGCGAAGGCGACGTACGCGGCGATGATCGTGGGGCGCGGCTTCGCGATCCTGCTCGCGCTGCGTGGACTGCACTCAATCTTCACGCGCGGGCCCTGGGGCTTTATCTCCATTCTCATCGCGTGGATGATCTGGCGCGAGGGCTGGCGGGAGTACGTGCAGGCCGTGCAGGAGGAGCGCTGGGGAAGTCCGTGGGAATTTTCCGCGCGCGTGTCGCCGCCGCCGTACTCCGATGATGGCGATGATGACGAAGTGGAAGTGAGGAGGAGGCGATAGCTCGTTTAATGATCAACAATCTTCAATCCTCATTGTCCACCAATCGGCAATACAATTTGTATTGGTGGCAATGCTGATTGGTGGACAATGAAGATTTGTGAACAATTGAAAGAAAGGAAGCTTATGGATGTCGTTGAAACGCTAAAAAAGGCCGGTGTGGTTCCGGTAATTGTGATCGAGGACGAGGCGAAGGCCGTGCCGCTCGCCCGCGCGCTAGTGAAGGGCGGGTTACCAGTTCTCGAGGTGACGTTCCGCACGAAAGCCGCTGCGGGGGCGATCGCCAAGATAAAGGCCGAGGTGCCGGAAGCCGTTGTGGGCGCGGGTACGCTGCTTACGCCGGAGCAGGTGCGCGCAGCCGTGGCGGCGGGCGCCGCGTTCGGAGTGGCGCCGGGTTTTGACCCCGTGGTGGTGGCTACCGCGAAGGCGGTCGGCCTCCCGATGGTGCCTGGCATCGCCACGGCGAGCGAGCTCTCGCAGGCGCTCACCGCTGGCGTGCCTATGGTCAAGTTCTTCCCGGCCGAGGCGGCCGGGGGCGTGAAGATGATCAAGAACCTTCTGGGCGCATTCCGCTCCACCGGCGTGAAGTTCATGCCCACTGGCGGAATCAACCTCTCGAACCTCAAGGACTATCTCGCCGTCCCCGAGATCATTGCTTGCGGCGGCACGTGGATCGTGCCGAAGGACGCGCTTGCGTCGAACGACTGGGACGCCATCGAAAAACTGGCGGCGGACGCCGCCGCGCTTGCCAGTACACGCTGACAGGGGGGGGCTGCCATGGAAGAAGAAATCCGGGATAATAACGTTGTCGTGAAGGTCGTCTGTGCGGTTGTTCTCGCCGCAATCGTCGTGGCGGCCGGAGTGGGGCTGCTCATTCAGCACAGGAAGTTGGATGAACTGCGGAAGGTGCGGGCGGATCTGGAGAAGTCGAATTGGCAGCTCTCCGTTGGACGGGAGGAACTTGTGTCTGCCAACGGCAAACTGGCGGATGAGCTGCGCCAGCTACGGGAAGTAGGCCGTGCGCACGCAACCGACAAGGCGACGTTGGAGAGGGAACGTGCAGCATGGAGGGCCGAGCGGGAGACACTTTCCGGACGTCTCGCGGCGGCGGAGGCTGGACTGAAAGCGGCCCGTGAGGCCAAGTCCCGCGCCGAAGCCGAAGTGGCGGGTTTGAAGGCGGCCGTGAAGGACATGAAAGCGACCGTGAAGGACATGAAGGCGGTGGAGAAGAAACTCCGTGCGGAACGCGATAAGTTCCGCATTGAGCGTGACCGTCTGGAAAAAGAGCTGAACGAGGCAATGGAACCGGCGATGGGGGCAGACGACGCGCAACCTCCCGCGACATCGCCCGCTGCGGAGACGGAGGATGTAGCCGTTCCTGTCCCTCCGGCGCCTGATCTGAACAAACTGACGCCAGAAGAGCGCGCTGCCCACGAAAAGAAAGAACTCAACGACCTGATTGGACTATGAAAGCACGTAAGGTCGCCGTCGCGGCATTTCTCCTTTTGCTCGCCGCAGGCTGCACGACAGAACAATACATCACCGACGCACGCCATCCCGAGGTTGCGATTGCGGCGGACGGCGGTGTCACATATAGGGGAAAATACGTTGAGCTGAGGGACCTGCCGGGGCTCCTGAGGGACTCGGGGCTCACGAAGCAGGACACCATCAACATCCATGTCTCCGACGACCTTAGGGACATGCGCGCGCCCCGCCGCGTAATGGCCTACCTCTCGCGCCATGGCTTCACGCGGCCTATCCTCATCAGCGAACGCAGGTCGTACACCCAACTCGGCAAGACCGCCGACGAGCGCCGTCTTGATCGAGCACGCCAGCGGCAGGAGCAGATGAAGCTGCCTCCATCAAAGCGCACGATCCGCTACAAGTGACGTAGAACAACAGGGAATGCCGATGGCCGCCGCCGCCGAAATCGCCGAGACACCCGCAGTTTGGCTCCAGACGCTCACTGAATGGGTGAATGCGGCGAGTGACTGGGTGTGGGGGCTCCCGCTGATCGGGGTTGTTCTCATAACGGGGATGCTGCTCACGCTCATGCTCCGTTTCGTACACATCTTCAACCTCGGGCGTGCGTTCAGGTACATGTTCCAAGCCGAGACGGAATCCGACGCCAAGGGAGAGGTGAGCCAGTTCGGCGCACTCTGCACGGCGCTCTCCGCGACGATCGGCACGGGTAACATCGTGGGCGTGGCGACGGCGATCGGCGCGGGCGGTCCCGGCGCACTCTTCTGGATGGAAGTTGCGGCGTTCTTCGGCATGGCCACGAAGTACGCCGAGGGCCTGCTTGCGGTCAAGTACCGCGAGGTGCTGCCGAACGGCCACGTGCTAGGCGGTCCGTTCCACTACATCGAACGCGGTCTAGGGCGTAGGTGGAAATGGCTGGCGGTCTTGTTCGCGTTCTTTGGCGTGACGGCGGGCATAATGGGCATCGGAACGATTACGCAGATAAACGGTATCACGTCCGCAGTGCAGAACTTCTTCAATCCGGGATTCAACCCAGAAGTCTCGTCTGGCTTGCATCTTCTCGGCACCACGTATCCGGTGCCCGTGGTCGTCGCGGGCTTCGTGGTCACGGCGTGCGTGGGGCTAGTGGTGATCGGAGGTCTCAAGCGCATCTCGACCGTGTCCATGGTCGTAGTGCCGTTCATGGCGGTGTTCTACGTGGCAATCTGCGTGTTGCTCCTGCTCGCCAATATCTCCAAGGTGCCTGCGGCGATGACGTTGATCGTGAAGGCCGCATTCAATCCGGCGGCGTTCACGGGCGGCGTGGTGGGGTCGCTGTTCATCGCGATGCAGAAGGGCGTGGCGCGTGGCATCTTCTCGAACGAATCAGGACTCGGCAGCGCGCCGATCGCCGCGGCTGCGGCTCGCACGAACGAGCCGGCGCGTCAGGGTCTGGTGTGCATGACGGGTACGTTCATAGACACCATCGTGATCTGCACGATGACCGGCCTCGCAATCGTCGTGACGGGCGCCTGGGAGCCGTCGCTCGGACTCAAGGGCGTGGACATCACGATTGAGGCGTTCACCCGCGGTCTGTCGTTCCTGCCGCATGCGCACGTGGCCGCACCCTTCTTCCTCATGTTGGCGCTCGCGTTTTTTGCATTTACCACTATTCTCGGCTGGTGCTACTACTCCGAACGCTGCCTTGAGTACCTCGTGGGTGTGAAAAGGCAGGGGATAGTGAAGCTCTACCGGCTCCTCTACGTTTTAGTGGTATTTGTCGGCCCCTACCTCACGGTGAGCGTGGTGTGGGGCGTTGCCGACGTCTTCAACGGGCTGATGGCCTTTCCGAACCTTGTCGCGCTTGTTTTGCTTTCGCCCGTCGTGGTGCGCACCACACGCGACTACTTCTGCCGCATGGCGGCTGCTTCAAGGTGACGTCGGCTATTGATCGGCCTTCGCCGCCAGCTTGATTTCGATGGGCACGAAGAGGTCGGGGTTCGCGGCGCGGCGCATGATCTTGTCCGCATACTCGTCGCTGTAGTAGCGGTCGGTGTCGGTGCGGTCGCGTCGTCCGTTGTAGCGCCGGCAGGCCTCGCGCCAGCCGTCGAACGTGCTGCCGGGACGCGCCGAGGCGGGGCGTCCGGACACGCCGAACCCCTTGCGCGAGAGGTACTTGATCGCCGCGCGCACGTTCGCCTCGGCAGATCCCTCGTTCCGCTTCGCGGGCTTGGCTAGCCCTACGAGCTTTTTCTCCTCGCCCCAGTCTCCGGGCACGTTGACCTGAAGCGGATCGGCCGCCCACGCCGCCTTTGAGCGCGGACCGTTTCCGCCGGACTCCTCGATCATGTGCGCCTTGACCTGTGCGGGCGTGAGGTTCTTAATCTTCGCCGCCTGCTCGGGAGAGCCTCCGCACCAGGCGGCTTTGTTAGCGTTGAACTCCGCCGTGAGGCGCGCGATGAGCGCGTCGTGCTGCTGGTAGCGTGCGGACTCGAACCCGCAGAACACGGGAACGCCCGCGGCTCCGCCTGCCTTGGCGCGGGGAATCTTCCGCTTCGCCGTCTCGCCCGGAAACCACTTAGCGATCCACCGTTCGATGGCGTAGACGGTCTTCATCTCCTCGTCCGTCACGAAACGGCGGTCAATGTAGATTTCACCTCGGTCGTCAAATACGAGCTTGCCGAGTCCGGCGGTGTTCACCGTGTGTCGCGCGCTGCGGGCGGGCGGCACTTCGGCGATGCCGCGTCGACGCAGTTCGGCGGCGTGCTTCGCCTCGCGGTCCGTGGCACGCTCGAAGATGTCGGCGGCCTCCAGCGCGAGCGGCATTAGCTCTGCCACCGCCCTCGGGTCAATGCTCATGCTCGAAGCGGTCGCCCCACGACCATTTGGTAGGGCGGTCGCCCCGCGACCGCCGCCTTCGGCCCCAGGAAGGCCGAATGCCGTCAACGTCAAAGCTAAAACATAAAGTGTGCGTTTCATGTCGCACATTATCGCACATCCCCACCGGGGATGCAACAACGAATTGCCTTGAAGGGGGACCGATAAAATGCTATCATGGGCGAGTCCTTTCAGAATTGAAGGCGTAAAGGAGAAATCGTATATGAAGTCAACGAGAATGTGCGTGATCGTCGCGGTGGCAACTGCGGCAGCCGTCTGCCTTGCGGTGGGCGGGGCGGACGCCTCGGCGAGGCGTCCCTACCAGGCGGGCGGGCCCAACGACTACAAGAAGACCGTCCAGCGGCGCGTCGTGCCCACATCGGTAGAGACCCGCATCCCCGGACGCACGCTCGTTGATTTCGGGAAAATGGCGTTCGGGTTCCTCGAACTCGTGCCGCCGCCCGGCGCGCGCGGCCCGTACGAGGTGCGCCTCGGCGAGCTGCTCAAGCCGGATGGCAGCGTGAACATGAAGCCCGGTGCCACGATCCGCGCCGCCCGGGTGACGGGCGCGATCGAGAAGGACGGCGTCCTGCGCGTGCCGCTCGTGGCGGACAAGCGCAACACGAACGGCGGACGCGAGGGCGCCGCGATCCTCATCCCTGCCGAGCACGGCGTAATCATGCCGTTCCGCTACGTGGAGGTGTTCCGCGCACCGTTCGCCGTCACGAAGGACGCGGTGCGGATGGTCGCCGACGAACGCCTCAACCGCGTCTACGACCTCTGCAAGCACACGATCCTCGTCTCGTCCTTCGCGGGGCTCTACGTGGACGGCGACCGCGAGCGCATCCCCTACGA
Organism: uncultured bacterium; assembly: GCA_902761035.1. Taxonomy (GTDB): domain Bacteria; phylum Verrucomicrobiota; class Kiritimatiellia; order RFP12; family UBA1067; genus RUG572. The sequence goes on along the minus strand of CACWIW010000078.1, from coordinate 20,631 downwards.
GGCCGACGCCTACATCAACCAGCTGAGCGACTACGCCGTCCACTCCGACTACTCCCTCGCCCGCGCGAGCCACGCCTACCTGATGAAGCACCCCACGTGGCCCACGGAATGGAAGCAGCATTCGATTTTCATGGCGTGGGCGGACTGGATGTGGTCGGGCGACACGGGCGCGCTCGCCGAGTTCTACGATCCCCTACGTAACGATAAACTTCTTGAAAAGTACCGTCGGGAGTCCGACGGCCTGCTCGTGACGGGCGGGGAGCGTCCGCGCGGCAAGGCCGTTCGTGCAAACGGCGCGGCGGACATCGTCGACTGGCCGCTTGGCGAGCGCGACGGTTTCGTCTTCACGGAAGTGAACGCCGTCGTGAACGCGTTCTACTACCGCAACCTCTTGCAGATCGCCGAGTTCTCGCTCGCGCTCCACAAGCCGGGGGATGCGGGCTTCTACGGACACCGCGCGCGCGACGTACGCAAGGCGTACAACGACGCGTTCTTCGATGCGAAGCGCGGCGTGTACCGTGACGGCATCGGCACGGACCACGCCTCGCTGCACGCGAACGCGGCGGCGCTCGCGTTCGGGCTGGTGTCCAGAAAGGACGCAAAACGCATGGCACAATACTGCATCTCGAAGGGCATGGCGTGCAGCGTCTATTTCGCGCAGTACCTGCTCGAGGGCCTGTTCAAGGCGGGCGAGGCGGATGCAGCGCTCGCGCTGATGACGGCGTCCGGCGACCGCAGCTGGCTGGGGATGATGGACTTTGGCTCCACAACCACGATGGAGGCGTGGGCGGTGAAGTACAAGCCGAACCTCGACCTCTGCCACGCCTGGGGTACGGCGCCGATCAACGTCATTTCGCGTTTCGTCCTCGGCGTCACGCCGATGGAGCCGGGCTTCGCGAAGATCCGGGTGCGTCCACAGATCGGCTCGCTCACGCGCGTCGAGGGCATGGTGCCGACGGCGAAGGGTCCGGTGAACGTGCGCGTGGAGAGAGGCGTGCTCACAGTTGATGTTCCAGCCCCCGCGCGCATAGAGTGGAATGGCGCCGTCCACGACGTCGCCGCCGGCCACTATGTATTTCCGGCAAAATGACAAAGTGACGATCGGGACGAAAAGGGTATTCCCAGCCGCCGCGAATTGTGGTATACTACTCTCTCCATGGAAAAATTGGAAGAGATAGACGAGCTGCGGCTTGACTTCACGAAGCTGGAGAAGGTGGGCGGTCAGGTGACTGCCACCCGCGCCTCCGGTGCGTCGTCGTGCGACCCGGGCGTGATTCCCGTGGCCGTGCAGAACGCGGATACTAAGGAAGTCATCCTCGTTGCCTACACGAACGAGTTTGCGATGAAGGAATCCTTCGCGAAGCGCAAGCTCGTGCTGTGGTCGACGAGCCGCAACAAGCTCTGGTTCAAGGGCGAAACTAGCGGTGAGACGTTCGACCTCCTCGAGGCGTATGTCAACTGCGAGCAGAATTCGCTTCTCTACGTGGTGCGGCCATGTCGTGGCGGCATCTGCCATACAAAGAACGCGGCCGGTGCGCCGCGCAACTGCTATTACCGTAGAATTGACTTCGATACGCTTAAGTTGTCGTTTGTCGATTCCACCGGAAAAGAAACGGTCTGATTGAAAGGTTGAAGAAATGTCGATTCTCATTGGTTTCCTGTATGTCGTCGAAGTAATCGTGTGCCTTCTGCTCGCGTTGGCCGTGATGCTCCAGAAGCCGAAAGAGGGCGGCCTTGGCGGCGCCATCGGCGGCGGTATGGGCGAGGCCGTGTTCGGCGCAGATGCCAGCAACGTGCTAATCAAGGTGACAATCTGGCTGGGGGCCATCTTCCTCGCCAATACCTTGCTTCTGGCCCGCTTGACGTCCGTTGGGCACTCGCAGTCCGTCATGGGCGACGTCTCGGCGCCGAAGCCTGCGGCGGAACAGCCAGCGGCTCCGGTCCCCGATGCCCCGTTGCCGAAGGTGGAAGACCTTCCCGCGCCGACTGCTAAGCCTGCGGCCCCTGCACCTGCTCCGGTCGCTAAGCCTGCGGCCCCCGCACCTGCTCCGGCTGCAAAGCCCGCAGCACCTGCACCTGCTCCGGTTGCAAAGCCCGCAGCACCTGCTCCTGCGCCGACTGCCAAGCCTGCGGCCCCTGCTCCTGCTCCGGTCGCTAAGCCCGCAGCACCTGCTCCTGCGCCGGCTGCGAAGCCTGCGGCACCCGCGCCCGCGCCTGCGCCGCAAAAGTAAAGGGAACCTGGTGATTTCATGACAACTACCGGCACGCCACAGACGACCGGTGAGGAAATCGCCAACACGGTTATCCATGTAATCGGGTCGCACCTTGGTGCGGCCATGATTGCTTTATTGGTTTGGCAGGCCGTGCATTCAGGTGTCGATCTGGGCTGGAAAATAGTTTCGGGCTGTGTCTTTGGCTCATGCACGCTTCTTCTGTATGTCATTTCTTCTTCCTACCATGCCGTCATCAATGCCCGTGCCAAGCAGGTACTGCATGTCATGGACCACATGGCGATCTACTTCCTCATCGCTGGTAGCTACACGCCGTTCTGTTTGGTGACATTGCGTCCGGAGCATCCCGGCCTCGCATGGACCGTATTCGGCATCGAGTGGGGCGCGACGTTCGCGGGCGTGTTTTTCAAGGCCCTGACCACCGGACGTTTCCGCTATGTTTCCACGGGCGCGTATATCTTGATGGGCTGGGTCGCCTTGATTGCGATCGGACCGCTAGTGCGGGCGCTGAGCGGGTTGGGCACGATGTGGTTGGCCTTGGGTGGAGGGCTCTACACCATAGGGTGCGTGTTCTACCTTTGGCGGAGTCTTCCTTACCACCATCCGATTTGGCATCTCTTCGTGCTGGCAGGGTCGATCTGCCACTTCTTCTGCATTCTCTGGTACGTGATGGCGTGAGTTTGAGTGCTGTGGCAAAATCCCAGCGGATCAGATGACATTGAGGGATTTAATGAATGGCAGGAGCACGTGCGCGACCGCGTCCGCGTTGAGGCGGTGTCCGCCGGAGAACGTGCGTGACATTCCGGGGTAGTGCTGCTCGAACACTGGGCGCGTCTCGGCAGAGAGTAGCGTATCCTCGTCGCCGAAGAGTCCGTAGCAGAGCGTGCGGTCGTCGTCCGTCACGCCGTCGAACTGGTGCGCCTCCATTTCCTGGAAGTGCTCGATCGTCTCCTTCTTCACGTGGAACTCCGTGGCACCGTCCTTGCGCCGGTTGAGCCACTTGTGCTTGCCCACGTGCAGGATGTCGTACTTCTTGGAGAGCCAGAACGAGGGGTTCACGCAGATGCGCAGGAACCCGTGGAGCTGCTGTGCGTACCAGGCGCCCATCGACGTGCCGACGATCAGGTCAGGCATCTCCTCGTAGGCGAGCGCCTCCAGCATCGGCCACGCCTCCAGCGGGTCGACCGGGATGTCCGGCGCGGTCACCACGGCTCGGTGTGCGGGATCGGCACGTTCCCAGAACTCCCGCCGCAGGAGTTCGACCGTGCCGCTCGCGCCGGACGAGGCGAAGCCGTGTAGATAGAGTATTCTCTTCATTTTGTACGTTCTTTTCCTTTCAACGTGTTGCGCGTAGTATATCATACATTCGGGACGTGAGACGAGAGACATGAGACGAGAGGGGACGAGAGGGGCATTGACTATCGGACAGATAATCGGGTATACTGTCTCTGTTGCTTTCGGATTGGCCTTTTTTACACCCGTGTAGGTTACACGGGAACTGTCCAAAAAGCAACATTGAACCGTATCCCTTTGGTCACGAATGGGATGTTAATGGAAAGGAAAAGAAATGCAACTTGCAATCAAAAACCACTGGATATCGCTTGGAGGATCGTCGTCTGTCCAAGACATGAACGGGAACGACGTGCTGAAAGTCGAGGGCGCAATCTTTACGTTTACGCAGAAGAAATTCCTCAAGACGCTGGAAGGGCGGCAATTGTACACCATTCGCAACAAGCTCTTTTCGTTCTTGGGGAGAACTGCTTTCGTCCTTGACGAAGGTAACCATGTGGTGGCGACGGTTCGTAAAAAGCTCATTTCCCTCCACGACAAGTATTTCGTCGAATCGTCCATAGGGCAGATGGAGATCATCGGCAATATCCTGGGCTACGACTACCATATCATTGTGGACGGCAAGGAAGTCGGACATATTGCACGGAAGATTTCGTTGCGGGACTCGTTCGTGCTCGACATCGACGATTCATTCGACCACCGTTTCTTTGTAGCGCTGGTGATCGCGATCGACAACGTGACCGACAGGCGTCGGTAGCCAGGGGGACGACACGCGTGACCCTCCCATGCGCGCGGTGAGTACGAGGCGTCCGCCCTATCATCGGGGGATTATGGTATACTATCACCCATGACGCTTCAACAGACACCTGCCCCCGATTCGTACTTGCTCCGCTGGAAAGGCGACGAGCTCGTCATCACCCTTACCCTCGATGCGCCGCACAAGGGGCGCGCCGTGCTGCGCACCAACCTCGGCGCGGCGTCCGTGCGACGCCAGGAGATCATCGAGGAGACCGAGCAGGGGATCGTGCCCCTCGCGAAGGCGTGGAACGACATCCCGATGAAGGAGAAGAGCCCCGGCACGTTTGAATGTACGGTGCGCCTCGACGAGGTGGGCGTGTTCTCCGCCAAGGCGTGCTTCTTCCCCGCCGGCACGCGCACGCCCGTGTGGCCCGAGGGACGCAACTTCCACGTGAAGGTCGAACCCGCCGCCACGCGCCGTGCGAACGCGATCTACACCGTGTTCGTGCGCCAGTTCGGGTCCTTCCGTGAGGTCGTGCGCCGTCTCGACACGATCATGGGGAAGATGGGTTTCACGATCGTGCAGACCCTCCCGCCGTTCCCCGTGCCTGTCACCTACGGCGTGATGGGGAAGAAGGGGTGTCCGTTCGCCGCCACCGATTTCTTCAGCGTCGACCCCGCGTGCGCCGAGTTCGACGTGAAGGCGACGCCCCTCGACCAGTTCCGCGAGCTCGCGGACGCCGTCCACGCGCGCGGCGGACGCCTCTTCATCGACCTTCCCGCCAACCACACCGGCTGGGCGTCCGCACTCCAGACCCACCACCCCGACTGGTTCCACCGCGAGGCCGACGGCACGTTCGTCTCGCCCGGCGCGTGGGGCGTGACGTGGGCCGACCTCGTGGAACTCGACTACGCGAAGCCCGAACTGCGCGCCTACATGGCCGACGTGTTCCTCTTCTGGTGCCGGTTCGGCGTGGACGGCTTCCGATGCGACGCGGGCTACATGATTCCCGAGGAGACGTGGAACTACATCGTCGCCCGCGTGCGCGAGGAGCACCCCGACACCGTGTTCATGCTCGAGGGCCTCGGCGGGAAACTCGAGGTCACGGACGCCCTGCTCGCGCGCTCCGACCTCGACTGGGCCTACTCCGAGATTTTCCAGACCTACGACCGCGGCGCGTTCGAGTGGTACCTGCCCGGCGCGATTGCGCGCGCGGAGAAGTACGGCTCGCTCGTCCACTTCGCCGAGACGCACGACAACGACCGCCTCGCGAAGGGCGGGAAGGTCTACGCCCGCCTGCGCGTGCAGCTCGCCGCGCTCCTGAGCCACCAGGGCGCGTGGGGCATCGCGAACGGCGTGGAGTGGTACGCCACCGAGAAGATCGACGTGCATGACGGCGGCGATCTCAACTGGGACGCGTCCGACAACATGGTGGACCTCATCGCCCGCCTCAACGGCATCCTCGCCGCGCATCCGGCGTTCGGACCCGGCGTGCGCGAGCGCCTCATCACGCGCGGCGACGGCAACACGCTCGCCGTCGCGCGCCTGTGCGACGACGGCGCGCCCGTGCTCGTGCTCGCGAACCTCGACTGCAACCACCCCGCCACCGTGCAGTGGGATACGTCCGTCTTCGACGCGACGCGCGTGACGGAACTCGTTTCCGGCAAGCCCATGCACATCGACCCGCCCGCCGGCGTGTGGCTGGAACCGGGCGAAGTGCTCGCACTCTCCGCGGGAGATCAGCAACCCGGTAGGGCGGTCGCCCCGCGACCGCCGCTTGCCTCATCCCCCCTCACCACCTGGCGCTGGCCCGAGGACGCCCACCGCGACGTGGTGGTGCCGGCGGGCTGCGAGCTCCGCATCCTCGCGCCGTATGCCTTCCGCGTGCGCGTGGTGGGTGCCAACGACGTGACGCGCGCCGCGGCCTGTTCCGAGGACAACGCCGCCACGCTCGCGCTTCCCGCCTACGCCGGCGATGGTACGCGCTGCGACGCCTACGACCTCGAAATGGCCGTGTTCGAGCCGGACGGCGTGCGTCGCGCGCGTTCGCGCGTGCTCGTGCCGCCGTCCGCCTCCGCCGCGCGCGTGAAGTGTACGGTCACGGGCGCCGAGGTGCGCGCCGACCCCACGCTCAAGACGGTCCTCTCCAACGGCGCGGGCGCGGACGCGCAACTGCCCGTCGCGTGGGGCGAGATCCTCAGCCAGTACGACTCGACGTTCTCCGCGAACCCGAAGGTCGTGGTGCCGGGAGATAGGCTCGTCCTCTGGACGCGCACGCGGGCGTGGCTTCAGCACGACGGCTACAGCCGCGAGTTCAACAAGGACTGCCTCGAATCCTTCACGACCGATCCGGCCGGACGCTTCGCGACGTGGCGCTTCCGCATGCCCTGCGGCATGGGGCGTCTCGCCGTGTTCGACTTCCGTCTCTCGCTCGTGCCGGGTGCGAACGGCGCGCGTCTCGACGTGACGCGCGTTTCCGGCGGCGCGCGCGACGTGCGTGATCCCGTGCGGATCGTGTTCCGTCCCGACCTCGAATGGCGCAGCTTCCACGCGACCACGAAGGCGCAAGGTGCGGTGGAGCAGGCGTTCGGCAAGCCCGGAGCCGTGCGCGCGGCGACGGACGGCTTCACGTTCCAGCCATACGGCGAGGACCGTCTCGTGTTCAGGGTGGAAGGCGGCGCGTTCCACGAGGAACCGGCGTGGACGTACTGCGTGGGGCATCCCGAGGAGGCAGAGCGCGGACAGGAGCCGTGCGGCGACCTCTTCTCGCCCGGCTGGTTCGCCTGCGACTTCGCGTCCGGCGGCACGGCATGCCTCTCCGCCGAATATCTCAACGACTCCGGTAGGGCGGTCGTCCCGCGACCGCCGATTACGCCGACCTCCGCCACGCTCTCCATCCCCGACGCCCTCACGCGCGCGCTCGACCTCTTTGTGGTGCGGCGCGACGACGTGAAGACCGTCATCGCGGGCTATCCGTGGTTCCTTGACTGGGGACGCGACACGCTCATCTTCCTGCGCGGCGCGATCGCCGCGGGCAAGACCGACGACGCGCTCAAGATCCTCGTCGCGTTCGCGCGCTTCGAGGAGAACGGCACGCTTCCGAACATCATCTACGGCGAGACGGCCGGCAACCGCGACACGGTGGACGCGCAGCTCTGGTTCATCCTCGCGGTGCGCGACCTCGCTTCGAAGGTCGGGAAGAAAGTGCTCCGCACCGATTGCGGCGGGCGCACGCTCGCGGACGTAATGGAGTCCATCGCCGCGAACTACGTGAAGGGCACGCCGAACGGCATCCGCGTGGACGCGGCGAGCGGGCTCGTGTGGGCGCCGTCGCACTTCACGTGGATGGACACGAACTACCCCGCCTGCACGCCGCGCCACGGCTATCCCGTGGACATCCAGGCGATGTGGATCGCCGCGCTGCGGTTCCTCGGCGGGAAGTGGGGCGACCTCGCGGAGAAGGCATCGCAGTCCCTCGTACGCCTCTTCGCCACGCCCGATTCCTACCTCTGCGACTGCCTCGACGCGCCGAACGGCGAGGCGGCGGCGGATGCGCGTCCCGATCCGGCGATCCGTCCAAACCAGCTCTTCGCGCTCGCGCTCGACGCGCTGCCCGCCGACGCGACGGCACTGCGCGCGGGCGTGCTTGCGGCAACGGAGCGTCTGCTCGTCCCGGGCGGTGTCCGTTCGCTCGCGGCTGGCCATCCGCTCTACAAGGGCGTGTACGCGGGCGACGAGGACACGGTGCGCAAGCCGGCCTACCACAACGGTACGGTGTGGGCGTGGCCGTTCCCGCTCTACGCGGAGGCGCTTGCGGCGAGCGGACAGGCGAGTGCCGAGACGGCGCTCTCGCTGCTCGCGTCGTCCGTGGAGAACATCAACTCCGGCTGCATCTGCCACATCTCCGAGATCGCGGACGGCGACGCGCCGCACGCGCAGAAGGGCTGCCGCGCGCAGGCCTGGAGCGCAAGCGAACTCCTCCGCGTGTGGCTCAAACTCACCGCATAATCCCACAAGCGGCAGAGAATATGGTGAACTACGGGCATGCTTGAACAGACTATCAACGACGCGGCGACGATCGCGGGCGATACGGAGAAGCCCGAAGGCCGTCATGTAAACTGCGAGGAGATGTTGGAGGGAACTGATTTCACGCAGAGTCGCGGAGAGGCAGAGTCGCAGAGCGGTAGGGCGCGATCACCGAGCGCGCCGCTAGGGGATGATGTTGTCCGTGTAGACCATGTAGAACGTGTAGAAGGTAAAGAGCGTGATGATGGTGACTGCAAGGTTTCTCGTAAGAAAGTGTTAATCGGACTGATTGCGCTACTGGGCCTTGCCGTGATTGGCGGTTTGTGGTGGGTATCGTCCAAGGGTAAGGATGAGAAGATCGCGAGTATTAAGCCCACGCAGAGCGAGAGGGGCGTGCGGCGCAAGGTTCAGCTTTGGGAGGGTGGACCGTATTGGGCCTGCAAGAACATCGGCGCGGAAGAACCATGGGAGTCCGGGTACTACTTCTGGTGGGGTGATACTGTGGGCTACAAACGTCAAGGTAATGCGTGGGTGGCGAGTAATGGGTCAAAGTTGTATTTCTCGTTTGAAGGTGAAAATGCACTGACCTATAAAAAGAGCATTGCCAATCTTCAAAGAGAGGGATGGATCATATCAGACAATGTTCTTGTGCCGGAACACGACGCAGCGCACGTGCACTGGGGCGATGGGTGGCGTATGCCGAGGGATCGTGAACTGAAGGACCTCAACGAGAAGTGCGATTGGACTTGGACAACAATGAATGGTGTCAACGGGTATGTTGTTCGCGGAAGGGGTGCTTATGCGTCATCCTGGATATTTCTTCCCTGCGCCGGCTACGGCTTTGGGACTTCGCTCGACAGTACCGGTTCAGACGGCGGCTACTGGTCGTCCGTCCCGCACTCGGGTAACTATGACTCGTGGTACCTTTACTTCAATTCGGGCTTCCACGGCACGTACTACGGCAACCGCTACTGTGGGCTGTCTGTACGCCCCGTCCAAGGGTTCACCAAAAAGCGAACGAAGCGAGCGCATCCAATTCTTTAATTCTTTAATTCTTCCGTTCCGCACCATTTCGGGGAAGCGGCAATCTTGCCGCTTCACGTGTTGTGTAAAGGTTATTTTTTGGGCAACACCTTATTGAGGCTTTTGAAGGTATTCTCCAAGTCGCCAATATCATGAACTCCTACTGGCGAAAGCAAGAAAGGCATGTTATTTCTACACTCCTACACGGCCAAAAATCTCTTCATTTCATGAATCGGTTGCGCGTCCGTCGGGGAATATGATAAACTATTGGCATGTTTCAACCGACCATCAACGACGCGGCGACAATCGCGGGCAACAGCACGGGGACGATGCTGGCGAACCGCTACCGCGTGGTGCGGCAGTTGGGTAGCGGCGGCATGGGCAGAGTGTGGCTCGTCGAGGACGTGAAGCTCGACAACAAGCCCTTCGCGGTCAAGATGCTGCCCGCGATCCTCGTGAGCAACCGCCGAGCCTACGAGCAGGTGAAGCGGGAGGCGCTGATCGCCCTCAAGCTCGTCCATCCGAACATCGTCCAGTTCCGCGCCTTTGAGGAGGCTGCGGAGGGCGGCAACCCGTTCCTCGTGATGGACTACATCGACGGCCAAACCCTTGACGATTACTTGGCCGAAAAGGGCAAGCTCACAGAAGAAGAAGCTCTAAGAGTATTGCGTCCTATCGCCGCCGCGCTCGACTACGCGCACGGCGAGGGCGTGGTACACCGCGACGTGAAGCCGGGCAACGTGATGATCCGGCGCGACGGGCGCCCGTTCGTACTCGACTTCGGCATCGCGCGCGAGATCCAGGAGACGATGACGCGCGTGACGGGCAAGCTCTCGAGCGGTACGCTGATGTACATGTCGCCGGAACAGCTGCACGGTGCCGTCCCGAAGGCGGCGCAGGACGTCTACTCCTTCGCGGCGATGGCGTACGAGTGCCTGACGGGCGCGCCGCCGTTCTCGCGCGGGCAGATCGAGTACCAGATCGACCACGACGCCCCCGCGCCGCTGACAGGGAACGCCGTCATCTTGGCGGCGGGGGTGATGGCGGGCCTCGCGAAAAAGCCCGAAGACCGCCCCGCCACCTGCGCAGCAGTGCTGGAGGGGACGGATTTCACGCAGAGGCGCAGAGAGGCAGAGTCGCAGAGCGGTAGGGCGCGATCACCGAGCGCGCCGCAAGGGGATGAAAATGTCCATGTAGAACATGTAGAACGTGTAGATGAGAATGGCGGTAGGGCGCGATCACCGAGCGCGCCCCTCCCGAAACGCTTATGAGGAATGCAGATGAGAAACGCGCCATTCCCCTCTATTCTGAGTCTTGCTCGGCAGTGGTTCATCTCTTGCTTATGGAACATTTGCATTTATAGTCAGACCTTATAATGTATTTGGTCAGACCTCATTATCAATTTGGTCAGACCTCATCATCAATTTGGTCAGACCTCATCATCAATTTAGTCAGACCTTATTATATATTTGGTCAGACCATATTGTTGAATGAACAGTAGTGCTATGCAAGCTGTTCTGCGTATTTCGCCGTAAATGGTGGAAGTAGTTGCAACACCATACACGCATGTTTTTGCAATTGCCTCTATTGTGAGTTCTCTTAGTTGTTTTCGCTGTAGGAAGTTTAGGAGAATCTGCAAAATATTCTCCTTTGGTGCGCACCAAAGCATCAAATGGTGCGCACCAAAACCTTCGACGGTGCGCAACGTTATCCGCGCCGGCGTGGAGCGCGTGTTCGGGATGCTCAAGGACTCGCACGGCGGCTGCACGATCAGGGTGCACGGGCACGAGAAGGTGTTCCTCCACCTGATGTTCGGCATCCTCGTCAATCCGCGCTACGCGCCATCTGGAACCTCATTGAACCCAAATCTACACGTTCTACACGGCCATCAAAGAAGGTTTTGCAACTGCCTCAACTAGAAAAAACAACTTTGTAGAGGTACGCGGGCTAACTCGCCCGCGTATCTTTCGCCGCCGGCGTTATTTCTGTTTTTGCTGTAACTCCTGGATTGTTCCGCGATAGAGATGGATATTTTTACCCTCTGTAATTCTAACCGCGGTTCCAAAGCTTTCATATATAACCCCTTTGGAATCTTTAGCCGAAATAAAGGGATGTTGTTGATTAAGTTGCCCCAGTTCCACCGCGATATACTCATCATTTGATGTTTTCATGCATAAGAAAGTATCCTTTTTCCAGCAAAAATAGTGATAAATAAACTTTAAAGGTGTCCGTTTTGGTGAAACCAATCGATTGTCTTTATCAAATCCTATCTCTATAGGTTGATGTGCCTTTTTATCAAAAATTTTAATGGTTAGAACACCATCCTTATCTTCTTGAAACATCCTGGGCAATTGTTTAACAGAAGGATCATGATTTTCGTTTTCATCGATAGTTGAATATTCTAAATCTTTAACTTTTAGGCTTTCTACAAACTTGCTAACGCGTTCTTGTACTTTTTTCAATTTATGGACAGATGATAAAATATTTAAACATGCCTTTTTCCTCACTTCTGGCATCTCAGAGATATTTTCTATCTCGGAGATCTTTTCATCATTTCGGTATATCCAAGTACGGAGTCTTTTAGGGTCTTCTGCGATGTCCATTCCGACTATCGTTGTTATCAATATGGGAGGTGAGAACTCATTCTCTTTCATTTCTTGTTGCTTCGTTTTTTGGGAAGTTTCTCTTGAAATTGTTTCACTTTTCGAAAAATCAACCGGTCTTTGGGAACGAGTCCCTGCATAATTTCTATGACGGTTGTTTTCTGGGTGTTTATCTTGTATTTTCAGCTTTTGCTGTAATTCTTGGATTGATCCGTGATAAGCATGGCAATTTTCATCCTCTCTAATTTCAACCTCGGTTCCAAAGCTTTCATATATAACCCCTTTGGAATCTTTAGCCGAAAAAATGGGGTGTTGTTGATTAAGTTGCCCCAGTTCCACTGCGATATACTCATCATTTGATGTTTTCATGCATAAGAAAGTACCCTTGTCCTCGCAATAATAGCGATAAATAAACTTTAAAGGTGTCCGTTTTGGTGAAACCAATCGATTGTCTTTATCAAATCCTATCTCTATAGGTTGATGTGCCTTTTTATTAAAAATTTTAATGGTTAGAACACCATCCTCATATTCCCGAAACATGCGGGGCAATTGTTTAACAGAAGGATCATGATCATCGCCCTCACCTATCATTGCATATCTTAAGCCATTATTTTTTAGGTGTTTTACGAACTTATTAATTCGTTCGTGTGTTTCTTTCATTTTATGGACGTGTGATAAAATGTTTAAACATGTTTTTTTTCTCATTTCCGGCATCTTGGAGATATTCTCTATTTTAGTAAAGATAGCGTCTTTAGAAGAGGTAGGATTCACGCACAGCCCACTGCTTCTTGACAATATTCTCGCGGAGTTCATTCCGTTTTCTGTTGATATAAATCTGGGAGGTGATGAGAAATTCTCTTTCATTTCTTGTTGCTTCGTTTTTTGGGAAGTTTCTCTTGAAATCGTTTCATTTTTAGAAAAATTCCTCGGTCTTTGAGAACGGGTTTCTGCAGTAATTATTTGCCCCAGGGTGGCCATTCCAAACAAAATGGCACATTTTGCTATTTTTTTGATTTTGTTATTCATGATGAATTCATAAACCATAAAACCCTCTTTTGTGGCATCTGCGGTTCAGACCACCCGACCTGAAAAACACCGCATAACTGCAAAAACACAATTAAGGAGTGCATGGCGAAGAGTGTAGCATAATCCCCGCCGTCCGTGCAAGCAGAAAAAGTATTTTCCTTTTGAGGTGGGCGCATCTCCGTAATTCACCGCCAAGCCTTCTGATGAATGGAAACAACTTTTTGAAACAACTTGCCTTTGACGCACGGGCTAACCCGACTTTCCACGTTCGACCTTGGTTTCAATTGTTTCATGGGGATAACTTTCAAAACGCGGCTTGCAGCGCAGTGTTCGTCCGCCTATCGCCCTGAAAAGCCGTGTAGTGAAGACCTGCCCCTTTTCAAAGGCGTGCCGAATATGCGATAATACCGGCATGTTTCTTCGATCCACAAAGAGATTCAAGGACGGCAAGGTTCACCTTTACTGGAGCATATGGTGGAGAACGTCCGCGCCGGTCGACGCATTTTCCAGCGCAGGGCGCTCTACCTCGGCGAGCTGAACGACTCGCAGCGGGCGGAGTGGGATCCGTCGCTGTCGTTCAAGGATGCCCTGTTCTTCTTCCTGCGTGAACGCTGGGCGGGGCTGTTCGGCTCGACGTGCGACGTGGTGCTGTTCGACCTGACGAGCACGTACTTCGAGGTCGACGGCGCTTAGGGCGATTGCACGCGAGCACGCGCCAGGGCTCACTCCGCGCCAGATAATCGACAAGATGAAGACAGTGAAGATGGTGGACGTCGTAATGCCCACGACCGACGGCAGGGGCGTCACCCTGCCGCGCTACGTCGAGCCGAAAAAGGACGTCGCCCTGCTGCTCGGGGCCCTCGGCCTCACGCTCCCGGCCCAGCGCCCGCCGAAGATTTCAGGCAACGCCGCACCTCAAAATACGGAAGTGTAGTGAAGACCTACGCCCCGTTTTCAAGGAAATCCGGCCTTATTGTACGCGAACGTGGAAAGTCGGGTTAGGCGTTGCTCAACAATAACTTGCACACTTGTAGGCACAATTGCGATTGTTCACAAATCTCAATTGTTCACAAATGTCACCATTGCCACCAATACAAATGGGAGAGGTCTCCCCCGCTCTGCAATTGATATTTGTGATTTGTGAACAATGTTGGCAATGAAGATTTGTGAACAATACTCGATGGAGTTGTACAAGTTATTTTTGAGTGATGACTTAGGTGAGTCATTGGCCCAGTATTTTTTTATCCCCCGCTTCCCTGAATCGCACGGAAATGGTATAATCTCAAACGACCAAGGAAAGGAAGCGAGAATGGCGATACAGATTCATCCCACGGCACTCGTGGACAAGAACGCCCAGCTGGGCGGCGAGCATCCTCAGCAAAAAGAGACGGCAGCGCAGATTGAAAATACGACAGGGCGCGTTACCGCTAGTACCGGACCTGTAAATAGGTCCGTTCACGACAAAGTCCAACTTTGGGAGGGTGGTCCGTACTGGGCCGACACGAACATCGGCGCGGAGAAACCTGAAGATTACGGTTTCTACTTCTGGTGGGGTGACACGGTCGGTTACAAGTATGAGGGCGAAACCTGGGTGGCGAGCGACGGTTCCTCTTTGGACTTTGATTTCGGTGAGGGGCATACGCCAACTTGTGGCAAAAGCCTGCAAGCCTTGAAGAGTGATGGGTGGGTTATTGGAGGTGAAGAAAGAAAATCTTTGCTTGGAAAGTTGTTTGGGGTTAAAGCTAAAGAAAATAGTGTGCTGACCACGAAGCATGACGCGGCACAGGTACATTGGGGTGGGGAATGGCGCATGCCGACGAATCAGGAACTGAAAGACCTCTGCAACAAGTGCGACTGGACCTGGTCGGCAATGAACGGCGTGAATGGGTATGTTGTCCGCGGTAGAGGTAATTATGCTTCCGGCAGCATCTTCCTTCCTTGTGCCGGCTTCGGCCACGAGGTGTCGCTCGGCCATGCCGGTTCGACTGGCGCCTACTGGGCGTCCGTTCCGCACTCGGACTACAACGATTCCGAAGCGTGGGACCTCGGCTTCAATTCGGGCAGCCACTCCGTGAGCTACTACTACCGTTACTTTGGGCAGTCGATTCGCCCCGTCCAAGGGTTCACCACATAGCGAACGAAGTGAGCGCATCCGATTCTTCAATTCTTTCGTTCCGCACCATAATCTCACCGGTGTTATTCGTTGGACTTCTCCGTTGCGCGGGGGCGGGGATTTTGGTAGAATACACGGCAACAAGAAGGAGTCTATTATGGCGTTGAACATCGTGAAAGACATCGATTCGCGCGTCGCCGTGAAGCACGTGCTGATGAGCGTTTCGGACAAGACGGGCCTCGAGGAATTCGTGCCCGCCCTCGTGAAGGCGTGTCCGGGAGTGAAAATCTACTCCACCGGCGGCACCTACACGAAAGTGAAGGAAATCCTCGGCGCGGCGGCGGACGGCACGCTCGTGGCGGTGAGCGACTACACGGGCCAGCCGGAGATGCAGGGCGGCCTCGTGAAGACGCTCGACTTCAAAATCTACCTCGGACTCCTCTCGGAGACGTACAACGACGCGCATCAGGCCGACCTCAAGCGCCTTTCCGCGCAGCCGATCGACATGGTGGTGGTGAACCTCTACCCGTTCCAGCAGACCGTCGCGAAGGAAGGCGTGACGCCGGAGATGGCGCGCACGAACATCGACATCGGCGGCCCGTGCATGGTACGTGCCTCGGCGAAGAACTACCTGCGCGTCGCGTCCGTCACCGACCCGCTCGACTACGGCTCGATCGCGAACGAGCTTGCGTCGCACGGCGGCACGATCGGGTTCGACACGCGCTTCAAGCTGATGAAGAAGGCGTTCGCGCACACGGCTGCGTACGACACGGCGATCGCGGGCTTCTTCACGAAGACCCCGTGGGCGGAAGTTGACGGCACGTACACGCAGCACTGAGGATCACGGATATGGAGAGCATGAAACATCAGATCAACCTCCTCTGTCAGCTCCAGGAGCTCATCCTCACGCGCGACGAGCACCACCACACGGGAGACGGCTCGCACCTAGACACGCTCAACGACTCCATCGACGCACTCGTGGGCAAGCTGGAGCCGCAGCCCAAGACGTTCTACCAGCGTCTCTATAAAAAGGACCATCTCGTGATGTCGCCGATGGTGGACGGCTGCTGCGGCGTGTGCGGAATGCGTCTGCCGGTCTCGCAGGTACAGCAGGTGCGCCTTGCGCGGACGGTGCAGATGTGCAGCTCATGCGGGCGCATGCTCTACGACGAGGAGCAGGACGCGCCGCGCGTGATCGCAGAGAAGCCGGCGCGTGGCGAGCCGCGCAAGACGGGCATAAGCCGGTTCAGCGCGGAGGAGCTGATGGTGTGCGACCTCAAGGGCGAGACCACCGAGGCCGTGATCCGCGAACTCGCCGAGGCGATGGCGACTAACGGATTCGTCTCCAACGCCGATGCGCTTGTGGCGGCGGCGATGGAGCGCGAGACCGTTCTCTCCACTGCGATGGGCGACGGCCTCGCGTTCCCGCACGTGCGTGGCGTCGAGGGCGGCGGGCTTACGCTCGCTCTGGGCATCTCTAAGAAGGGCTTCGTTTACGACGACGCGGGGACGAAGGTGCATTTCGTGTTCTTCAGCGCGATTCCCGTGGCAGTGAGCGCGTTCTACCTGCGGCTCATGAGCGGGCTCACCGAGGCGTTCTCCAAGAAGGAGAACCGCGACCTCCTGCTCGCGGCGAAGACGCCGGCCGAGCTCTGGAAGGCGTTCATGAAGGCCACGCGCTACAACATCCGCTGATTTGACGTTTTCCTGACAAACCCCTAACGGGTGCATGACACTTTCGCCGTCCGCCTGTGGTAGACTATGCGGCGTCAACCACGAAAAGGAAAGGACGGCGAAAATGTTCTTCAAGATTGAAAAGGAAAGGTGTGCGCGGCGCGCCCGGCTGGTGCCGGAGGAGGGACTCGAACCCTCACGTACTTGCGTACGGCAGATTTTGAGTCTGCTGCGGCTGCCATTACGCCACTCCGGCAAGGCCCCTGAATGGAGCGGGCGAAGGGAATCGAACCCTCGTGGCCAGCTTGGAAGGCTGGAACTCTGCCATTGAGTTACGCCCGCATGGGGAAAACGGCGAAAAGTATATCAGAACTGTTTTCGTTAGTCAACCGCCCACTCGCGGCAAATTTATGGTATAATTCTCGGCCATGGCTGAAACATCCAGATTGGCGCTCAACGTCCTCAAGGCGACTGGCCTCTATTCAGAAGAGGCCCTCGCCCGCATTGCCGAACAGCGCGCGGCTAACCCCGACATGGGGCTTGCGGAGGCGACGGTCAAATTCGGCGGCGTGAAGGAGGCGGAGTTCCTCAAGAAAGTCGGCGAATCCCTCGGCTTCGACTACATCGACCTAGAGAAGGTGCAGCCGCGTCCTGACGTGCTGCAGAAGCTTCCGGCGAGCGCGGTGTACAAGTACAACGCGCTGCCGCTACGGTTCGACGGCGGCGAGCTGACCGTGGTCGTGAGCGACCCGTTCTCGACGGTGGCTGGCGACGGCCTGCGCCTCGCGGCGGACTGTCCGGTGCGGACGGTCCTCGCGCCGGCGGAGGAGATCGACAAGGCGATCAAGAAGTTCTACGGCGTGGGCGCGGACGCGATCGAGAAGATGATCGAGGACGGACGCTACGCGGTGGACGAGGACGAAGGCTCCATCTCGAAGATCGACGTGGGCGCCGAAGGCGAAGAGGCCTCCATCGTCAAGTTCGTGAACAGGATCATCGCGGAAGCCGACCGCCAGGGCGCGACGGATATCCACATTGAGCCGCAGGAAACCGAACTGCGCATCCGCTACCGCATCGACGGCATGTTGCACAAGGTGGACGTACCGCCGCAGCTGAACCGACTCAAGAGCGCGATCATCAGCCGTATCAAGGTCATGGCGAACCTCGACATCGCCGAGAAGCGCCTCCCGATGGACGGCCGTATCGGCATCCGCCTCGGCGGTGAGGACATCGACATCCGCGTGTCCACAATGCCCGGCGCGTGGGGCGAGTCGATCTCGTTGCGTTTGCTCGCCAAGAGCGGCAACTTCGTGAAGATGGCGGACCTCGGCTTCAACGACCGCGACTTCGCGGTGGTGGACAAGATCATCCGCCGTCCGAACGGCATCTTCCTCGTGACGGGCCCGACCGGTTCCGGCAAATCGACATCGCTCTACTCCTTCCTCCACGAGGTGAACACGATGGACGTGCGCATCCTCACGGCAGAGGACCCGATCGAATACCAGATGGACGGCATCATCCAGGTGCAGATGAACAAGGACATCGGCCTCGACTTCGCCCGCACGCTGCGCGCGTTCCTGCGTCAGGACCCGGACAAGATCATGGTGGGCGAAATCCGCGACCGCGAGACGGCCGAAATCGCCATCAACGCCTCGCTCACCGGTCACATGGTGTTCTCCACGCTCCACACCAACACGGCCGCCGGCGCGTTCCCGCGCATGATCGACATGGGCGTGGAGCCGTTCCTCATCGCGTCCGCCGTCGCGGGCGTGATGGGCCAGCGCCTCTGCCGCCGGCTCTGTCCGAAGTGCCGGCGCGAGGTGCCGCTCGACCGCAAGTACTACGACCTCTCGTATCCGCCTGAGAAGGATACGGTGTTCGAGCCGAACGGCTGTGACGCATGCAGCCGCACGGGCTACAAGGGCCGCCGCGCCCTCTTCGAGGTGCTGGAGGTGGACGAGGACATCGAATCCGCAATCGTCAAGCGCGCGAACGCCACGCAGATCCAGGAGCTGTCGCTCTCCAAGGGCATGAAGACGCTGCGCGAGGATGGCTGGGCGAAGGTGTTCAAGGGCGTCACGTCCGTGACCGAGATCCGCCGCGTCACCGAGGACCAATGATTTCGGGCGAGTGCCCGGCTTTCTACGATAAACTCTAAACAGAAAGAAAAAGAGAAAATGAAGTACAAGTACACATGCCTGAACCCCATTGCGGCGGTCGGGCTGAACAACCTGGACGACAGGTATGAGCGCACGGAGGACTTCGCGTCTGCGGACGCCGTGTTCGTGCGCAGCGCCAAGATGGACGAGATGGTTCCCGGCGCGAGCCTCCTCGCCGTGGCCCGCGCGGGTGCCGGCGTGAACAACATCCCCCACGCGGAATACGCCAAGAAGGGCATCGTGGTGTTCAACACACCCGGCGCGAACGCGAACGGCGTGAAGGAGCTCGTGATCGCGGCCATGCTCCTCGCGAGCCGCGACATCATCGGCGGCGTCGAGTGGGTGAAGGAGAACGCCGCCGACGCGGCGATCAACAAGACGGCCGAGAAGGCCAAGAAGGCATTTGCGGGAACCGAGATCCAGGGCAAGAAGCTCGGCGTGATCGGTCTCGGCGCGATCGGACAGAAGGTGGCGAACGCCGCAGTGGCCCTTGGCATGGACGTGATGGGCTACGACCCGTACCTTTCCGTGGACGCCGCGTGGAACCTCAACCGCGCCGTGCAGCACTGCAAGAACGTGGAGGACATCTACCGCGTATGCGATTTCATCACGATCCACGTGCCGGCGCTCGACTCCACGAAGGGCATGATCAACGCCGAGTCCATTGCCATGATGAAGACGGGCGTTATCGTGATCAACGCCGCACGCGACGCGCTCGTGAACGAGAAGGACATGCTTGCCGCGCTCGAGAGCGGCAAGGTGCGCCGGTACGTGAGCGATTTCCCGAACGCGACGACGGCTGGCAAGAAGGGCTGCATCGTGATCCCGCATCTCGGCGCGTCGACCGAGGAGGCCGAGGACAACTGCGCCGTGATGGCTGTGAAGGAGATGCGCGACTTCCTCGAAAACGGGAACATCGTGAACTCCGTCAACTACCCAGCGTGCTCGCTCGGTCCGACGAACCGGGCCGGTCGCGTGGCAATCTGCCACAAGAACGTGGCGAACATGATCGGACAGTTCACGAGCATCCTCGGCAACGCCGGCGTGAACATCGACTCTATCGCGAACAAGAGCCGCGGCGACTTCGCCTACACGCTCATCGACGTGGACGCGCCGATTCCTGCGGAGGTCGTCGACCAGCTCAAGAAGAGCGAGGCCGTGATCCGCGTGCGCGTGATCAAGTAAAGGAGGTTTGCAGATGGCGGCATTTACCTACAAGGCAGTGACGAAGGACGGCAAGCGCGTGGAGGGGACCGTCCAGGCCGCAGGTCGCCCTGAGGCGCTGGCCGCCGTCCGCAAGCTCGGCCACACCCCGCTCTCGGTCTCCGAGGCGGGGGGCGGCGCCGCCGACGCGAAGAAGAAGTCCGGCGGCGGCAGCCCGTTCAAGTTGAAGTTCGGGAAGAAGGCCACGCAGATGAAGCCCGTCGAGGTGCTGCTCTTCACGGGCGAGCTCGCAGACCTGCTTGAAGCCGGCATGACGCTCGGACAGGCCCTCAGCTGCCTCGCCAACCAGGGCGAGGAGGACAGCGCGCAGCGTACGATCTCGCAGGGGCTCTGCCAGGCGATCGTGAACGGCGAGGCGTTCTCCGACGCGATCAAGCGTTACCCCGAGACGTTCCCGCCGCTCTACTCGAACATGGTACGCGCTGGCGAGTCGTCCGGCGCGATGATCGAGGTGCTTCGCCGTCTAGTGGACCACTACGAGCGCAACGACAACATGCGCGGCAAGATCAAGAGCGCGCTCTCG
>CACWIW010000077.1 GCA_902761035.1 uncultured bacterium | reverse complement strand
TGTTCACAAATCTTCGTTGCCAACATTGTTCACAAATCACAAATATCAATTGCAGAGTGGAGGAGGCCCCTCCTATTTGTATTGGTGGCAATGGTGACATTTGTGAACAATCGTAATTGTACCTACAAGTGTGTAAGTTATTGTTGAGCAACGAGTTATCCTCATGTCCATTCCTACGTGAAGCGTAGGCGGCGGGTTCCACAATTTCACGAGCCTTTGGTGAATTGTTGGTGAATCCATGGTGAATCCAACGTGAATTTTCCGTGAACCTGCCAAGACCGTCATTATGCAGCATTACTAGAAAAAGGGCGTGATTAGTGCTGGTATATTCCATATAACGTTGAGCTGACCCTCCGCTTGCCGCTTATTCCCCGCACATCAAACGCGCTAGCCTCCATGGTGCGGTGGAAACGTGGCGGGAATGCGGTGGATAAGCAGGGGAGTAGTGCGTCCTGCCGAGCCGCCCCACCCCTGCATAGCCCGTATTTGGTGAAGCCTCTGTTTTGAAAGTGGATCGAGTGCAAGCAGTTGTGCCGTGCGCGACAGGGTACGCACCCAAGGCAGGTCATTACTGAACCATTTACGAGGGGCCTTCGTGGAGCCGAAGGGCTTGCGCACACGCCGTTGGTTACCGCAAGTGCCCCCATTGCCCTTGCGGCTCGCCGGGAGGACCGCGCTCCGTCGCGGCCGCTCCACCTTGCGGCTCGCCGAGGACGGCTCGCCCCACCCTTGCCCGCTCACGTCTCTTGGAGAAAACAGGTCTGACCGGTTTTCTCCATAAGGCTTGTGAAAGGTGGGTGCTTCGCTCGATCCTTTCCTCTGCCATTCCTGTGCCGCGCCGTTTTTGCTTCGCTTTTGCCTTATGCGGAGCAAAATCTCACCTTTGGTGCGCGACAGGGCGCGCACTGCTGAACTGCAGTCGCACACACCAATGGCAGGTCATTGCTGAACCATTGACGAGGGGCCTTCGTGGAGCCGAAGGGCTTGCGCACACGTCGTTGGCAGTGGCAAGTGCCCCATTGCCCTTGCGGCTCGCCCGGAGGGCTCGCCCCACCTTCGGCTCGCCCGGAGGGCTCGCCCCACCCCGGAGGGCTCGCCTTACCATATTGCCGCGACCGTGAGTCTCGTGTGGGCAGGGCCGCGCAGGTGTGGTATACTATTGACCCATGAAAGACCAGGCACTGCCCACGCAGAAACAATGGATTGCGATCCTCGACTACGGATCGCAGTACACCCAGCTCATCGCCCGCCGCATCCGCGAGCGGGAGGTGTATTCCGAGATCATCCGGTGCGATACGACCGCCGCAGACCTCGCCGCGCATCCTCCCGCCGGCGTGATCCTATCTGGCGGACCTAACAGCGTGTTCGAGGAGGGCGCGCCCACCGTCGATCCCGCGATCTTCGAGATGGGCGTGCCCGTGCTCGGCATCTGCTACGGCATGCAGCTCATGAGCCAGACGCTCGGCGGCAAGGTCGTGCCCGGCGCGGAGCGCGAGTACGGCAAGATGCCGATCGAGGTGATGCCCGGCAACCCGCTCTTCGACGGCATCCCGTCCACAATCACGGCGTGGATGAGCCACGGCGACCGCGTGGAGGCGATCCCCGCCAACTTCGAGCGCGGCGCCGTTTCCGCCACGTGTCCGTTCGCCGCGATGTTCGACAACGCGAAGCGCCTCTACGCGCTCCAGTTCCACCCCGAGGTCGTGCACACGCAGTACGGCACGGACATCCTCGCGAACTTCGTCTTCAAGGTGTGCGGCTGCACGCGGAGTTGGAAACTCACGACGTGGGTGGAGGATACGGTGGCGCGTCTGCGCGCGCAGATCGGCGAGGACGAGGTGGTGCTCGGCCTCTCCGGCGGCGTCGACTCCTCCGTTGTGGCCGTGCTGCTCAACAAGGCGATCGGGCGGCGTCTCCACTGCATCTTCGTCGACAACGGCCTCCTGCGCTACCGCGAGGCGGAGCAGGTGGAGGAGATGTTCAAGAAGAACCTCGGACTCGACCTCACGGTGGTGCACGCCGAACAGCGTTTCTACGACGCGCTGAAGGGCCTCGACGAACCCGAGGCGAAGCGCAAGGCGATCGGCAAGAACTTCATCGACGTGTTCGCCGAGGAGGCGCGGCGTTTCCGCCACTGCCGCTATCTCGGCCAGGGAACGATTTACCCAGACGTGATCGAGAGCCGCAGTCCGCGCAAGGGACCGAGCCAGACGATCAAGAGCCACCACAACGTGGGCGGGCTTCCCGACGACCTGAAGTTCGAGCTTGTGGAGCCGCTGCGCGAACTGTTCAAGGACGAGGTGCGCGCCGTCGGGCGCGTGATGGGCATGGCGGACGAGCTGCTCGACCGCCAGCCGTTCCCCGGACCCGGCCTCGGCGTGCGCATCCTCGGTGAGGTGACGCGCGAGAAGGTGGAGCTTCTCCAGCAGGCCGACGTGCGCGTGCAGGAGGAGATCCGCAAGCTGCCCGACTACAAGACGATCTGGCAGACGTTTGCGGTGCTGCTGCCGTGTCGTTCGGTGGGCGTGATGGGCGACCAACGCACCTACGAGTACACGTGCGCGATTCGCAGCGTCAATTCCATCGACGCAATGACGGCGGACTGGACGCGCATCCCGTACGATGTCCTCGCGCGCATGTCGAACCGCATCATCAACGAGGTGCGTGGCATCAACCGCGTGGTGTACGACATCTCCTCGAAACCGCCCGCCACCATCGAGTGGGAGTGAGATGAACCTCGCCTGCCTCTCTGAACGTGCGTGCGTGTTGCGCGCCATCCGCGCGTTCTTTGACGCGCGCGACTTCACGGAGGTGGAGACGCCCGTGCGCATCCCCGCGCCCGCGCCGGAGCCGCACATCGACTGTCCCCCCAGCGGCGACTGGTTCCTGCGTGCCTCGCCTGAGCTCCAGATGAAAAAGTTGCTCGCGGCCGGGATGGAGCGCATCTACCAGATCGGGCCGTGCTTTCGGGCGGGCGAGAAGGGGCGTCGGCACAGTCCCGAGTTCACGATGCTCGAATGGTACCGTGCCAACGCGGATTATTCTGACATCGCGGTCGATGCGGAGGAGTTGTTGGCGGAGATTTTGCGGCCGCGACGGAGCGCGGCCCTCCCGATGCGGCCGCGACGGAGCGCGGCCCTCCCGCGTGTGACGGTGCGGGAGGCCTACCTGCGTTGGGCGGGGTGGGACCCCGTGGAGACGTGGGATCAGGACCGTTTCGATTTCGACATGGCCACGAAGATTGAGCCGAACCTGCCGAAGGAGCCGTTGTTCCTCACGGACTACCCCGCGCCCGCCGCGTCGCTTGCGCGGCTCAAGTCGGACGACCCGCGCGTGGCGGAACGGTGGGAGCTGTACGTGGACGGCATTGAGCTCGCGAACGCCTTCACGGAGCTGATCGATCCCGTTGAGCAGCGGCGTCGGTTCGAGCTCGCCCGCGAGGAACGTCGCGCACTCGGCGAGGCCGACTACCCTTTGGACGAGGAGTTCCTCGACGCGCTTGCGCGGATGCCGCCCTCCGGCGGCGTGGCGCTCGGCGTGGACCGTCTCGTGATGCTCGCCTGCGGTGCGTCCTCGATCGCGGACGTGCAATGTGGTTGTTGACAGCGAAAACAGAAAGGAAAAGGAAACAATGGGATTCTTCAAGGCATACGACATGCGCGGGACGTTCGGGGTTGATTTCGACCTCGACACCGTCTACCGCGTGGGACGCGAGCTGCCCGGCGTAATCGGCGCCAAGCGTTTCCTCATCGGACGCGACTGCCGCTCGACCTCGCCAGCCATTGCCGCGATGCTGAAACGTGGGCTTTCAGATGCGGGCGCTGAGGTAACCGACCTCGGCCTCGCCACGACGCCGATGGTGTACTTCTTCACGGCGGAGGACGACTTCGACGCGTCCGTGATGATCACGGCCTCGCACAACCCGCCTACCGACAACGGCCTCAAGGTGTCGAAGCGCGGCGCCCTGCCCGTCGGCTACGACAGCGGCCTCGCCGAGGTGGAGCGCCGCGTGAATGCCTCGCACGCAGCAGTCCCGATTGTCCCAGATGTCCCGGTTGTCCCAGATGTCTCGGTTGTCTCGCCTACCCCTCCTCCCACGGCGCGGCTGGCGCGCTATGTGGAGTGGCTGCGCGCACATGCCTTGCCAATCGCTAACCTGAAGTTCGCAGTTGATTGCTCGGATGGCATGGCGTCGATCCTCGCGCACGAACTGTTTCCTGGCGCGGTGTTCATCAACGATACGCCCAATGGCGCGTTTCCGCACCATTCGCCGAATCCGCTGCTGGCGGCGTCGCGCGAACAGCTTGCCGCCGTCGTGCGCGAGAAGGGACTCGACTGTGGCGTGGTCTTCGACGGTGACGCCGACCGGTGCATGTTCGTGGACGAGACGGGCGCGTTCATCCAGCCCGACTACCTCATTCCCGTGCTCGCCTCGACCTACCACGAGCCGGGCGCCACCGTCATCCACGACGTGCGCACGTCGCGCGCCGCCATTGAGGCCATCCGCGCGCAGGGCGCGACGCCCGTGATCGGCAAGGTCGGGCACGCCTACGCGAAGGTGCTTCTGCGCGAGGTGAAGGCAGTGTGCGGCGGAGAGCTCGCCGGACACTACTACTTCCGCGACTTCCACGGCTGCGACTCGGGCGAGCTCGCTGCGCTGCGCATCCTCGGCGCGTTTGCGGAGGCGAAGGCGCAAGGCCAGACGGTCAGTGCGTTCATGGAACCGCTCCTCGGCAAGTACGCCAATTCCGGCGAGGTGAACTTCAAGGTCGAGGACAAGCCGGCCGCCATCGCGCGCGTGCTGGAGGCCGCGAAAGGGCTTGCGCCGGAGACGGGACGCACGACGATCGACGGCTACCGCCTCGAATACGACGCGGGCTGGATCAGCGTGCGGCAGTCCAACACGGAACCCTACCTTCGCCTGATCGTGGAATGCGACACGTGCGCACGCCTGAACGATTGGCTCGGATGCCTTACATCCGCCATTGTGGGGGTGTAATTTTTTCAAATTAAATCTTGCTTACGCCTTGCGGGGAAGACGCAATTTATGGTAAAATCATGGTGTCTTTCCGCATAGGAGGGCAACTATGGCTGATTTTATACAGGCAAACAACATAACCGGGCTGAAGGTCTACGGCCAGCAGCAGGTTGACTACACCGTTAACGGCGAGGCCGGGTGCGACTTCGGCGCCGCCGTTGCGCGGGCGTCGATGCAGCGCGCGGTCTCCGTAGAGAGCGCCACGAGTGCGCTTGCGGACGTCGTGCGCGCGCGTGAGCGGAAGCTGACGGAAATCGGAGAGGCGCTTGCATACGTTGCGGCGGCTGCTGCGAATTTCACGTCGAAGAGCAAAACTGACGACGTGACGTCTACGACCGGACTTGCGACGGCGAAGGACATCCTCAGCCGCTACAATATCGACACATCGCACATCTTGGTCATGAATCTTGCCGGCATAGGTCGCGTTGGCAGCATCCAGAACCAGTACGTGGGCAAGCTGCAGACGGACACGCAGTATGCGCTGGACAAGGAGGACAACTACCTCCAGCAGGACATGGTGTCCCTCCAGAGCTATTTCTCGAAACGCGACCAGGCGCTGTCGATGGCGGCGTCGCTCGTTAAGAAAGTCAACAACACGATGTCGTCCGGCATCCGGGCGATTCGCTAGGGAAGGAGCAGAAAATGCAAACGATAGAAAGAGTCAACGTGGGATCGGACATCCTGAATTCGTGGGGGATCGAGGCGAACGACTACAAGATTGACGGCAAGCAGGTCGACTTCCAGGACATCCTCGTGAACATCTCAAAGAAGCGCGCGGTTGCCGTTGAGGGCGAGATCGTTCCGCTTTCCGCTCGCATTCGCTCGCGCAACGCGCTGATGGACGTCCTGGGCGAGGCGCTGTCGGTCCTGAGCGGCGCGCAGGCGGCCTTCGCGAGCGACGACGCGGGGTCGAAGACGACGTCCGTATCGCTATCTGCCAACACGGTGAAGGCGCTGAAAGCCTGCGGGAAGAACTACAGCGCCGGTACCCAGAGCCTGTCGAAGAGCAAGGTCGAGGAACTCGTGCAGCTCGTGAAGTCGAAAATCGACTCGTGCAACAACCAGTCCCAGACGGACATGACGCGCCTCCAGTCGCTCGTAGACAGGCGCGACCAGTCGTTCACGTCTGCGACGGAGCTGATGACGAACGTGAGCGACACGCGCGGTAACCTGATCTCGAACATCGGGTAAGCCGGCTGGAACTGAAAAGGAAGTGAGGGTAAAATGAGCAGCTTTTTAACTGAACAGATCGATCTTTCGATGTGCAGCACCCAGACGGGACTGCCGCTGACGGCGAATGTCTACACGCTCGAGGGCGTGACTGCGGCGGACGGCTCGCCGCGTCTGATGTCCATCGGACAGCTTGTGATGGCCATCTGCCTGCAGCGCGCTGCGGCCCTGGAGAGGGACATAGTGGACCTCATGGACGCCATCAACCAGAACACGGCGCTCATCAACGGGCTGACGACGGCGGAGTCGGAGCTCGTGAAGGTCGACGTGGGCGGCACGTTCAACGCGAACGGCACGTTCACGTACGACGGCAACAGCATCACGTACTACGACTTCCTCACGAACAAGGCGGGCATCACGGGCCTTCCCGCGCGGTCGTCCGACGGCAAGTGGAATTTCGACCAGGTGCAGACGGTTATTTCCGTGCTTGAGGACAAGATGGACTCGCTGAACACGATCAGCCAGGACACGCTCATCAACCTGCAGTCGCTCACGGCGAAGCGCGACCAGACGTACGACCTCGTGTCGAACGCCCTCAAGAGCTTCAACACGGTGCTCGTGGGCAACGCCAACAACATCTAACGGGCTGAACGATGATCGAAATCCAGCAGATAGGCACGAACAGGTATGCGCCGGAGGGCGCGAACGCCGTATGCCTCTACTCCATCGAAGGCGCGGACGGGCTCACGCTCGCGCAGCTCGTTGCGGCCGTGTGCATCCACCGCGGCGCAAGCCTTGAGGCGCGCGCCGTCGGGCGCATGAACAAGATGACGGTGAACAACACCTATCTCCAGGCGATGTCGAGCGTATGCTCGCAGATGGCGGGCGGCGCGTCCCTGAGCGACGTGGCGAACATCCCGGACAGCTACGAGATGCGCAAGGCCGCGCGCGGGTGCACCATCAGGACGTTCCTTGAGACGGAATGCGGGATCACGATCTCCGTCATGGGCTGGTCGTATTCGGACCGCATGACGGTGATCAACCAGCTGAAGACGGCGATGGACAGCGCAAACACGACAAGCCAGGAGGACGCGATCGAGCTACAGAGCATGATCAACTGGCGTGACATGACGTTCAACACGTCGAGCAGCGTGGTGACGCGCTACGGCAATTGCGGCTTGAACACGGCGCAGCACATCTAACGGACATGGGAGAACGATTTCCAGCGCGGCTCGCACGAGCCATAGGTTACCCGGATGCCGTCGCGGCGGACGCGGCGCGCGCCGCGTTGCTGGTGGACGGCGAGGAGGTCGTGGCGTCTGACGAGGGCGGGCGCGCGCTTCTTCAGGCGAACGTGGCCGCCACGCCGTCCGACGAAACGCTGGCGTCCCTTGCAGGCTTCGCGGCTGGGCGCATCATGCGCGAGGAGGCGGTGCTCGCCTACGAGCCCAAGGCGGACGTGGCGATTCTCTGGCAGGCGGCGCCGTCCGACGCGGACGCCCTTGTCCTACGCGATTTCTTCCGCTCATTCACGGCTTCCTGGGACTGGTGGCGCGCACGCGCGGCCGAGCTTGAAAGCCCACAACCTTCCTTCCCGGAGGTGATGATTCGGCCATGAAGCGAATTTTCCTAGCGTTTCTCTTTTTCTGCGCGGCGGTGCTCGTCGCGCAGGCGGGCTCCACCAACGCGATTCCCTGGCGAGTGGGGAAATACTCGCTCGTCGCGCGGCAGATGGCGCTGCGCGAGGCGTTCGAGACGTTCGGAGTGACCGAAGGCCTGAGCGTGGTGATGAGCGAACGCGTGAAGGGGAGCTTCTCCGGCGACTTCGTGGACATGCCGGCCCAGGAGTTCCTTGAGCGCGTGTGTACGATGCACAACCTGATCTGGTACTACGACGGCGTGGCGCTGTACATCTACTCGTCCGGAGAAGTCCTGAGCCAGCTCGTCGACCTCGCCTACATGAAGGCGGGCGAGGTGCGTTCGATGCTGCGCGAACTCGGGGTGGAGGACAGCCGCTTCCCGATCAAGACGACCAACAACGACGAGCTAATCATGGTGTCCGGCCCGCCGCGCTACGTGGAACTCGTGCTGACGATGATCGAGAAGGCCGACCACCTCAAGGAGCTGCGCACGTTCAATGAGATCGAGACGCGGGTCTTCCCGCTCGTCAACACGTGGGCGGACGACGTGAGCTTCCGTTCGTCCGACCCGGAGTCCGGCGCGCAAATCCGCGGCGTGGCCCAGATACTGCAGGATCTGATGTCTGTCGGACGGACCAGCCAGTCGCGCGACAAGGAGACGAACCGCGCTGACACTGCCGAGGCGAAGCTTCATGATTCGATCGGCAGCACGGTATCGCCCATAATCCGCCCCGACAACCGCCTGAACGCGGTGATCGTGCGCGACGTTGCCACGCGCATGCCCATGTACGAGCGCCTGATCCGCCAGCTCGACGTGCCGCAGCGCCTTGTGGAGATTGCCGTGACGGTGGTGGAGATGACGCGCGACGACTCGCTCGACTGGCAGCTTTCGCTTGCGGTACACGGCGCGCACAGCGAGTTCGACGCCGCCGCCGGGCAGAACGCCGGCAACCTCTTCGCCCCGGCCGCCCTCGCGGGACGCGGCCTTGCCGGTGCGCTTACGTACCTCGGCGACCATGTGGACGTGAGCACGTCGCTCTCGGCGCTCCGCACGAAGGGCAAGGCCCGCAACATCTCCCGCACGTCGATCCTCACGACGGACAACCTAGCGGCCGAAATCACGGACATGCAGAGCTACCACGCGCGCGTTGTCGGCACCGAGGTCGCCTCGCTAGAGGAGGTTACCGCGGGCACCAAGCTCTCCATCAAGCCGCGCGTCATGATCCCCGCCTCGACCAACGAGGTTCTGCGCCTCTGGCTCGCGATGGACCTGCAGGACGGCGGATTCGAGACCGTAAGCGTGGACTCCATGCCGATGACGCGCCAGAGCACGCTCCAGACGCAGGCCTCCGTGCCGGAAGGCGAGTCGCTCCTGCTTGCGGGCTACTTCCGCGACGTAAACGAAAACGCGGGCTGGGGCATCCCCTGGCTGCGCGACATCCCGTGGATCGGCTGGCTCTTCGGCGGGGTCTCCATACAGAAGGAGACAGTGCAGCGCCTCTTCATCATCACCCCGCACGTGGTCACGGTCGGCCCGTCGGCTGATATCGCACGCGTGCAGTCCGCCCGCAACCGCGACATCACTTACGAGGAGACGCTCTCCCGCGACTCCGATGCCGACAACGAGCAGCGCAAGGAACGCGAGGCGCGTCTGGAGGAGCAGGACGAGATCCGCACCGAGCAGCACGAGGAGCGCATGGAGAAATTCAAGAAGGAAGCCAAGGCTCGGCGCGAGGAGCGCAAGCGGGAACGGGAGGCCCGCAAAGACAAGTAGGCCATGCAGCTAGACGCAGCCCAGATTCTTCGCCAGTCGATCGCGTCGACGACCTTCGACGCAGGAGCGAAGGCAACCGCCCCGGCAGTGGAGTCGGGCGTGGCGATGGGTTTTGGCGTGCAGGTGATGTCGGATCCCACGGCGGAGCTGATGGACTCCATGGAGGAGCTGTCCTTCCAGTTCGAGGAGAAGGAGGCGAAGGACATATCCGAGCGCAAGCTCGGCGACGCGAGGCGCGCGCCGAACGCGCAGATCGAGGCCATCCAGTCGTGGATGAACATGATGCCGGACATGCCCGGCGCGGATTTCCTCCGCCGCATGCTGCGCCTCCTCCGCGCGGCGCAGCCGCCGCCCAGCGCCGAACAGCTGCTTAAAATGCTCGGCGAGGGGTCCGGCGACCCGTCCCACCAGTTCGCGATGCTCGACTGCCTCGAGAAGTCCCTAGCGGAGGGCGAGACGGAGCTGCGTCAGGCCGTACAGGACGCGAAGGCACAGCTTGAGCGCACGAAGGGCCCTGAGATGCGGGCGGGCATCAACGTGGCAGAGGAGATCAACAAGCGCGTCTCTACGCCAGAGGAGATGCACGACCTCCGCGAGTTGTACCGTGGCGAGGTCGTAGGCTTCTCGTCGCCGCAGCACTGCTTCCGCTCCCTGCTCGCATCGCGCGGAGCTGGTCACATCGCGGAGGCGCTCGAGTTCCTCATTTCGGCCGCGGGCGTGGACCTTCAGGCCGCAAATCCGTCGCAGTCCGCCGAACAGCTGCGCAGCATAATCTCCGACCTCCAGTGCGTTGAGGTGCTCCGCACGGTGATGGACCGGCTCGACCGGCTTGTAGCGCGTCTCCTCAACCAGTTCGGGGAGCGGAGCCTTCTCGACGGCGAGAAGCTCACGGGCCGCGTGGTGGACCTTACCGAGCAGCCGTTCGTGTCGTCCGCGCAGGTTGGCGGCATCATGACGTCGTGCGGCATCCGCGCGCTGCTTGCGCAGATGGACTTCGCGCGCGAGATGCTGGCCGTGTTCCGCGAGCTGTCGCCGCGTCTGTTCGCGGAGGCGGCGGACCGCTTCAAGCTCACTGCGGCCGCGCAGGAGCTGTTGGAGGAGACGACGGACCGTCTCGCCGAGGAGGAGGAGAAAGAGGCCGAGAAGCGTCGCAGGGAGGAGAGACACCAGAAATGAGGGCTTCCTGGATAGACAGCGCCGTAGAGGAGTTCGGGCGCCACTTCGGTTTTGCGCACTTCGAGCTGAACGAGCGCGGGGTGGCTGCGGCCCGTTTCGAGAACGGGGCGTCCGTGGCTGTCGAGCATGCGCGCGAGTCGCTGTGCCTCCAGGTGCGCGTGCCGATGGCGGCGGACGGCGCGTCCGTGCGCAAGCTGCTCGTAGCGGCGCATCCCGGCAACAGGTTCCCGTTCCCGCTCCGCACCGCCTACCTCGCTAAGACGGGCCAGGCTATATTCCTCGTGAAGTTCCCTGAACGCGACGTGACGGAGACGGCGCTCTGGCAGGTGTTTTCGGAAATGTGGGCGCTCGCGAAGCGCTTTGGAGGCGACGTCACATGGAATTGAACCGGGTGACAAGCGGTGTTCGTTTCGATACGGGCATATCGACCGCGGACTGGACGCGCGGGCCGGTTGGGCAGACGCCCGGCCAGACGCAGGGTCCGCTCCTCCCCGGCTCTACGACCGTCTCGGAGACGCTGAAATCGCTTTTCCCCACGGGCGCCTCGGTGGGCGCCGAGATAATGAACGCGCTGGCGGCGGCGGGCGGATCGCCGCTCCTCCGCACTGCGCACGGCTTCCGGTCGGCGGCGGTGCGGACGATCCGCACGCTTCGGGGAAGGAAGGGCGCCAAGGCGGACGCGGCGGCGCGGGAGCTGGAGAACCTGCTGGCGGATACGGAGCTGCTGGACCACTACCGGGCGGCGCTCCTGGAGACATGATGAACTGAGGGCAGCGACTTGAGCAAGGACTGGACAGGATTTGCGAACGTTTTCAGCAAGTACGGCGATCTCGTGCTTGCGTTCCTCGTCGTCGCGATCATCGGCCTTCTGATCATCCCGCTTCCAACGCCGGTGGTGGACCTCCTGATCTCCATCAACCTGACGATATCGACGGTGATGCTGATGCTCTCGCTCTACCTGCCCAGAGCGCTTGCGTTCTCCACGTTCCCGTCGATGCTGCTCTTCACCACTTTGTACCGCCTCGCGCTGAACGTCACGACCACGCGACTCATCCTGCTCAAGGCGAACGCCGGCGAGATCATCTACACGTTCGGCAACTTCGTGGTGGGCGGCAACTTCGTGGTGGGCGCGGTGATCTTCCTCATCATCACGATCGTGCAGTTCGTCGTGATCGCGAAGGGCTCGGAGCGTGTGTCTGAAGTGGCCGCGCGCTTCACGCTGGACGCTATGCCCGGCAAGCAGATGTCCATCGACGCCGACATGCGCGCGGGTGCCATCGACCTGAACGAGGCCCGCCAGCGCCGTGCCGAGCTCGCGAAGGAGTCGCAGCTCTACGGCGCAATGGACGGCGCGATGAAGTTCGTGAAGGGCGACTCCATCGCCGGACTCATCATGACGTCCATCAACATCGTGGGCGGCATCTGCGTGGGCGTGTTCATGAACGGCAAGGACGTGGGCTGGGCCGTGACAAAGTACGGCATCCTCACGATCGGCGACGGACTCGTCTCGCAGATTCCCGCGCTGCTCGTGTCCATCACCGCCGGCGTGATCGTGACGCGTGTGGGCGACGAGGGCGCGAAACCCCTCGGCCAGGACATCGTCAACCAGTTCTTCGCCCAGCCGAAGGCCATTCTCCTCGGCGCGCTCATGCTCGTGGCGATCGGCCTCATCCCCGGCTTCCCGAAGATCCAGATTTTCGGACTGGCCGCTGCCGTGGGAATCGTTGGGTATGCGCTCGTCTCGCGCATGAAAAGGCGCAAGGCGCAGGAAGCGGCCGCAGAGGACCCGCTTACGGCGGCGCAGCCGTCCGGCGAGGAGGGCAAGCCGAAGAAGCCGAAGAAGGGCGGCGACGACTTCGCGATGGTCACGCCGCTCATGGTAGACATCGACGCCTCCATCCGTTCGGCGCTCACCTACGAGGAGCTGAACGACCAGATCATCGGCGTGCGCCGTGCCCTCTACCACGACCTCGGCGTGCCGTTCCCCGGCATCAACCTGAGCCTCAACGAGACGGTGAAGGACGGCAAGTACCGCATCCTCGTGAACGAGGTGCCGGTGTCGGAGGGCGTGCTGAACCGCGGACACCTCCTCGCGCTCGAGACGCCGGAGAACCTCTCCGCCGCCGGAATCCCGTTTACGGAGGGGAAGCGCTTCCTCGCGGACTACGCGACGTGCTGGGTGGAGGAGTCGTACAAGGCGGACCTCGACGCGGGCTGCATCCGCTACCTCGACATCAACGGCGTGCTTTCGTACCACCTGTCGGGCGTCCTAAAGCGCTACGCCCACGAGTTCCTCTCGATCCAGGAGACGCGCCTCCTCTTCGACCACATGGAGAAGGAGGCACCCGAGCTCGTGCGCGAGGTGCTGCGCGTGCTGCCGCTCCAGAAGATCACCGACGTGCTGCAGCGTCTTGTGCAGGAGGGCATCTGCATCCGCGACCTCAAGCAAATCACCCAGACGCTCATCGAGTGGGGGCAGAAGGAGAAGGACACGGTCCTGCTCGTCGAGTACGTGCGCAGCGCCCTCAGCCGCTACATCTCCTACAAGTTCAGCGGCGGGCAGAACATCATCGCCGCCTACCTGCTGGATCCGTCGCTCGAGGAGATGGTGCGCAAGAGCGTGCGCCAGACCTCCGCGGGCAGCTACCTCGCGATGGATCCGCAGAACGTGCGCAAGATCATCGGCACGGTCAAGTCGACTATCGGCGACCTCGCCAACATACCTCAGAAACCCGTGCTGATCGTCTCGGTGGACATCCGCCGCTACTTCCGCAAGATGATCGAGCGCGAGTACTACGAACTGCCGGTGCTCTCCTTCCAGGAGCTGAGCAGCGAGATCAACATCCAGCCCCTGGGCCGTCTGAAACTGAAGGGCTAACACGTGAACTATCTGCTCAAAATCGTCCAGGGGGCCAATGCGGGCGCGGAAATCGCGCTCGCCGAGGGGACTGTGACCTTCGGGTCTGCCGACTCCTGCGACATCGTGCTTGCCGACTCGTCCCTGGCCGCAGAGGCATTTGCCATCGAGACGACGGACACAGGCGTAAGCCTTAAGGAACTGCCGGACGGCGAGGCCAAGAAAATCGACCTCTACACGTTATTTTCGTTCGGAAACTCGTCCTTCGCCGTCGGCGAGAACGGCGCAGCCTGGCCCGAACTGAAGTCGCCCGAGCCTCCTCCTCCGCCAGAACAGCCTGCGGCGGACACGGAGACGGACGGCTCCGATACTGCGCCGTCCGCCCCATCGGATACGCCGCCGCCTTCGACAGACGAGGGGGCGCGTCCTGCCACGGAAGAGCCGCGCCCAACCGAGGCCGAGGGTAAACGCTCGTCGCGGCGAAGCTGCCTCGGGTGTCTGCTCGTGCTGGTACTCATTTTGGTGTTTTTCGCAGTCGGATATTTCCTGGCCTTGCGGTATGGGCGTATATGGGAATCCGTGCCTTTTGTCCGCGATAAGCTTGGCACGCCTGCGGTAGAGAACGACTCTCCCGTGGTTGAGAGCGTGTCCCCTGCGGAAGCCCTTGCGGCATGGGTCGCGACGAATGGGCTTGACATGGTGGAAAAGGACGGCGAGACCGTGATTTTTGGCAATTTCGCGAAGCGCGCGGACCGGCTCACTTTCGCGCAGGATGCATACGAGCGCGACGCGAACCTGATACTCGACCTTTCCGACGACGAGACGCTGAAGGCGGGCGTAGAGGAGGTGCTGTTCGTCATCACCGAGGGACGCACGAAATTGGAGGCGGCGACGAACCGCGTGGTCAAGCTCGCAGGCCGGGCGCGTTCGCGCGACGAGCTGCTCCAGACAGTGGCGACGATCTGCACGGACGTGAACCGCGTTCGGGTGGTGGATGACACGGCGGTGGTGTGCGACGACGGGAAGCGGACGGATGCCCCCACTCGCTACCAGGCGCTTTCGTCGCAGGCAGCGCGCAAGCACCCGTTTATCACGCCGGCTCCTAGGCCGGGCATGCCTGAACCGAAGTGCCCCGTGGCGGGCGTGATTCTCATGCCGTATCCGTGTCTCGTTCTGCGCGACGGCTCGCGCGCGGCGGAAGGGTCGATGGTCGGAGAGTTCAAGGTGGAGAAGATCGAGGCGGACAAGGTGACGCTGAAACGCGGAGAGGAGACGGTCACATGGAAACCATGAGCAGTGAATCGCCGATCCGCCTCCTGGAGATAGAGAAGGAGCTCGCCGGACCGAACGCCGCCGCAGCGCTCCGACGTTACGATGCCGTGTTGGCGGGACTTGACGCACGGCTTGCGGAGGCCCTTGCGCGCGGCCTGCCGCCGGAGGAATACGAGAGGTGCGCGCGCCTCTATGAGGCGAATGTCCTGGCGCGGAAGGTCCTGCGCCTGGCGGCGGCGAAAGGATAGGATTTCATCTTCTGTGGCCGAGCGGCCGCAGCAGTCAAACAAACCAAAAGAAAGGAAGCAAAAATGGCAGGAACATACGCGGGCGCAACGCACACAGTGGGTCTGTGTGAGGTTGTGGACAACACGATGACGATCAAGCGTGTCGACAGCAGCACGCCTTGGGTCATCCATCTCGACAACGTCTATAACGCGCTCTTCAACGCGGTGGAGACGCTTGAGAATCGTCTCGCGACGTCGCTCAAGACGTATCAGGAGCACCCGGACGTGCAGGCAAACCTCCAGCAGCTACAGTACGACCTGCAGCAGTGGAACCTCTGCCTCACCACGATGACGAACATCCAGAAGAACATGGCTGACGCATTGTCGTCCATTGCTTCGAACATGCGCTGAGCGCAATGGCCGAAGAAGCGTTTGATCTGCGGCCCGACGAAGCCCGGCTCCTCCTCAACGTCGCCCTCATGGCGACGGGGAAGAACTATTTCAAGAGTGCGACGAGGATCCTCGCCGCACTTGAGAAGTTCCGTCCCGAGGAGGTGTCCGTGGGCACGGCGAAGGTCGTATTGATGATCAGCCTCGGCGAATTCGAGCTGGCGGTCGGTTACATCGACCGTGAGGCGCTCGTCAAGTGGCCGAACTCGGCGATGCTGCGGGCATTCCGCGGCATGGCGCTGATCCGGATGGGGCGTAAGGACGAAGCGAGGGACTGTCTAGTCGAGGCGGCGCAGTCGGAAGACGAGGCCGCTGCAAACCTCGCTCGCGGACTTTTGGAATAAAGGAGATCAAGAAGTGCTAGAAGCAGCAGCAATAGAGGCCGTTCGGGCTGCGCAGGCGCCGCAGAGCGTCGCGTACCTGAACGAGCAGCTGGCAACGAACAAGGTTGCGGACGCGGATGCAGTCAAGGCCTTTCAGGCGGCGATGGGCGTGGGCGGGCCAGACCCGATCCCGTTCGCGCAGCAGATAGGCGCATCATGGCGCGTGGCGCAGGACATGAACCAGGGCATCATGCACCGGATTCACGCCCTGTCGCAGGCGAAGCAGCTCGGCAACACGCCGAGCGTGCTGCAGATGACCGAACTGCAGTACGAGGTCGCGAACCTCAGTTTCCAGCAGGAAGTCGTTACGAGCATCGCGAAGAAGGCGAGCAACGCGGTCGAGACGCTGGTGAAGAACGGCTGATGGTGCAAGGCGGGCGTTTACGGTGGAAACGGAAGAAAAACAGCTGATGCTCACGACTGCGTGGCTCTTTGCCCGGCACGGGCAGGGACCGCGCGCGCGCGTGCTGCTGGAGGCCGTTGCGGAGGAGGACCCGCGCGACGGCGTGTCTGCCGCCATGCTGGCCGATCTCCTGCTGGCCGAGCACCAGCCCG
The DNA here is from genome assembly GCA_902761035.1 of uncultured bacterium. Classification (GTDB taxonomy): domain Bacteria; phylum Verrucomicrobiota; class Kiritimatiellia; order RFP12; family UBA1067; genus RUG572. The sequence continues at coordinate 4,729 of CACWIW010000077.1, read as the reverse complement.
CCGCCGCGCTCGACGCCGTGCGGTCTGCCGAGTTTCCGCCGAACCTGCGTCGTGCCGAGGCGCTTCTCGAGACGCGCGCGCTGCGGATGCTCGGGAAGGATTCCGAGGCCAACGCCCGCTGGTCGCGGTTCGTGAAGTCCTCCGCCGGATCCAGCCGCGAATGGGTCGTAGGAGGTTAACCTTAATTAAACGAAGGGATTAAAGAGATGAAGGCAATTTGGTTGAAGGCGGCGTGCTGTGCCGCGCTGATGCTCCTCGCGGGATGCGAGGAGGAAACGACGCTCTACTCGCAGCTAGAGGAGCGCCAGGCGAATGCCATCATCGCCGAGTTGAAGGCGCACGACATCTCCTGCCGCAAGACGCCCGGCGAGGAAGGTACGTGGAACGTGATGGTCGGCGAAAGCAAGTTCGCCACGGCCGTGGAGCTGCTCGAGCAGAAGGGACTTCCCCGTCGCCAGTACCAGGGCGTGTCCGAGAGTTTCAAGAAGACGGGCATGGTGTCATCGCCCTCCGAGGAGCGCATCCGGTTCATGGACGCCCTTGCGCAGGACCTATCCCGCACGATTTCACAGATTGAGGGAGTAGTCGACGCGCGCGTACACGTGGTGCTGCCCGAGAACGACCCGTTCGCAAAGCACGCGAAGCCGAGTTCCGCAGCCGTCGCGATCCGCCACCGCTACGACGTGGACATGGCCGATTTCGTCCCCCAGATCAAGAGCCTCGTGAAGAACGCGATCGAGGGCCTTGACTACTCGAAGATTTCCGTAACCCTGTTCCGCGACTCCCCTCCGAAGAAGAAATGACGCAGCCGATCGACATGAAGGACGCACGGGCGCTCGTGCGCGACGAACGGCGGTGGCCGCTCGTGCGCGGGTTCCTGTTCGGTTTCGCGCCGCTCGCCGACGCTACGCGCATAGACGCGGCCTGCGGCGACGGCACGGCCGCGCGCCGCGGTTCGCCGCGCGTGGACGCCTTCGTGTGCGAACGCCTCGGCGTGACGCCCCTCTTCCATGCCTTTCCCGCCGACGACGGCAGCAGACTGCTGCTGCTTCCCGCCGAATCCTATCAGAACATCGGGCTTTGGCTAGCCGCCATTGCGCGTGCTGACGAGCTGCGCAGCGTTATTTCCGGGGCGCGCGTGCGCGAGCTGAAGGCCGCGTTGCCGGGCGTCTATCCAGACGTGCTGAAGGTCGCACCCTATTTCCACAAGTGGAAGCTGCCGGCGGCGGACGGCGACGATTTCGCCGTGAACGGACTCCGCTATCTCGCGACGGCGCTGAAGGGCCTGCCTGCTGGGTTGCTAGACAGACAGCGCCTGCGTTATCCCGTGGAACGGGAGGGCGGCTTTGCGCCGCTCGACGGCGAGGTGTCGCTGGCGGAGGTTTCCCGGCTCATGCAGATTCAATTTCCAAAGGAGTATGCGCTATGCTGCTCGTGAAAAAGGACACATTCTCGCTTGAATCGGCCTCGCGTCTGGTGAAGGCATCGGACGTCTCTGCCGTCGCGAAGATCGACGAGGTGATGAAGGCCGCCCATGACGAGGGCTACGACAAGGGCATCCAGGACGGCAAGATGGAGATCACCATGCAGAAGCTCGATCTCCTGGAAAGTTCCGTCCAGTACATGGAGAGCGTTGAGGACAAGATGTGCGGCATCGTCCTCAAGGCGCTGCGCAAGTGCGTGGACGAGATCGGCGACGAGGAACTCGTAGTGCAGGTCACGAAGAAGGCGATGCGCGCCATCGTGCGCAACCAGCAGCAGATCACAGTGCGCGTGAGCACCCGGATGGTGCCAGTGGTGAAGGCCAGGATACAAGACATACTGAAGGACTTTCCCTCGGTCAACTTCATGGAGGTCGTGGAGGACGGCAAGCTCGACGACCGCGCATGCGTGGTGGAGACGGCCGCTGGCACCGTGGACGCGTCTGTGGACGCGCAGATCGCCGCCATCGAAAAGTCAATCAGGAAGAATTTCGCTAAGTAGAAAATGGGATCGTTCGACTATATCACGCAGGTCCTGGACCGTGCCGTTGAGGATGCGCAGCCCATCGAGGTGAAGGGCCGCGTTATCCAGGTTGTCGGCACGATCATCAAGGCAGCGGTACCGGGCGTGAAGGTCGGAGAGGTGTGCATCCTGCGCAACCCGTGGGAGGATTTCGAGGTACTGGCCGAGGTCGTGGGCTTCACGAAGGAGGCCGTGCTGCTCACCTCGCTAGGGCAGATGATCGGTATCTCCGCCCAGACGGAGGTGATTCCCACGCGGCGCATCCACATGGTGCCGGTGGGCTACTCGCTGCTCGGGCGCGTGCTGGACGGCCTCGGGCATCCGATCGAGGCGGACGAGAAGGGCCCCATCCGCCCCGACGCCTACTATCCCGTGTTCGCCGACCCGCCGAGTCCGCTCCACCGCCGCATCATCTCCAAGCCTCTCTCCCTCGGCGTGCGCGCGCTTGACGGCTTACTGACCTGCGGCGAGGGACAGCGTATGGGCATCTTCGCGGCGGCCGGCGGCGGCAAGTCCACGCTCATGGCACAGATCGTGCGCAACACGAGCGCGGACGTGACGGTGCTTGCGCTCATCGGCGAACGCGGACGCGAGGTGCGCGAGTTCATCGAGAAGGACCTCGGCCCCGAGGGCATGCGCAAGAGCGTGGTGGTGTGTTCCACGTCCGACCGCAGCGCGATGGAGCGTCTGAAGGCCGCCTACGTGGCAACGTCGATTGCCGAGTTCTTCCGCGACAAGGGCGAGAAGGTGCTCCTGCTGATGGATTCCGTAACGCGCTTTGGTCGCGCCCAGCGCGAAATCGGACTTGCTGCCGGCGAGCCGCCGACCCGTCGCGGCTTCCCGCCGAGCGTGTTCTCGGAGCTGCCGAAGCTGATGGAGCGCGCGGGCAACTCGGACAAGGGCTCGATCACCGCGCTCTACACGGTGCTAGTGGAAGGCGACGACATGACTGAGCCGATCGCGGACGAGACGCGGTCCATCCTCGACGGCCACATCATCCTCTCGCGCAAGCTCGCCCAGAAGAACCACTACCCCGCCATCGACGTGCTCCAGAGCGTCTCCCGCTGCCAGAGCGCGATCATCGAGAAGGACCACAAGGCGGCCGCCGCGAAACTGCGCGAGATCCTGGCGAAATACGCCGAGGTCGAGCTGCTGCTGAAGATCGGCGAGTACCAGAAGGGCGCAGACCCCTCTACGGACGAGGCGATCGCGAAGATCGACGCGGTGAACGGGTTCCTCCGGCAGGGCCTTCAGGAGAGGCCGTCCTACGAGGAGACGATTGCAAAGCTGAAGCAGGTGGTTTCGTAATGGCATACGCACTCGAGAGCATGCTGCGCATCCGCGTGATGCGCGAAGACCGGGCGGGGAAAGACCTCGTCTCGGCCCGGCATGCCCGCGAGGTGGCACAGGTGGAACTCGATTCGCGGAAGCGGAAGCTGGACGCCTACGCGCAGACGAAGGAAGAGCGTCGCGACCGGGTGTTCGACACGATTCTGGGACGTCCCGTGCCGCGGGACGAAATCGACCGCGTGCGGACGGCCATTTCGCAGATCGACGAGGAGGGCGTGCTGCTCACGGATGGAGTCACCCGCGCCAAAGCAGACCTTGAAACGCGGGAGCAGGAAGCGGAGAAGGCGCACGGACGCTTCGTCGCGGCCGTGAAGGAACGGGCGAAGGTGTCGCAGCACCGTGAAATATGGGCGGAGGAGGAACGCCGGATGCAGGAAATGCGCGCCGACGCCGAGATGGAAGAGTTTACAGGAAGGAAGATGACCGATGATGATTCCGACGATTTCGATTGACGGGCTTTCGAGTTCCGTCGTTCGGGACGGATCAGGAATCCCCTTGGCACAAACCATGCTTATTGGCATGCTTGTGGGCCAGAACAAGGAGTGTGGCGAGGCGTTTGAGGCTGCCGTGGAGAAGTTCCAGCAGGCGATGGCCGACGTACCAGACCTTGACGCCGCGAGGGACGGGGTACACACGGTGGCGGCTGGAGTTTCCGGAAATTCTGGAGTTTCTGGAAATTCTGGAGTTCCCGGATATTTCGGAGCCGAGGTTCCTGATTCTGTGGCTTCTGCGGTTCCACGACAACCGAGACAACCGGGACAACCGAGACAACTGCGGCAAGCACGACCCTCCCCCTAGAGGGCTTGGTGGAGAGGCCGGTGGTGGCCGAGAAGGTCGAGAGGCCTGTAGTGGCTGAGGTGCCGGTGGTGGTCGAGCGGGTTGTGACGCCTGTTGTGACAGAGGCACCGGTGGCGGTCGAGCGGGTTGTGACGCCTGTGGTGGGCGAGGCACCGGTAGTAGCCGAGAAGGTTGTGACGCCCGTGGTGGCTGAGGCACCTGTGGTGGTCGAGAAGGTCGAGCGGGGTGTGACGCCTACGGTGGCTGAGGCACCGGTCGCGGTTGAGCGGGTTGTGACGCCTGTGGTGGCTGAGGTGCCTGTGGCGGTCGAGCGGGTTGTGACGCCTGTGGTGGCTGAGGTGCCTGTGGCGGTCACCGATGAAGAGCAAGTAGTGCCGAATGCAGAGCTCGGAAATCTCGGAAATTCCGGTGCCAAGGCTCCTGATTATGCGGCTTCTGAGATGCCGCCTGTGGCGGGCGAGATGGCTGCGAAGGCCGAGACAACCGAGACAACCGGGACAACCGAGACAACTGCGGCAAGCACGACCCTCCCCCTAGAGGGCTTGGTGGAGAGGCCGGTGGTGGCCGAGAAGGTCGA